>CAJQNC010000093.1 GCA_905479605.1 uncultured Alphaproteobacteria bacterium | reverse complement strand
GAAGGTTTCACACACGTCTTTGCGAGACTTTCCAGAATCCAGGAAAGACATCGCCCGAGCTCTTAGCTCAATGGAGTATCCGTAGGTCATGCCTACTTTTATAGCATATATTCTGTAATTAGTATACTAAAATGCTATATCCAAAAGTTTGTGTTCTGCCGCAAATTTTAAAAGATCTTCACGAAGAGACTCTTTGCCTACTTCCAGCCACTCTTTGACTGCTGCTTGAAGTTGAGAAAGATTCAAATGAATGATGAGTTTCTTGATCGAAATAAATGCCGGGGGCGTTAAAGATAGTTCTGTAAAACCCAGACCTAGAAGCGCAAGAGCTTCTATGGGACGGCTAGCCATTTCTCCACAAACACTAACAGGCACCCCGGCCTTGGTACATTTCTCGTGAACTTCACCCAAAAATGTGAGAAAAGCTGAGGAAAGACAATCATATCGCTGGGCTACCTGAGGGTTGGTTCGATCAGAGGCATAGAAAAATTGGAACAAGTCATTGGTTCCAATAGCCACAAAATCAAGTTGCGGAAGAATACGATCCAAATCCCAAGCCATGGACGGAACTTCCAACATCAACCCATAAGAAACAGAAGCAGGAAGAACCTCTTCGTTAGTCTTAGCTCTCTTCAATTCTTGCTCTACTAACTTTCGCGCTTTCAAAAATTCATCAGCCACAGAAACCATAGGAAAAAGAATACGTATATCTCTTCCCTCGCTGGCTCTCAAAAGAGCACGAACCTGCTGTTTTAGAAGGGCAGGACGATCCAAAGCAACACGTAATGCACGCCAGCCCATAGCCGGGTTCTCATCTGCGCTTTGCCACATATAAGGAACGACTTTGTCGCCACCAATATCCAATGTGCGAAAAGTAACAGGCTTATACCCTACCCGCTCGAAGACATCCTTGTAAACATCAGTCTGAACTTGCAAACTTGGAAAACTGGAACGCATCATAAACGGAATTTCTGTTCGGTAAAGCCCGACTCCCTTGGCATTGAGAAGTTGGAGGTGTTCCAAATCTAATACGAGCCCTGCATTGATCATAAGATCTATATCAACACCATCCTGAGTAACAGCAGGGACATCACGCAATTCTTTAGCACCCTCTTGCCAGCGCTTTTGCGCTTGAATTTGTTTACGAGTGTCAGCCAACACATCAGAGGTTGGATTGAGAATAATTGCGCCAGTACCTCCATCAATGACGACCTTAGTGCCTTCATTGATCAGTGACACCCCACTAGCCACACGGCCAATAACGGGGATATCCAATGCACGGGCTACAATTGCCACATGGGCCGTATGCACCCCTTCTTCAAGAATCAGGCCTTTCACATAACGTCTGTCATAATCCAGAAGCTCCGCAGGCCCCATATGATGGGCAATCAGAATAGTCGATTCCTGAAGCCCCACATCCGCGCAGGGATCACCAGAAAGAAATCGTAGCAAACGAATGGCCAGATCTTCAAGATCTGCAGCTCGTGCTTTCAGATATTTGTCACCCATCTGAGCAAAGCGCTCACGCGTTTCACGTCGGATTTTCTGCACAGCAGCCTCAGAAGTCAGATCGCGGTTAATACCCTCTTGAATCTGCTTAATCCACACGCGATCTTGGGCAATCATACGGTGAGCTTCGAGCACTTCACGAGAAATATCTTGATCGGAAATTTCAGGCCGTTCTAGTTTGCGATCAATATCCGCAATGAGCTCACGAATAGCATCTTTGAGGCGAGCACGTTCAGCACGAATATCCTTCGTGCCATTTGCTTCGCGAAAGACCATTGGCTTGTGGTAGAAAGCTTGACCAACACCCACTCCCCCACAAAAACCCACACCCTGTATTTTCTGGTTGGGCTTATCATCAATAGATGTAAATGGTATTGAAGGCAGAAGCTTGAACTCAGGAATATTGCCAAGTTCCACGGATACATTTAGTAGAGTATCCAATTGCCAATCTTCGAACGGAGAGCACAATGGGTTTTGCAGAGTCATAACCCCCACTGTGCCTTTTTCACCGTAGATCGGCACACCAATAAGAGCGAGGTGGCTATAGTTAGCTACACCTGGGCGATAGACAAAGCTTGGGTGGGAAGTCAGGTTCGAAGTGGAAATGTACTGACCTGTGGCAGCAATATAACCTATCAGTCCCTCTCCCACCTTAAAACGGCTTAGATAATGCTGGGTTTTAGTTCTATCGTATTTAATACAAGGCTCTAAGTGGAGGTTATCGTCAAACAAATAAATGGCGCCAATTTCCGCATTGAGCCTTTCGGAAACAAGCTTGAGACAATTATTGAGACGTGTTGTGAAAGTCTGAGGTTTATCCAGAATATCCGAGATATCTTGGACAAGAGAAACCGTTAATTCTGGTTGTTTTCGTAAGGCTTCAACAGTCACGCAACTTTCACCTCATGAGCCGGAGATTGGTATCGTTCATTGAGAGTAGCTTCGCATTGTTGGATCAACTCTGCAAGGATTTCCTTCGTGCTTTGCTCGCAAGTCACCATACCCACACTTTGGCCCGCCATCAGCGACCCTGTTTCTAAATCACCTTCCATGGCTGCACGGCGCAAAGCTCCTGCCCAGAAATGTTCAATTTCTAGCTGAGCGTCTTTCATATCCAACTGCCCTTGATCCACCTTCTGAATGACTTCACGCTGAAGGTTCATAAAATCTTTTGTGGCTTGGTTCGCAATAGCACGAACAGGGATCACAGGAAACCGCGAATCAATTTGCGCAGATAAGGTCGCATCACGAGCATTAGCGCGGATGAAAGACTTCTTGAAATTAGGATGAGCTACGCACTCAGTAGCGCAAACAAAGCGTGTTCCAAGCTGGCAACCGGCAGCACCTTGCTCCAAATAAGAAATAATGGCCTCACCTCGACCAATACCACCGGCCACAAATACGGGAACTTCGGTGATGTGAGGGAGAATCTCTTGGGCCAGCACACTTGTAGAAACGGGGCCAATGTGACCACCGGCTTCCATACCTTCGATCACCAAGGCATCGACCCCCATGCGAACCAACTTCTTAGCTAAAACCAAAGCCGGAGCAAAGCAGATGACTTTGATCACATGGCCTTTCAACTGTTCAATAGCAGTACGTGGAGGCAAACCGCCGGCAAGCACCACATGGGTCACTTTCTCATCAGCACAAACTTGGATAAGTTCATCCAACTGTGGATGCATAGTAATAAGGTTCACACCAAAGGGTTTGGTGGTTAACTTCTGGGTTGCTTGAATTTCCTCGCGCAACATATCTGGGGCCATAGCACCAGTGGCAATGACTCCAAATCCACCTGCGTTTGAAATTGCTGAAACGAGATTTCGCTCAGATACCCACGTCATAGCACCACCCAAAAGGGCATATTCTGTACCTAAAAATTCACAGCCACGCTGCCACAAACCACTCAATTTACTTGATGTAGACCTCATATGTCACATATCCTCTACTTGACATCTAAATTGTAAGCCGTATGGAGAGCGCTCAATGCCTTCTCCGAATCAGCTTTCTTTACCAAAACACTAATTTTAATATCGGATGTACTAACATCCTGCACCTGTATACCCTTTTCCGCCAGAGTATGAAATAGTTTTTGTACTAAATTTGGATTTTCACTTAAATAAGGACCAACTATAGATATCCTTGCCACATTAATATCAGAAGTTATCGTAGAAAATTTTTTCTTTTCCACTGTTAAGTTCAGCAGTTTTACAGCTTGCAAACGATCCTCTTCAGGAACCGTGAAGGAATAATCCCAACGGGAAGCAAAGGGTGTGAGACTATGACTAGGCATATCCATCGTGATGCCTGCCTCATTCAGAACTGAGGACAGGTGCTCTATAGCATCATGTGAGATATCTTTCAGCTGAACCTTACACTCTGAGAAGCTTTGGACTACCCCACGAATCTGCGGCCCTGTAGCCTCACAATCCTTGGAAATAACTGTACCCGGAGCCATAGTCAAACTGGATAAAACCCGAAGTGGGACTTGATGCTTCATGGCTAATTGAACAGAATCTCGCTGCAGAACTTTCGCTCCCTGCGATGCTAGCTCCAACATTTCATCGTATGCAATTTGATCAAGCTTTCCAGCTTTAGACACGAAACGTGGGTCGGCTGTGTAAACCCCCTCCACATCGGTGTAAATATCACAACGTTCGGCTTGCAGTGCTGCAGCAAGGGCTACTGCCGTTGTATCAGAACCTCCTCGCCCTAAGGTAGTAATACGACCTTGTGGGGAAATTCCTTGGAATCCAGCTACAACTGCAACCTCACGCTGATCTAAAGACTGCTGGATTTTATCAATTGAAACATTTTCTATCTTAGCAGAGGAGTGAATATTGGAGGTTTGAATGGGAATTTGCCAACCCAACCATGATCGTGCCGATAGACCCATATTCTTAAGGGCCATGGCCATAAGTCCGACACTCACCTGCTCACCAGCGCTGACCACTGTGTCATACTCGGAACGGTCATAAGCTGTTGACAATTCCCGGACAAACTCGACCAAGCGGTCAGTCATTCCTCCCATCGCTGAAAGCACAACCACAACTTGATTGCCTGCCTCCACTTCTGTTCTGACCCGCAGCGCTGCTTTTTTGATTAAGTCAACGGTAGCAAGAGATGACCCGCCAAATTTCTGAACAATGATTGTCATAGAGTTTACTTGTTTTCCTTGACTGAGGGATCTATAGCCTGTTTTTATCAGATCAGCAAGACAAGGATAAAAACATGCCGCACACCGACCTCAAAGAAATCGAACAGTTTTCCAAACACGCTGCCCATTGGTGGGATGAACAAGGTCCATTGCAAGGGTTGCACGCCATGAATCCCGCACGGCTGCAATTTATCAAGCACCATCTGTGTCGCCATTTCAATCGTGATGAAAATAGTAAAGAACCATTCAAAGGCCTCTCATTTTGCGACGTGGGCTGCGGCGGTGGAATTCTCACCGAGCCCTTAACAAGATTAGGTGCCAAGATGACAGGCATTGATGCTTCTGAGGAAGCTATTGCAATTGCAAAACAGCACGCCCAGTCCATGAAACTTAAAATCGACTATCAACTACTAGAA
The DNA here is from genome assembly GCA_905479605.1 of uncultured Alphaproteobacteria bacterium. Classification (GTDB taxonomy): domain Bacteria; phylum Pseudomonadota; class Alphaproteobacteria; order UBA9655; family UBA9655; genus CAJQNC01. Next base: position 8,171 of record CAJQNC010000093.1, on the reverse strand, counting down.
TCAGAGGGTTTATTAAAGAAGAAAAAGAAATTTGATGCCGTGTTAAGCCTGGAAGTGGTGGAACATGTGGCGAACCTACAGGCTTTTCTTTCAGAATGTTCTGGGCTGATCAAGCCTGAAGGGGCTTTAATACTCTCCACACTAAACAAGACATGGAAAGCTTGGGCTTTAGGGATCGTAGTTGCTGAGAATATTTTAAAATGGGCTCCCAAAGGCGCCCACGATTGGAACAAGTTCGTCTCACCTCAAGACCTTGCAGCTCGCTTAAGAGACGAAGATGTAGAAACCTTAGCCGTTGAGGGAATTAATTATTGCCCCACTCAGGGGTGGAGATTGGGATCCAACATAGATATCAATTATATTTTATATGGGAAGAAAGTTTAAGTTTCCTTATCCTTATCTAACTTGCGTTCAAGTTTCTTCTCTTCCTGTTTTACAACAGTAGCTTGACTGGATGACACGTAGAGGGATACAAGACGAGCCACAAGAATGGTCATATAAAATTGCCCGATTAATGCTTCGGCTGAGCATAACGCACTTGCCAGCACGGATTGAGGAGCTATCTGACCATATCCAAGAGTCGTGAGAGTCACAAAACTAAAGTAAAATAACTGATGAGGGGATGTGTCTGCACCATAAGTAGCATCACTATGGGCCACCATCTGCTGCAATCCAACGAAAGACTCATGATTAATAGTTTGGATAAGGGCGTAACATGAGCTGAAAAATAACCCGATCATGATGTAAATACAAATAGCACCAAAAAGGGAACTTCGATCGATAGTTTGAACCCGAAATAAATTTAACAACATAATAACCGTCACATACGTTTGCAAAGCCATTGAGAAGCTCAACTGCACCAAATGGGGAATCGCCAAGTGAACAAAGAGCTCTAGCCAGTGCCCCACCAAAGCTGGGGTCGCTAAAAGAATAGCAAAAAGCGCGTGCAGTGGCTTATTGGACACCATATAAACCGAAGCTAATAGAACCAAGGTGAAGCCAGACTTCACTATGACTTGAGTAAAAACTAAGTGCTCTGAGATAGGAATGAGAGCAAATAACACAACCAGACAAATTAATAGGCCTTCATAACTAAATTTGGGAAGTGAATCCCTAATGCTAATAGTTGAGTAACTCACGATACCCCCTGCAAATTTATCGTTAAAAATTATTCTAACTACTATAAGCGTTAATTATCCATGAAGGAAGATTTAATGCAAGCGGGTCAAGGACTGCACTTGCTCTATAGCTTTTTAGTATACCTGAATATAAGGTTTTGATATAAATTATCCATAAAAATTCCAGGGGAGGAATAAAAGTGACTATAGACAGCCCAACGCTTTCGTTAGCGCTGATCGTATTTTCTTTAACCATATACATTATTCGCAACGGTAGAGAATTAGGATTGGGGATGCTGTACCCCACAATAAAAAGCAAATCTGATTTAATCGAACTGCTCAGTTCACCTTGGTGGCGCAATGAGACCTGGATTCTCATTGCCCTAGCAGGGTGGGCTCTGGTCTTTCCCTTGGTTTACCAGGTGGTTTTTAAATGCTTTCTAGCACCTCTATTCGTTCTTATAATTAGCCAGGCACTCAGATACTATTCTGTCACCCAACTCAAGCAAAATGATAGCAGCCCATGGGGATGGGTCTTTTTTGCTACCTCCCTTACGATAACCTTCACCCATGGCATTATGTTAGGTGTGGCCTTAGATGGCTTTGAATCCACATTCAGCACCGCACGACAAAACAGCATCGCATGGCTAACACCACTGTCAGGGTTTTGTGCTATTGGCTTAGTCGTTGCTTATAGCTTGCTAGGCATCACATGGCTTATCAAAAACAAAACCACTCAGGTTCCTCTCTACCTTTATGAGAGAACAACATATCTGGCTATGAGTTTATTACTGGCCATTATGATTGTCAGTTTGTGGATACCTCTCATGGAAACTCATATCTCTCAAAGATGGTTTTCTTGGCCGCAGGTCTTATATCTTTCCCCCATACCTCTGTTAACAGCCTGGGTAGGGTTTTTATTATGGTTAGCTATTCTAGAACAACGGAGAAAAGGGCCCTATGCACTGGCCGTTTGCCTGTTTGTGTTGTCCATGACAGGCCTATGTATCAGTACATGGCCATACATTATTCCTTGGGAATACACCATTTGGCAAGCCACGGGTCCTGAATGGCTGCAATATGTGGGGCTTGCATTTCTCATCAGTGCAGTTCCCTTGTCTGCCCTTATTGAATCAACACCTCGCCAATGGTTCCATATTCGGAAGGAAAAAAGTTCTTAGGACTGAATACGATTTTCTCGCCAGGCACCCGTACGATACCGCCAATAGAACAGAAGTACGTTCAATCCACCGTAGATGGTCATGATAAACAATACACCCGCTGGATTCATATCTGCGTATTCGACTAACAGATACATAGGTAGCACGCCAAAAATCCAGGATGTGGTGCAGTTGATGTACATGATATATTTTGTATCACCAGAAGCAGTGAGGATGCCTGATAGGATCCAGACAATGCCATCCAAAAACATATAGACCCACATCCAAATCAGTGCCCAGCGAGTATAATAAACCAACTCTTCAAGGAACTCTGCAGAGTAATCCCCCTCGATAAACCCATTTATCAGAGGCTCAGGGTAGAAAACAAAAACAAGAGAGAGGGCTCCAATAAAGTAAACGAGAATACGCACCATGGAAGCCAGGGATTTTGGGACAAATTCATACCGTTTTGCACCCATGTAGTTAGATGCAATAGCGCCCATACCCTTCGATAATCCTTCGTTGACAAAGAAGAAGAGAATAAAGGCGGTCTGAGCAATGGCAATCACAGTAATATACAAATCCCCCGCCCGAGCCATGATATGCAGTTGTGTTGCCCACGCGGCAATTTCAATGAGGTGAGTCACTGCGCTAGGAAGCCCAATCTTGATTTCTTTATTGAACAGCTTAGGCAAAAAAGATAGATCCCAAGTGCCGTATTTAGATTTATACGGCTCGGATAAAAATATGTAGAACAGCACACCAGCTTGAAAGCAAAGAGCTATACCTGTAGCAATAGCAGCTCCCATAGTTCCTAACGATGGGAACCAACCTTCAATACCAAAAACAAAAATCACATCCAAAACAAGGTTGATGACGTTGGCAATGACCGTAATTACCGTCACAATTTTAGGCTTACCAATGCCTACAAAGAAGCTCCCAAGCGCTGCTTGAAGCGCCAACGGTGTACCAAAAATCATCAACCATTTAAAGTAGGGAACACCCAGATCGTCGTAGGGATCGGCGACAAAGAACTCACCTGTAAAAAAGGCCAAGGGAAAAAACAACAAAGAAGCCGCCAATGACAGCCAAATCATCTGCCATACGGATTGGGATACTTTCTTATATTTTTTAGAACCGTTGTATTGGCCGACAAACATTTCAACGATGGTCACCAACGAAACTACCGAGTAGTGAAAGGTGGCCACCACCATGCCCGCTGAGGCTGCCGCAGTCATGGCTTTTGTTGAGTATTGAGCCAGAATCAATCGATCAAAAAACATCATCAGGCGACCCGATGCAGCGGTCAGCATGATCGGATACACCATCTGCCAGGCCTCTTGAAGAGAGCCTGCGGGGTATCGAGTCAACGCGCCTTGTGGTGCACTCATGGTTAATCTCCTGATAAATTTAATCTGGCTCAAAAAGCCGGTTAGAATATCAAGCGAATCTAGAAATGCAAGAGAAAAAATCTAAACCAAATGTTTATATTGAGTCGGTAGAGCTTATGCCAGACGAATCAACTTCCTCAATAGATTGCCGAATACCTAAGACAAGATTATAATCGTAATAAAATAAATTATATAAGGGGATTACACCAATGAGTATCAATAGGGCTTTTATTCGAATAGCAGAAAAAATATCTGAAGTAAGCGGACGGCCATCTGTCTCGATTCTTGCGGCTGCTTCTATAGTGATTTGGATCAGCACTGGGCCTATGTTCAATTACTCAGACACGTGGCAGCTGGTCGTCAATACGGGCACCAGCATTATCACATTCCTCATGGTCTTTCTCATCCAAAACACTCAAAACCGCGATGGTGAAGCCATTCAGATCAAGTTGGATGAACTCCTTCGAACAAGTAAGGGAGCCCAAACTTCTTTATTAGACTCAGAGGATCTTTCCGACGATGAATTAGATTCTATTAAACAGCACTACATTAAACTCGCTGAAATCGCCCATATGAAATTGGGAAAAAAGAAAAAAGATTCTCCGAAGAAGAAAAAGTAAAGATGAGTTTTACATCCAGATAACTACTCGGCATTGAAGCTCACCGCAGTTCAAGAAAGTATCAGCTTTTACTGTTGGGAAACACCTCATCCTGAATGAATTTCTCACTTGAGAGCCACCCCAGAAACCAGTGAATACCTTTTGGGCCGCAAGCTTACTGCCAAGATGAAAGCTCCCACTAGACATAGAAGAATCGTAGAAAGAGCCAATTGGTAGCGTGCCACACCTTGAGAAAGGGATGAGAATTCAAGCATCCAACCAATGAGAGGCTGTAAAAGCACTCCACTGCTCATAGCCACCATATTGGTAAAACCTACTGCGATACCTCCCCTACCATTGGGGAGAACGCTGTAGATAAGAGAAAAGGCGATACATTCAGGAGCAAAAGCCAGTCCCTGGAGAAAAAGAATGCCATAGAGGAACGGCTCAGATAGGGGAGCGAATAATATCAACGAGAATGTGATGATAGCTGTAGCTGCACCAAGTAGCATTGAGTTGTGCTGACCGAAAATCCGTATCATACCTCCAAGCAGCACTCCTCCTGCAATCACCCCCAGGAATACTGTCCCGGTTAAGGTGGCAGCATAAATTTCATCATAGCCAAAGGAGTCTTTAAAAAAGGGAACTCCCCAGAAGTCAGCAAAAGCTGATAAGGGTGTATACATGCAAAAAGCAAAAAGAGCGACACGCCAAGTATATGGTTTTCGAATAACGATCCTTAAACCCACGATCATGTCGTGAAGAGCATGACTTACAGTCTTGAACCTTTGTTTTTTTGGCTTCGGAAGAAAGCGAAGCATCGAAAAGACCAAAACGCTGATTGCAAAGCCGATCACAGCAAGCACAAGGAAGGACGCCCTCCAACCAATGGATTCCGTCAGAAAGGAAAGGGGCGCACCACCAACAATTCCACCAAAGGTTCCAATGGCCGTAGTTAACCCTGCGATCAAACTCAACCGTTCCTCGGGAAAACAAAGGGTGGCAATCTTTAAAGTTCCCAAGAAACCACAGGCTGAACCAAGACCAATAATAAATCGTCCTATGGAAAAGAGAATTAGCGAGTGGGAGATCATGGTGAGGATGCAGCCAAAGGCGATGACCAGAGCAGCAGTTGTCATTAAAGCGCGAGGACCGTACTTATCAAACAGAAGTCCTAGGGGGACCTGCATGCTGGAATAAGACATATAGTAAAGAGATACAACTGATCCTAAAATGGCTGTATCAATGGAAAACCATAGCAGCCAATCATCCGCCATGACAGCAGGAGCTACGCGCACCACGAACTGGTACAGAAAAAATAAACTGCCCATTCCCCATAATAGCCATGGGGAAATAGGGGGCTTGGTTGGCTCGACCATACTTACTCCTTAGCTGGACCTGAACCTAACGAGAAAATGCTTCAAAGTCAAATGAGGGGGAATGTTAATGAAAATTTAGAGATCATTTATAGCTAGCCATTTTAATCAAAATCTTTTAGAAGTAACAAAATCTAATTGCTGAAGGCGCCGAAAATGGATAAATCCCTTGTCAATGAAGACCTCGCCCCGGTTTCTAAATCTCAGAAAAACTGGACTTCCTTTAATTTTTTTACTCTTTGGGTAGGACTCTCCGTTCAAATTCCCACATACATGATGGCCTCTGGCCTGATTCAAGGTGGCATGAACTGGCTGCAAGCACTGATAACAATTCTCATAGGGAATGTGATCGTCCTCATTCCCATGATCCTCAACGGTCATGCGGGAGTTAAATATGGTATTCCTTATCCCGTCTATGCCCGAGCCAGCTTTGGCATCCGCGGTTCAAACATACCCGCCATGCTGCGGGCTCTGGTGGCATGCGGGTGGTTTGGCATCCAGACCTGGATCGGGGGCACAGCTATCTACTCACTGGTGCTATTCCTATGGCCAGAAGCCGCCAATGTGGGAACAGGTTTTATAGACATAATTGGCATAAGTCTCGTCCCCTTTATCTGTTTTATGGCCTTCTGGTTCATGAACCTGTATTTCATTTGGAAGGGTATTAGCTCTATCAAATGGCTGGAAAGCTTCTGTACGCCTTTCTTGATCATCGGTGGACTGGCGCTACTTTACTGGGCCTACAGCAGTGTAGACGACTTGGGTGCCATCTTCCAGCGCACTTCCCAATTCCAATCCACAACTGATTTCTATCAATTTTTCTTCCCCGCCCTGACAGGGATCATCGGTTTCTGGGCCACCTTAAGTTTGAATATCCCAGACTTTACCCGCTATGCCAAAGACCAAGAATCACAGGTTATAGGACAAGCTTTGGGGCTGCCCACCACCATGACTTTCTTTGCATTTATCGGTGTAGCCGTAACCAGCGTAACAATCCTGCTATATGGAGAAGCCATCTGGGACCCCATCCTGCTGGTACAGAAGTTCAGTAATCCTATCGTGGTTATTCCTGCTCTTATCGTAGTGGTAATGGCAACCTTAACAACCAACGTAGCAGCCAACGTCGTCAGCCCGGCTAATGACTTTTCCAACCTGGCTCCGCAACACATCAACTTCAAAAGGGGTGGACTGATTACAGGAGTTATCGGGATTGTGATTATGCCATGGAAATTGATCGCCGATCCCACAGGTTATATATTCACCTGGCTCATCGGTTACTCAGCTCTCTTAGGCCCCATCGCTGGTATCATTCTGGTGGATTACTTTGTTGTTCGCAAAACCAAGTTGGATGTGAATGCCCTCTACCAACGCAATGGAATCTATAGCTATAAAAATGGTTACAACTCAAAGGCCATGGCAGCCCTGGCCATTGGTATTGCTCCCAATGTTCCTGGTTTCTTGAACCAGATTGGTTTGTATGACGCTGACAACCTCTTCGGATTCCTGGTTCCCTTCTACCACTACGCCTGGTTCATCGGGTTATTCATCTCAGGATTGGCCTATGGAGTGCTTATGTTGTCATATAGCAAAGAAGCAGCTGTGTGCGGCGAAGAAGACACCGCCACAGAAGGCGGCGTGTGATCTGAGGAATTAGTTCTCTCCCTGCGCCTTGGTGAAAGCTTGGGCGCCATCATACTCGTTGAGTTTCTCGATGTGCATCCAAGTGTATTCTTGTTGCACCTTATCGAGAAGCCAGCAGAGAATCTTGATCTTTCATACTCCCCTGTTCATCACACATATTGAAGCGGCAGTACCAATGATCTTCTTCCTTTTTTAAAATGGTAAGCTTAAAGCTTTCTTAACCAATATGTGTTCAAATACCGTTTATACAAATAAAGATGACGCTTATTCATTAGAAAGGATCAAAAAATGAATATTCTTAAATCAACTATTGCTATTGCTGGATTAACACTGGCTTTCACAACGGAATCCTTTGCTGAACCAACTTCGGTACCAACGATTGTTTATACGGACATGTTGTGCTCAGATAGTTTCCATTATTGGGTTCAGGTAAAAAATAAGGATGGACTTCCAACTAGTACTCATGGATATTTCCCATGCCATTCTCACAGTGAAGAACCCCATAAAGTTGATTTCCAGACAGGTGGATTTGACTACAGAGATGGAGACACAATTGAAATATATGAGCAAAATTCGATTCTTACACCAGCTCAGCCTGTAACGCTTCTAAAAAAGTGTTCAACTAAAATACGTAAAAAGAATGAACACGGTGCCTATTTAGATAAAGTTAAAATTGACTTAACTGAAAGCCTTGGTTCAGATAATAACCTAAGCTGTACAATAGTACAGAAGTATCATGCTATGGTGAATAAGTTCAAACAGAAATGAGACTCCCTGAGCATGGGTTTTCGGAAAGAATTCTTTTCGGAGCCGCCCTCACCGATCCCAGGGGTGGATCCGAAAAGAATTCTTTTTGGAAGCCCTTGCGGTGACGCAAAAAAAGGCC
>CAJQNC010000092.1 GCA_905479605.1 uncultured Alphaproteobacteria bacterium | reverse complement strand
AATCCCTTAAAAACCAAGCAAAACGCATAAAAAATCCCCCAAATCGGGGGCTCGTACTTCATAAAACTCACAGTTAAAGACTGGGCAACTCTTCTGACCTGAAAAAACTACGCGAATGCGGACTTATTCAGATGATTCAAGATAATTAATAAGACTAGTTAAGGCTAAGTAAGCATGAAAATATTCATAGGAGGACAATATCAAAACGTGATACGGTTATCAATAACCCTACTAACAATAAAATTCATGGTTTACCATGCTTTAAAATTTATTAGTTAATTTATCTCTACTCCAATATATAATGTCGAATATTATTAATTACAAGTAGCGCTTTGTTTGCTTTTAACCCTAGTCCTGATTTGGAATGCTTGCGAAAGAGTGCTGTCCCATGGTCTGTACTTCATCTCTCAGCGATTCGTCGGGTTGGGAAGCCATACTATTAAAATCTAGCATTCCTTAACAAAAGCTGCTAATTTCCGCCCAGTTAAGAGAATAAAACCATAGAGGTTGTTTGTAATGCGTGCATTTATTTATCCCGGACAAGGTGTCCAACAAGTGGGTATGGGAAAAGAAATCTATGATGCCTTCCCATTAGCTCGTGAAGTGTTTGAAGAGGTGAATGATGCCCTCAATCAGAAACTCAGCAAAATCATGTTTGAAGGTCCTGAAGGGGATATCCTCCTAACCGAGAATGCTCAGCCTGCATTGATGGCTGTCAGCATTGCCACTCAGCGTGTGCTTGAAAAAGAATCAGGCAGAAGTCTCAAAGATATGGCCACACATGTTGCTGGTCACTCTTTGGGAGAGTATTCTGCTCTTTGCGCAGCAGGTACTTTTTCAGTGTCCGATACAGCTCGTCTGTTAAAGATCCGCGGTCAAGCCATGCAGCAAGCGGTTCCACAGGGTGAGGGGGCTATGGCGGCTCTCATGCCAGCGTCCGTGGAACTAGCCAATGAAAGTTGCGAGAAGGCTGCTCAGGGCCAAGTGTGTGTCGTCGCCAACGATAACTCAGAAGGCCAAGTCGTCATCAGTGGTCACAAAGAAGCCGTAGAGCGCGCCGTTGAATTAGCTGCTGAGGCCGGTGCTAAGCGCAGCACTCTCCTGAAAGTTAGTGCTCCCTTCCATTGTCCCTTGATGCAGCCAGCAGCTGACCGTATGGCCGAAGCATTGGATGCTGTGCAAATGCAGGCCCCTTGTGTGCCCCTTATTGCTAACGTGACCGCAAAGCCAACTCAATCCGCGGATGAGATTAAGTCCTTGTTGGTAGCGCAAGTGACAGGCCAAGTTCGCTGGCGTGAGACAGTGTTGTCAATGCAAGGCTTAAACGTTGACCAATTGGTCGAGATTGGCACAGGAAAAGTCCTGTGTGGCTTGGCTAAGCGCATTGATAAAACATTGGCGTTGCAGTCAATAAATACCCCTACAGATATGGAAACCTTTATTGAATCACTCGAAAGGAAAGAAGATCATGTTCGTCTTGCAGGATAAAGTCGCTCTCATTACAGGTGCCACAGGTGGCCTCGGTGGAGCTATCGCTCGTAAGCTTCACTCCCAAGGAGCCACAGTTGTTATTTCCGGTACCCGCAAGGAAAAGCTGGAAGAACTAGCAAAAGATTTGAAAGATCGTGTTGTCGTCAAGCCGTGTGATCTCTCTGATCCTGAAGCTATTGTCAACTTGATCTCTGACGTTGAGACCGAGCTCGGCAAAATTGACATCTTGGTCAATAATGCCGGCATGACCCGTGATGGTCTGATGATGCGTATGAAAGATGAGGACTGGTCGAAAGTGATCGATGTGAACCTCAGCGCTGTGTTCCGTATCTCTCGTGAGGTTATGAAAGGCATGATGAAGCGCCGCTCAGGTCGCATTATCAACATCACCTCAATTGTAGGTGTGACAGGTAATGCAGGCCAGGTGAACTACGCCGCATCAAAAGCAGGTCTCATTGGCATGACTAAGTCTATGGCAGCAGAAGTGGCGACCCGTGGCATCACAGTGAACTGCATTGCTCCAGGATTTATCCAATCCCCCATGACTGATGTGTTGAATGACAAGCAGCGCGAGGGAATCCTCTCTGCTATCCCTCAAGGCCAAATTGGTAACCCTGATGATATCGCCTCCGGTGCGGTATATCTTGCCAGTGATGAATCAAAGTATATCACCGGGCAAACTCTGCACATCAATGGCGGTACGACGATGGTGTAAGGGTATAGATTTTTTAATTTGTACGTCATCCCGGAGCGGAGTCGAGCCCAGGCTTTGCCTGGTTAACAACCTCCAATGCGGGACCTCAGACCGACTCGCGATGCAAGAGATCTCGACTAACCACAGAAGATCCCGGCTCAAGGTCACAATTGCCCGGCAAAACGATTGCTCATTGTTGTCTTCACTATAAAAGGGTACGTTCCCCGCACTTGATGCGGGGCCCAAGGTGCCTCAAAGGCAATATCCCCTTTGATTCCAGATGGACCCCGCATCAAGTGCAGTATTGGCTGATTTAAAATTCTTTTATAGCCTTAAATAATACGTTCCCCGGAACATAGACGAGCCCAGGCTTTGCCTGGGTTGCAAGTCTTGTATCCGGGGTCCAACTTGCCTCAAAGGGGATGTCCCCCAGGTGTCCAGATGGGCCCCGGCTCGGGGGCCGGGGAACGTACTAGGGGTGAAAACAAAATATAAGCCTAAATCATCCAAGCAAGCTAGTTTGCAAAGCGTATTCTTGGTGTCTAAGGTTAGCAACATTTCATTTTCCAGCCACTACCGGCCTTGATCCAGTACTGGATCAAGGCCGGGAGGACAAACTCACAAGCCGGCATGACGGTTAGTTCTCAACAAAAAAGCCTCCACTCTAAGAGTCGGAGACTTTTTAAATAGCTAGAGCTCGCTTTATTGCTCTTGCTTACCTTGTGCATCCTGATCAGGAGTCTGGAAAAGGTCAGCTGTTATCAGCTGGGCACGGATAACTGGTATACCTTCACCGAGCACGAGTGGTGCTGGAACATGGGCAAATTCATGCTCTTGTGCATCTTCCTCAGCAGCACCCAAATTGTTTTTGGCCTGTTCTTCAGCGGTTTCAAAAAAGTCAGCTGTTAAGAGTTGTGCGTGAATAACTGGCATACCCGCACCGAGCACGAGTGGTGCTGGAACGTGGGCAAACTCATCTTCTGAATCGGAATCGATTGCAAACACAGGCCCTGCCGCCAAAACAGCAGCAACAGCGAGTGAAGATGAAAGTTTAGAAAAAAGATTGATAGTCATGATATTGTCTCCTTTAACAAATTTAAACAACAAACCAACTCTTCAAGTTGGCCAGGAGGCATGTGGAGCGGGGTAACGTTTCTATTGCTCTACCATCTAAGAATAGAGCAAATATTAACACCCTCCTCAAACCTTCTATGATGTTATGTAGGTATGCCGAGTAGAGAAGTCAAGGAGGGCGTTAATGTTTTCTCAACAACTCCTTGGCTCTTAGCACATAATCTGCTTTGATACGCCCATGAATTTAAAGTATTCGCTGACAATTGCTGCTTTATATACCTTTGTAGGGCTTGCTCTCTTGGGTCGTACCTTTGGTGCGCGGGGCCACTCATATTATACGCACTACTGGAATGGGAGATTAACATTTTAGTAATAACTAAATGCTAAAATTTAGATTTGAAATAATTCATATCAAATTGACAAGGAGAATGATTATGAAATATTCCGCTCTAGCTTTAGTGCTTACAGCAACATTTACGACTTCAGTGTTTGCCCATGGGTTGAAACCTGATCAAAAGGAAGCAGTCAAAACCTTTTGTGATGCTGAATCTAAGTATTCACATCATTACCCATTTAAAATCTTTTGTGAGGATTTCAAGAAGGATGGCGATGCGTATGATGCTGCTGATGTTGCAGGAGGGGTGAGTCATCATTTTAATAATTATGTAGCTAGCAGAGGGGCTGCCTCAACATTAATTGAAGCATTAGGAATGCAAGATCGTTATAAACTAACTCCCTGTAACTAAATCTTTGACGGTTATAAACATAGTCATCTTCTCCTCACGGGTAGGGAAGGTGACTTTTTCTTATCTTTTCTCTACCCTTAGAATCGCTACCAAGGGTGTTTTCTTTAAAGCTTATAACAACCCCTTGGCTCTTCGCAGATAATCTGCTTTGATACGGCCATGAAATTAAAGTATTCGCTGACATTTGCTGACTTGTATACCTCTGACGGGCTAGATCGTCTTGATATGGCCTTTCTTGATTGGCTGCAAGGGACTGAATCTGCACTTACTGGGGCATTGCTGCAAGCTAGGCAAAGCCCGAAAGATCTGGATTCAAAAGATGAATCTCAACTCCTGATTGACTTGGCCCCTTATATTGAGGACTTTATCGGAGAATTCTTTGGCCTGAATGTTGAAATCAATACCCTATCAGAGAAATCCAATACTCTAGCCCCTCTAGCCACATGCAAGCGTCAATTTGTTCAGCGGCAGGCGGCCCGAAAGTATAGCCCAGAGGACGTCCAGTCATTTGACTCAGCCCAACTACTCCATCAGCTGGAAGGTTATCTAGGGCACCCCTATTCGGACTTGATCTTTGCCAAGACTGTCATTGACTGGATGCAGGCTCCTGAGAAGCATTCCAATGCCCTAGACACAGCACTCAAGTACGCTGCATTGCAAATCCAAAACCCCAAGAGTTCACCTCTCTTCCAGCTGCCGCAGAAAACCAACCCTCAGAACCTCATCCCTTGTAATCGCTATCAGAGTACTCTCTCACTGCCTGAAGATCAGCTGATGGAGCGTGATGGTTTCGATCTGACCGACCCCGGTGTAAGCCTTGAAAAAGCCTATCTTGAATCCCACTACTGCATTTGGTGTCATAACCAGGAAAAGGACTCCTGCCGCAAGGGTTTGAAGAGTCCCCAATCACAGGACTTTAAGGTGGACGAGTTAGGAGTCACCCAGACAGCTTGTCCCCTAGATGAAAAGGTCTCCGAGATGAACTTCCTCAGGTCTGAGGGTCATGTACTAGGGGCTCTCGCAGTGGCCATGGTGGATAATCCTCTGATTGCGGGGACAGGCCATCGTATCTGCAATGACTGCATGAAAGCCTGTATTTTCCAAAAACAAGATCCTGTTAATATCCCTGCTATAGAGTCACAAACTCTGGATGAGGTTCTCGCACTGCCCTATGGCTTCGAGGTCTACAGCCTGCTGTCCCGTTGGAATCCCCTTAACATCAAGCGGCCACTCTCACGCCAAGACTCAGGCTACAAGGCCTTGGTGGCAGGCATGGGTCCTGCCGGCTATACTTTGGCTCACTATTTGCTGAATGAGGGTCATCAAGTCACAGGCATTGACGGCCTGAAGATTGAACCCCTTGATCCTGAATTACTGGATCCAACCAAGCCTATAAAAGACATATCAACCCTCATGCAGCCACTCTCTGAGCGAGTGATGGGTGGCTTTGGTGGCGTGGCAGAGTACGGCATTACCGTACGTTGGAATAAGAATTATCTCACCATCATTCGTCTGTTGCTAGAGCGCCGCGCTAACTTTGGACTCCATGGCGGAGTACGCCTGGGTGGCACATTAACCATCGATCAATGTAAGCAACAGTATGACCATATCGCTCTATGCATGGGGGCAGGCCGACCCAACCTAGTCCCAATGAAGAATGCCCTGGCCCGTGGTGTGCGCATGGCCTCTGATTTCCTGATGTCCTTGCAGTTGACTGGTGCAGCTAAGGCTGATTCCATTGCCAACCTCCAGGTGCGCCTCCCCATTGTGGTCATAGGAGGAGGGCTTACAGCTATTGATACAGCTACTGAGGCCTTGGCCTATTACCCTGTGCAGGTTGAGAAATTTGCCACGCGTTATGAAGCTCTTGTGAATAAACTTGGAGAGCTGGTAGTCCGTGAACACTGGTCCGATGAAGATCATGCCATTGCTGATGAGTTCCTCACCCATGCCAAACTGCTCCAGCAAGAGCGTGAGAAAGCAGCGCAAGAAGGTCGCGAACCACGCATCCGCGAACTTCTCCAAGCGTGGGGTGGTTCCACCGTGGTGTATCGCCGTAAGTTGCAAGATTCTCCCAGCTATCGCTTAAATCACGAAGAAGTTGCATTGGCCATGGAGCAGGGGATTCGCTTCATGGAAAATCACACTCCCCTCGAGGTTGAGTTAGACCCGTGGGGTCATGCCAAGGCACTGCGTTGTGAAACCACTGTTCCGGCTAAGACTATCCTCGTAGCTGCAGGCACTCATCCCAATACCGTACTTGCCAAAGAAGAAAGCGGCATATCACTGGCAGGAGAGTATTTCCAAGCTGTCAATAAAGAAGGGGATCCCGTAACCCCCGAGCGCCTTTCCAAGCCCCAATACCCCTATGTGTTATTACAGCACAAAGGGGCTACCAAGCTTAGCTTCTTTGGAGACCTGCACCCCAGCTATGCGGGCAATGTGGTGAAAGCCATGGCCAGTGCCAAGCAGGGCTATCCTGTCGTGGATGAGCTCATTCGTTCTCAGCGTCCCTTACCGCCCAAAGACTCTCCACAGCTTGCAGCTACTGTACACTCTGTCCAACGCCTCGCTCCGAATATCATAGAGGTAGTGGTTCATGCCCCGCAAGCCGCACAGAACTTCAAACCTGGTCAGTTCTTCCGCTTGCAGAACTATGAGACATTTGCGCCCAAGATCAATGACACTACTCTCGCTATGGAAGGTCTGGCCATGACCGGCGCTTGGGTAGATACAAAGAAAGGCCTCGTCTCAACCATCATCCTTGAGATGGGAGGAAGTTCGGATATCTGCCAGCTCATGAAGTCTGGCGAGCCTTGTGTGCTTATGGGGCCAAGCGGTTCACCTACAGAAATTCCTGAAAATGAAACGGTGCTTCTCATTGGTGGCGGCTTGGGCAATGCAGTTCTGTTTTCTATCGGCAAGGCCATGCGGGAGAGGGGCTGTAAGGTGATTTATTTTGCAGGCTATCGTACGCAAGCTAGCCGCTTCAAGGTTGAAGAAATTGAGGTGGCTGCCGACCAAGTCATCTGGTGTTGTGATGAAACTTCTGTCTTTGAGCCCTCTCGTTCCCAAGATTCAGCCTTTGTGGGGACGATTATTGAGGCTCTCGAAAGTTATGCAGTCAATCCTAAAGGCATTCCTCTGCAAGAGGTCGATCGTATTCTCACCATTGGTTCTGACGGTATGATGGCCGCGGTGGCTCAGGCTCGTCATGCAAGTCTGAAAAACTATCTAAAGCCGGATCACAAGGCTATCGGGAGCATCAACTCTCCCATGCAATGCATGATGAAAGAGATCTGCGCCCAGTGCCTCCAGCCCCATCAGGATCCTGTGACTGGTGAAGTCTCTGTTGTCTTCTCTTGTACCAACCAGGATCAGCCCCTGGATTGGGTTGACTTTAAATCCCTCCATGAGCGCTTGGGACAGAATAGCCTGCAAGAGAAGCTGACCAGTCTATGGGTGAGCCACTGCCTCTCCCATTTGCCGGCTTGAGATTACCTGAGTCCCCCAACGCAGAACCCCTAGGGCGAAGGCCGTTAATCCTATGATATACAATGCTGGCCCCCAGGTAGGGTCTATCCATACTGCGAGTTGAGTACATATCAGTGGCGTTGTTCCTGCAAACACCGCTGTGCCCAAGCAGCTGGCAAAAGCTACGCCGGTGTAGCGATACTGTGGGGGGAATAGTTGATTTAAATAGCCATTGGACGGCCCAACATAACCTTCAGCACTGGCTAGAAAGATGATTTGTGCGACAAGGATGGTTTCAATAGTCCCATGGCTGAATACCCAAAATGCAATCAGAGAAGTTATGATGAGTTCCCAGCAGGAAGTGGACATGACTCGTTGATAGCCCAGTCGATCACCTAAGCGCCCCATGACAGGTAAAATAAACAGCACCCCCACCAGCAGTGCTGCATTCATCAGCATCATTTCTGACTTTTCAATGAGGCCCTTGGTATGCAGCACAGGGTTCATATAACCCACAATGGCATAGAAGGGCACATTTATAAGTGCTCCCACAGCTAATGCTTTTACAAAAGGTCGCTTGGCATTTTGCAGGACTTCTTTTAAAGGTAAACGATTCAGAGGGGTAATAGCTTCAAACTCAGGTGTTTCTAGCAGTTCTTTGCGGATATAGTAGCCCACAAAGCCAAGGGCTCCCCCAAGGATAAAGGGAATACGCCAGGCCCAGTCAGGAAAGATAGAGAGTGTGAACAACGCTCCCACGACAGTTGCCAATAAAGCGCCTAAGCCTGCGGATGAAGTCAACACAGATCCCCAGAAACTACGCTTTTCAAGAGGTGTGTGCTCTAGGGCAAAGATAGCTGCTCCGTTGATTTCGCCTCCAGCCGCAAATCCCTGCAGGACACGGCAAAGGACTAAAGCAAGAGGTGCCAATAACCCAATCTGCTCGTAAGTGGGAAGCAAACCCATAATGGCAGTGGGAACCGCCATGAAAAGAATAGACAAGCTGAGGGCTTTCTTCCGCCCCCATTTGTCACCTAAGGTACCAAAGAGAAGGGCTCCAAAGGGTCGAGCAAGGAAACCAAGGGCGAATACAGTAAAGCCTAATAGCAGAGCATTGGTAGGGTCCGCTGCTGGAAAGAACAGGGGGGAGAGGATGGAAATTAAGAATGTGAACAACATGAAGTCGTAGTATTCTAAAATATTTCCTACAATAGTACTGGCGATTATCTTGTTATGACTCACATCAAGTCCTTTCCTACTGGTATTGAACCGATAGGTAGTTGAGCATATTTATGAATAGAAGGCAAGAAGCCTAGGTTTTCATTCTCATCCCGGTTTTGTGCGTTTGTCTGATTTTGCTCGGTGAACAAACTCCAATATCGGTATCTGTGCTCCAAGGAAGAGGATTTTTCCTTGTAATTTATGAAGCGGTACTTAAAGAATCATCTGAATAAGTCCGCATTCGCGTAGTTTTTTCAGGTCAGAAGAGTTGCCCAGTCTTTAACTGTGAGTTTTATGAAGTACGAGCCCCCGATTTGGGGGATTTTTTATGCGTTTTGCTTGGTTTTTAAGGGA
>CAJQNC010000091.1 GCA_905479605.1 uncultured Alphaproteobacteria bacterium | reverse complement strand
ATAAAAAATCCCCCAAATCGGGGGCTCGTACTTCATAAAACTCACAGTTAAAGACTGGGCAACTCTTCTGACCTGAAAAAACTACGCGAATGCGGACTTATTCAGATGATTCTGAATATAAGTCAGTATCTTTGAATACTCGCGTTTTCGTGTATAATATTAATTAAGACAACAATAATAAAATATTAACTGATTTGGGGCTCCCATGAGATATTTTTCTTGTTTGTCAAGCCGCCGAGACTGGGTGTAGGAGCAACTTAGCATGAAACCTCAGTCCCTTTCATTATGAAGAACCCCAACGATTTCGAAATGGTGATAGCAGTCAACCATTTGATTTTACTGAAAAATCTTGCATTTTTAAAAAAAGGGCATATATATTTAATTAATAGAATTATTTACTTAGGATTACTTATCAATGTTATTTTCTGGTATTAAAAGTCATTTTACTCGTTACACAATTTCATTTTTGTTAAGCTTAGCCCTCGTAACCCCTCTTTATGCTGGAAAAAATGGATTTAGCAGTGATTCAGGGGAAGAGGCGCCTACAGCTCAAACAAGGCCAAGCCCATCACAGTCTTTAAGTGCTGAACACCTTGCATCTCACCAAGATCATACAAACTTTCTCATGCAAGCCTTAAGTCAGGCTAGAGAAAATGTTATGATTTCGAGTTACAGCATTTCACCTGCTCGGCTCTTTGGTGAGGGCATTGACGAGGCTATCATTGATGCATCATCTCGTGGGGTGAATATTTATGTCTACTATCAAAACCTACCCTGGCTTTCAAAAGATGATTATCAACGTTTGCAAAAACTAATCGGCCATTGTGCACGATTTGAAGCAAATGAGAATCATTCAAAATGCGTAGCCCAAGACAAAACGAAAGTCGCAATTGGTTCATATAACTGGCTCTCTGAGACTGACGAACGTTCACTGAATCGTTCTTGGGTTGTTTCTGGTCTTTTAGCGAGAGGGCTTATTGATGATGTTTGGCAGGGTATACGATTTTATGAAAGCTTAAAGCATGATAATGTTACAGGTATTCGTGGCTTTTTCAAAGACAGAGATGCGTTTTCAACCGGTGCCTATCAATTTCATTCTGGTGAATTTCTTTATACATTGAGAACACCTGAAGCCCATGGGCTTCTCTTTGAAGATGAAGTACTTGCAAAAGCTCAGAAGGAAATCTTGATTTCTTCACCTTTTATTAGGCTTGAAAAATTAAAACAAACCCTTTCGAAATTAAGGATCAAACAACTTGAGAAACGTAAAGTGCGAATACACCTTTTTACTCTACATAATCCCTGTAGCCGTGCGCCAAGGAGGGAGAAAGATGATATTTTTGACTATTTAAATTCTCTTAGCCAGAAGTATCTTCATTTTTCATACAGTATACACGGTAACTTGCACGCAAAGACAATTATTGCTGACGACCTTTTATGTGAAGGCTCCTTCAACCTACTTTCTGCTGTCAATTGCATTGATCACTCAGCAAATAACTTTGAAATGTCAGTCGCAATCAGAGGGGACACTGCCGCTCCTTTTATTGCAGCTTTTCATAACACTCTCCTTGCTCAGCATATATTATCACTAGATTCCCTCATCTTCTTCCAGGGGAGAGAGGGCCGGGACCTCAGCCCGAAAAGAACTGCAATGGAAAGATCTACCAGGACTCCTCTTGAGGGATCGAAAAAGATGCGTATACCTGAAATCAAGGTGTTCTCAGGTAAAAGCTTTAATAGACGAGGATTTTGCGCGCTCTTAGAAGGTGAGTATATTAGAGATCCAAAGGGAAGAATTGCGTATTTCCCATCGTCAGAGAAAGCTAGAACTATCGCTCAAGAAGTTTGGATGTCCGAGTAAAGAGGCTAAGAAATTCATGACATAGTATGGTATAAGGCATTTTCTTTGAGGTGTCGTGTGCAAAACATACCTCTCCCCAATTCCCTTTGACACCACCCCAATCCAATGCTACCCACATTCAACAGTTTCACTAATAACAATCAAAGTGGTAACCATGGCAGAGTCCTACACCCCCCTCATCAAATATTACAAGTACTTCACCCTACTCCACGGAGGACTCACAATCGTTGCGATGATTGTCAGTACGTTCTTATATGAACTCAATGGCTCATTCTCGTGGGTAATCTTATTCTGCTCATCCATGGCAATCGCCCAACTATTCACCATGGACCACAAAAGACTCCCCAACGCCCACGAAAAGCACAGACTAATCTGGGGCTTCCTAGGCATAACCTTCATTATTTCCTGCGTTCTAGCAGCTCTATTGAGTGTTTTAGTTTTGTATTTGGACTATGGATGGGACAATGCCGGCCTTGTGCTTAATGAATTGCTGCAACAAGCCAACACCGATGCTGGGATGGTATTCTTCTTTGCGATCCTCTTGGGATTGGTGATAGCTCTGATTTTGAGCTACCTAACCCTATGGGTTACGTTTACCTTTACAATCAAATCGTTTTTGAAGAGAGAATTAAAGGGGATGGCGAAGGCGAAACAGCAGTCAGCCTAACTCTTACCCCTGATACATCACAACCCTTTGAGCAGGCTTATGACTGGTCATAGCACTCGCGACACCCGTAGCTATGGCTAGTACTGCAATAAATAAAACCAGGAGTCCCTTCATCCACATCTTTCATCGTTGGCTTGAATACAATTCTCATGAGGGTGGCAGGTATTAGTTAAGGAATGGTTTAAAATACTAACAAAGGTAAAAGCATTTATCTGCATTATATTCCCTAGTCATTAGCCATCTCATCGTGTAAAAAGAAATAAAAAAACATTCACCCTATGACCCATCGCGTTAAAAACAAAATAGCACTCGTAACAGGCGGCGCCCGCGGCATTGGCGCAGCTACGGCAAAGTTGCTCGCCGAGGAAAGCGCCACTGTTATGATCACCGACATCCGTGATGATCTGGGTCAAGCCATGGCAGATTCTCTCGGTGACAATGTCCACTATAGGCACTTAGATGTCTCTTCTGAGGATAAATGGATTCAAGTTTTCAGTGACATCAAGTCTCGTTTTGGTGGCTTGGACATCCTGTTTAACAATGCAGGAATTTCAGGCCTCAATGAAGGCTTTGGTCCGCAAAATCCCGAGGAATCCACTCTTGAGAGCTGGCACAAGGTCCACCACGTCAATCTGGACGGCGTGTTCCTGGGCTGCAAGCATGGCATTCATATCATGAAAGATAAGGGTGGCAGCATCATCAACATGTCCTCCCGCTCCGGCATGGTGGGTATTCCTGACGCCGCGGCCTACGCCTCCAGCAAAGCGGCCATTCGCAATCATACCAAGACAGTGGCCCTCTATTGTGCACGCCAAGGATATAATATCCGCTGCAATTCCCTCCACCCCGGCGCCATCATGACGCCTATGTGGGATTCACTCTTCGAACACAGCCCTTCCGGCAAAGAACAAGCTATCGCCGAAATTGCCGCCGGCATTCCCATCGGCCACATGGGCGAGCCAGAAGATGTGGCCCAAGCTGTAGTGTACCTGGGTTCTGACGAATCCAAGTACCTTACTGGCATTGAACTCACCATCGATGGTGGGATTTTGGCAGGAGCTACATCGGCGTTGAAATAGAAGTTAGATTTTCATGTCTCATCCTGCAGTCGATAAGTACGTTCCCCGGAACGTAGACGAGCCAAGGGTTTGCCTGGGTAGAGAGTCTCGTATCCGGGGTCCAGCTCGAATCATGATGAAAACCCCTGGGGGACGTGTCAATTTTTTAGGACTTCGCATCAGTTTTCTTATTGTCATTTCCAGCCTTAAGCATCTAGTATCTAACCTCTAACATCTAACCTTTACTAGGAACAACCAACATGCCCCCCATCGTCCGTTTCGCCCCCAGCCCTACCGGTTACCTGCATATCGGCAGTGCCCGTACAGCCTTGTTCAACTGGCTCTATGCACGCCACACAGGCGGTAAGTGCCTGCTGCGCATTGAGGACACGGACCGCAAGCGTTCAACTCAGCCGGCTATCAATGCCATTGTCAAAGGTCTAGAATGGCTGGGCCTCGATTGGGATGACGAACCCGTGTTTCAATTTGCTCGTCTGCAGCGCCACACTGAGGTGGCTTATGACTTGGTCAAGCGTGGTTTGGCTTATAAGTGTTATTGTTCCCCCGAAGAACTGGAAGAAATGCGGGAAAAAGCCCGTGCCGAAAAGCGCCCCATGAAGTACGACGGCACCTGGCGTGATCGAGAACCTGCTGATGCACCTGTTGGATTGGATCCGGTAATTCGCTTTAAAGCCCCCCAAACAGGTGAAACCACTATCAACGATATGGTCCAAGGCGTTGTGACCGTAGCTAATGAACAGCTCGATGATATGATTCTCCTTCGAGCAGACGGTACCCCCACCTATATGCTCTCAGTCGTTGTCGACGACCACGACATGGATATTACGCACATCATCCGCGGTGATGACCACCTGAATAATGCCTTCCGCCAATACCATCTCTTCAAGGCCATGGACTGGGAGGTGCCCGAGTATGCCCACATTCCTCTCATCCACGGTGAAGATGGCGCTAAGCTTTCCAAACGCCACGGAGCGCTTGGTGTGGAAGCCTATGAAGAAATGGGTTATTTACCCGAAGCTATGCGCAACTACCTGGCACGCTTAGGCTGGGGCCATGGAGATGATGAGATCTTCACCACCGATCAAGCCATCGAGTGGTTTGACGTGGCCAACATCGGCAAGTCCCCTGCCCGCTTTGATTTTGCTAAACTGAACAACCTCAACGGGCACTATATCCGTGAAGCCAATGACCAGCGCCTCGTGGATCTGATCAAACCCCGCCTCGAAAAACTAGGCCAAGTGATCTCGCCAACTGACGAGGCGATCTTACTCAAAGGTATGCCCGGCCTCAAACAACGAGCCAAAACCATGGTTGAGCTCGCCGATAGCGCTGCTTTTTATATCATGCCTCTCCCTCTTCCAATGGATGAAAAAGCCCAGAAGCTCCTTGATGATACGGGCCTACAGGCCGTAGCCCTCATGCAGGCCGCTCTGACTGGTCTGGAAAATGGTCAGTGGACCGAGGAGTCTCTCGAAGCCATCGCTCGCGAAGTCGCAGAAACTAACGATATCAAACTCGGCAAAATCGCTCAACCTATGCGCGCAGCCCTGACGGGATCCAATATCTCACCCAGTATCTTTGAGATTATGTCTGTATTAGGAAGAGAACAAACCCTTCAGCGACTCGATCAGTGGTGTAAATAATACATAATAAACCCTCACTTTCTTTGACAACAGATCCCGGAACGTAGGCAAGCCCAGGCTATCCCTGGGCTTAGAGTCTCGTGTCCGGGAACTCATGAATCATGGCTAAATTTTGCAGATGATTCATAAGATATACTTCAACTAATATCCTTATTTCAGAGAACTCTTTTGAAAAAAGATTGAATTTTTAAAGAATTATACCTATATAGAAGATGAAGAGGTTGAGGATCCCCCTATATAATTGGAAAGTATTTTCAGTCTTTTACTTATTATATTTAAATATTTAATTTCCACTGGATTTAATATGCTCAAAAAACTGAATTTCACCGAAAATAAAACTGAAATCCTGTCAGGACTCACAGTCGCCCTCGCACTTGTCCCTGAGGCTGTTGCTTTTGCCTTTGTGGCACAAGTTGACCCTCTCGTTGGGTTATATGCAGCCTTCATTGTCTGCTTTATTACATCAATCTTTGGTGGACGCCCCGGTATGATTTCTGGTGCCACCGGAGCTTTAGCCGTTGTTATGACCTCGCTCGTGGTACAACACGGGGTTCAATACCTCTTTGCTACCGTGATTCTTATGGGAATCATACAGCTTTTCGCAGGAGCTTTTCGTTTGGGAAAGTTCATTCGCATTATTCCTCACCCAGTAATGCTGGGCTTTGTCAATGGCCTGGCCATCGTTATTTTCTTAGCTCAATTGCAGCAATTCCAACAGCCGGATACAACTGCAGGAACCGTGATCTGGACCCAAGACAATGAGCTTTATATTATGTTAGGACTTGTTGCCGCCTGTATGGCAGTGATTCATTTCTTGCCTAAACTCACGAAAGCCATTCCTGCCCCATTAGCTGGCATCGGAATTGTATTTAGCGTCGTTTATTTCTTTGGCCTGGATACCAAAAGTGTGGGTGATATGGCCCGTATTTCTGGAGGCTTTCCTGAATTTTCTATTCCCAATATTCCACTCTCTTTTGAGAGTTTGAAAATTATATTCCCCTACGCCCTCACCCTAGCTGGTGTTGGACTGGTTGAAAGTCTTTTAACACTCTCTCTTGTTGACGAGATCACCGAAACTCATGGTCAAAATAGCCGTGAGTGCTTGGCTCAAGGAGCAGCCAATGTCGTTACCGGCTTTTTCGGGGGAATGGGTGGGTGCGCCATGATAGGGCAAAGCATGATCAACATCACCTCCGGAGCTCGTAAGCGCCTCTCAGGCATTTCGGCCTCCTTATTCCTCATCTTCTTCATTATCGTAGCAGCCCCCCTCATTGAAATGATCCCCATCGCGGCTCTGGTCGGCGTGATGTTCATGGTGGTCATTGGCACTTTCGCCTGGTCAAGCTTACGGATTATGCATAAAATTCCTCGCAGCGACATGTTTGTTATCATTCTTGTTTCTGGGACAACGGTGATCTATGACCTCGCCATTGCTGTGGCTGTAGGCGTTATATTCTCCGCTCTGACTTATGCATGGGAGAGTGCGAAACATATGTCCGCCGATATCACCTATGAAGAAGAGAAGGACCTTAAAACCTATAAATTGTGGGGACCTCTGTTTTTTGGATCCACTGCATTAACCTATTGGGGCGCAAAGGGATTCTTGCTCGTTCTAACAAGGAAATAGATCCACACTATCAAGTTATCATGAATCATTAATCTGGTTTTTACGAGTATCCATTTCACCTTGTCAGTTCCTTCTCCAGAAAACCTTTGTCTCTTCATTGATTATTAACAGTTTTCCCATTAGTATCAGGGTTAATAATTCCGCAAATGGAGAGAAGCATGGGAACGGCCGAAATGATCGAAGATGAACAAGATATTGCTAAGTTAGATGTAACACCGGATTTACCCGGTGGCTCAAAACCTTTAGACTTACCCATCCTTCAAGGTACCATGGGACCATCCGTCTTAGACATCCGCAAGGTATACGCTGAAACTGACTGCTTCACATTTGATCCTGGCTTTACGTCAACCGCCAGCTGTGAATCGAAGATCACCTTCATCGATGGTGATAAAGGTGTACTTCTCCACCGCGGCTACCCCATCGAAGAGCTCGCTGAGCAAAGTAGCTTTCTTGAAGTCGCCTCCCTTTTGATAGAGGGTGATCTTCCGACTCAATCTCAGTATGACGCTTTCGTCAATGATATCACCCACCACAGCATGCTCCACGAACAACTGCGGGGCTTTTATGATGGCTTCCGCAGAGATGCTCACCCTATGGCTATCATGGTGGGCGTTGTGGGAGCTCTCTCAGCTTTCTATCACGACAGCTTGGATATTTCTGATGAGAAGCAACGCATTATCGCATCTCACCGACTGGTCGCTAAGATGCCAACCCTTGCCGCCATGGCCTATAAGTACTCCATGGGCCAACCCTTCGTATACCCACGCAATGACCTGAGCTATTCAGAGAACTTGCTCCACATGATGTTCTCCATGCCCACTGAGGAATATAAGGTAGACCCCGTGCTGGCACGAGCGCTCGATAAAATTCTCATTCTTCATGCAGATCATGAACAAAATGCGTCGACATCCACAGTTCGCCTAGCTGGATCCAGTGGAGCCAATCCTTTTGCCTGTATTGCTGCTGGAATTGCCTGCTTATGGGGTCCAGCCCATGGTGGTGCCAACGAAGCTGTCCTCAATATGCTCGAAGAAATTGGCCATAAAGATCGTATCCCCGAATTCATCAAACGTGCCAAGGATAAAGATGACCCCTTCCGCCTCATGGGTTTCGGCCACCGTGTCTACAAAAACTACGACCCACGAGCGCAAGTTCTTCACAATACCTGCAAAGAGGTACTCTCTGTGCTAGGCCACCAAGATGACCCACTGCTTGAACTCGCTCAAGAGCTAGAGAAAATCGCTCTCGAGGATCCTTACTTCATTGAAAAGAAACTATATCCTAACGTCGACTTCTACTCAGGCATTATCTTCAAAGCCATGGGAATCCCAACTTCCATGTTTACAGTACTTTTTGCTGTTGCCAGAACGGTCGGCTGGATTGCACAATGGAAAGAAATGATGGAGGACCCATCCCAGCGGATCGGGCGTCCTCGCCAACTGTATACAGGCCATACGCCACGGTCCTTTGTAGAGCGAGCAAAACGATGACACTGATGACAGATCGCAAAGATGATGATCACGGGAAAGATGTAAAGAACTGGGCTGCCCCCCTCACCTTTCATTTTTCCAAACCAGCCAACGATAACCAGTCCCCCCTCAAGCGCCGTCTTATTGTATGGGCTGTTGTCACTGTGGGTTTGGGATCATTGGTCGCGTTGCTGGTAATTTAGGGCACTTTTAAAGCCTCGCAAAGAAATTCACCCTACCCTATTGATATTGGCCCGAGTCACTCCTATATGAAGACTATGGTTAACAGAAAAATAATTACGATGTCTTTGAATCTGAAATTTTTGAATATTGCGGTGAGTTCTCTCGTACTCGGTGCATCTTTCCAAACTTTTGCTGCAGGCCCTGATGGCGACGCCAATGATAGAGGTGCGGAAATTGCAGCTCCCGCAGCCGTTGCCAATGACCTGGCACAGGCTATGCGGCAAGCTGCACAACCAAAAATGCCGGCACTAAGAACTGCGCGTAAGTCCATGGGCATCCATATCAGGGTCCCTGTTATGAATCAACCAACCAGGCCTCCTGTAGCACAGGGAACTGAAGAAGAGAGAAAACTCCGACAAGAAAACTAATAATCCCTAAAGACTTTCTATAATACGTTGATGCCCTTTGTACTCAAAGGGCATTTTTCTTGATGAAATCACCCCTCATAATGAGTCTACATTCTCAAGACTTTAACCGTCTTCTCCTCGTCAATCACTTCATACAGCAGACGGTGCTGAATATTAATCCTCCTCGAACAAGTTCCCTTAAATCTTCCTAGCAACTCTTCGTAGGGAGGTGGGTTTTGATAAGGGTCATCCTTGAGAAGGTCAATAAGCTTCTGCACATTACCACGGAGTTTTGATCTGGAAATTTTCTTAGCATCTTTTTTAGCTTGCTTTGTATAGAGAACCTTCCAGCTCACCACTCAATATCCTCATCACACTCCTCAACAGGAGTTGCAAGCCCCTCTTGCACTGACTCAGCTAGACCTGGAATAGACTCTAACACCAGGGTTTCCTGAATAGCACGCCAGTCTTCTTCTGAAAGCAATACAGCGTTGTGATGCTTACCTTTAATGAAAACAGGCTCATGAGAATCTGAAACCTCATTCACCAGTTTATAGAGATTCTTCCGAGCATCAGTAATATTTGTAATCGTCATAATACGACCCTCCTATTTATAGCCGTACCATATTCCGTACGCCTTGTCAATTTACTCGCAAGTTCTAGTTCGTATTTTATATCAAAACTTTAACCACTACAAAACCGTCATCTCTCAACTCCAAGACTTGATCTTGGAGTAAGCGATACTTTAATCACCATTTTTGACATAAATAAAAAATATGATATTATTACAATAATAGTAAATAAATTACACTTTTATATTTTGTTTTCCTTACATAAGGATAAAAATATGCTTCGTCTTTTACGCAGTATTCAAAAACACCCCCTTGTCAGTTTATTCACTGGCCTTATCATCAGCATCATACCTTTTGGCAGCCCTACTATAGTGTCTGCAACCAATGGAGACAAACCTGAAGACTCCGGCCCTGCACAAGCCAAGAAAGCTATACCCATCACCCTCAAGGAGGCTCAGCCAGAAGATCGCGAAAACTTTGAGAATTTCCGAGTCCACCCTGATCAAGAAGACTTTCTAGATCTCGAAAAAATCCCCGAAATATTTCAAGCCAATAAACTGCAAGGTTTGTTGGGTGCCTATGACAAAGAAGATTTTCTTGTGGGCCTTGCTTACATCACAAAGACCAGGCAAGGTTTTATGATAGAAGAATTCGCCATTGATAAGAAATACCAGAGTCAAGGCTATGGTAAAACTGTACTTGCGGAACTTATGAGACAGTTGCAGTCAAAACAAACAGACGCTTTAATAACAGCTGAGATTGACGTTACTAACTCATCCTCTCAGAGATTATTTAAACGCCATGGGTTCACAGCTCAGGGTGAACCATATTATGACAAAGAAGATGATGATTTCTATCAGTTATGGGTCACTCCAAACGAGAAGTGAAACCTCTTACCCCAAAATCTCTCTCGCCTTCTCCAAATCATCAGGGGTATCAACACCGAATGGCGCTTTTGTATCCACGATCTTCACATGAATCTCCATGCCATGGGCCAGCGCACGCAGTTGCTCGAGACGTTCCTGAGTTTCCAGTGGATTCACCGGCAGACTCACAAACTTATCCAACGCCTGGCGCTTAAAGGCATATAGCCCAATATGGTGATAGAAAGCCTCCCCACCATGAGGGATGGTCGAACGGCTGAAATAGAGAGCGCGTCCTGTTGTCCCACAATCAAAAGGGCTCAGGGCAATCTTAACGACATTCGGGGTTGTCAGCTCTTCAGGATCTGAGATGACTGTCGCAGGAGTCGCAAAGTCTAGCTCCCTTCCCTCAGAAAATGTGGCGAGTGTCTCAGAAATAATCGAAGGATCAAGAGTAGGCAAATCCCCTTGCACATTCACAACCAGTTCATACTGCCCTTCAGGATCATAAATATCTGCTGCAGCCTTCACTCGATCAGTTCCACTGGGAAGCGCAGGATCCGTCAACACGGCCTCTCCACCATGGGCCTGTATTACATCCACAAGCTCTTGTTCAGCAGCAGCTATGACTACGGGACCAGCGTTGGCCGCCTGTGCTCGCTCCATAACGTGAACGATCATGGGCTTGCCAGCAATGTCAGCCAGAGGCTTATTGGGAAGCCTTACGGATTTCATACGTGCGGGAATTATAATGAGAGAGTCCATATACAGCCTTTATGTCTGGAATGGTGTCCCCTACGGGATTCGAACCCGTGTTGCCGCCGTGAAAGGGCGGTGTCCTAGGCCTCTAGACGAAGGGGACAATGGGCACATATGTACCTAGAAAGGCCTCAAAAATCAAGCCTTAAATTTCATAAATTCAGGAATATCATCACCAAAGCCCACAACTGACTTATAAGAATCCTTTTTGTCTTCGGGAACCTTGCGGTGGTCTGTCACTTTACTCTGCTTAGGCTTATCAGGCACTACATTAACCTTTGGGTGATACTCATCGATCTTTTTGCCAGTAAGCTTCTGAATCTCGACGAGAGCTTTTTCCTCAGAGGGACTCACCAGCATAAAGGCATGACCCGTCTTGCCTGCTCGGCCTGTGCGACCAATACGGTGCACATAATCATCAGAATTATGGGGCACATCAAAGTTAATGACGAAGGGCAATCCATCGATATCAATACCGCGAGCCGCCACATCACTGGCGAGCAAGAAGTCCAGCTCGTTAGCTTTAAACTTCTTCAATGTTTCGTTACGGTCTGATTGCTTCATATCACCATGCAGCGTATCCGCTTTGAAGCCATGTCTGTCCATAGACTTTTTTAGAATCTCAATATCCCGCTTGCGATTACAGAACACAATAGCGTGAGACATATTATGGTCATCAATGAGCTGCCTTAAAGTTTCTCTCTTATCTTTAGCCAGCGAGCGGGTATAGTATTGCTCAATATTCTTAGCTGTCGTAGCCGGCGGAGCCACCTCAATCTCCTTGGGATTTACCAGGAATTGAGCTGCTAACTTCTTAATGGGTGGTGGCATTGTCGCTGAAAACAGAAGGTTCTGCCGCCGAGTTGGCAGCATGCTCGCAATTCGCTCAATATCAGGAATGAACCCCATATCCAGCATTCTGTCTGCCTCATCGATAACAAACATCTGTATGCCAGACAAAAGAATCTTTCCACGCTCAAAGAGATCCAACAACCGACCTGGTGTTGCAATGAGAAAATCTACACCCTTCTTGAGCTCTTTTTCCTGATCAACAAATGATTCACCGCCAATAAGAAGCGTCCTTGTCAAATCCGTATACTTTGAGAAAAGGTCAAAGTTTTCAGCAACTTGAGCTGCCAACTCACGGGTAGGCTCAATAATGAGAACGCGTGGCATGCGGGCCTTGGCTTTAGTTTGAATCAATATATCGATGGCTGGAAGAGTAAAGGCAGCGGTCTTACCCGTTCCCGTCTGGGCACTCGCCAAGATATCACGACCCTGGAGAACACTGGGAATAGCCTGAGCTTGAATGGGAGTCGGCTCGGTATAGCCCGTCTCCTCAATAGCCTTGAGCGTACTGTCTGTTAATCCTAGTTGAAAAAAGGATGTCATAAACGATTGATAATTATTAATAATGAATGCATTTGAATGCAACCTATACTTTTTATACTAAAAAGAAAAGAAAAAACTTGTGAGCTGTGTAGGTTCAATACATATGAGACTCATGCAGCCTCTCGATAGGAATCATTAATATACTCACAAGGAGTCATCATTTTCAAGTTCGCATGCGGCCTGTAAGAGTTATATTTATGAACAGCTTTTTGCAGCTC
>CAJQNC010000090.1 GCA_905479605.1 uncultured Alphaproteobacteria bacterium | reverse complement strand
GGTTTCACACACGTCTTTGCGAGACTTTCCAGAATCCAGGAAAGACATCGCCCGAGCTCTTAGCTCAATGGAGTATCCGTAGGTCATGCCTACTTTTATAGCATATATTCTGTAATTAGTATACTAAAATGCTATAAGCATTGGTATTGCAGGCTTCCCGAACGATGGAAAAACACCAGATGAGATCCTAAAAGCAGCAGATAAGGCTATGTATGCAGCCAAAAAAGCTGGTAAAGGTCAGTATAAAACTTATGAAGACATCTTAAAAACAGGCTAATAAAATTGGTTAGTTCTGAGCTTTTTTTGGAAATGTTTCTGGAATTAATGGTGTTAACAACAGAGAAATAACTAGGCATATCAATACACTCGAAAGTGCGAAACGATAGTCATCAAGAGTATACAGAGGAATTCCATTGTCTCTCACACCATCCCAGGCCCAATCTAACATCCACCCCACTAGAGGTTGCAGCGCTACACCACTCATCATTACAATCATGTTCGTGAAACTTACGACCGTACCATTGCTTGCCTTTGGAGTCAGCCTGCATGCTGCTGAAAAAATAAGTGGTTGAGCTGCAAAGATAAAACCTGCCGCAAACAAGAGACCAAACATGATTTGTAATGAAATTCCTGGCACATAGATAATAACGCCGTTGACAATAATTGCCACAGCAGCACTGACAATCATGGGCCATTTGCGCGAACGAAAAAAGTCAGAAATCAGGGCTACAATGGGTGCACCAACTCCCGCACCGATAAACAACATGGTTGTGGCGCTACTGGCCGTCGCCTTATCAATATCATACATTTTGACTAAGAAAGGGACTCCCCATAAGTCAGCAAACGCGGAGAGAGGAACATACGTTAGTGAACCATACAAACCCAATATCCAAATGCGATAGTCAACTATAATATCTTTGAGGCGAGAAAGCAGGGTGGAAATCCTTGTATCCGTTTTTGCGGGTGTGACCCCATAAGTGACCGGTGGCGTATCACTTACGAAAATCCAGATTCCGACTGACAAAACCAAGCCAAAACCAGCCACGACCATCATGGAGGGTCTCCAACCCACAGCATCGATTAATAACGCCAGCGGTCCCTGACCAATAGCAGCCCCTAACTTTCCTGCCAAAAGAGTGAAACCAACCACCAAGGCCAAACGTTCAGGGTGGAACCAAAGAGTTGCTATCTTCAAGGAACCTAAAAATGCCGCCGAACTCCCAGCACCGATGAGCAAACGCCCCAGCCCTGCAACAAAAATTGAGTCAGACATAGAGAATAGTAGTGCACCGGAAGCTACGAGAAGGACCGCTGCTCGCAAGAGACGAGAAGGACCAAACTTGTCCATACTAAGTCCGAGTGGCAATTGAAGGCTGGCATAAGAATAATAATAGAATGCACTAAGAATTCCAAGGGTACATGCCTCGACAGAAAAATCCCGCATCAGATCGTCGGTCATCACACTTGGTGAAACCCGAAGAATAAACTGATACCCATAAAACAAACCAGCAAAGCTCCAAATAAACCACGCCTTCGCTTCGGGATAGTGGCGCATGGGCTGACCGTGCTTTAGCCTGTCATGTGTGTCACCCGCTTGCATGCGTTTCTAAGTCCTAATCCATTCACTCATTTCCACAACCTTTATGGTCTATTTTGCAAGAAATGTCCAGGGGGGAGGGGAGAGGAGACAGGGCTGTCCCATTAAAATTGTTGCAACAAGATATTGTTAAGAGTTGAATCCCCCCATCCAGCCTTTTTCTGCAAGCGTTTGATACTCATATCTTTGAAAGTTTTCTTCATGTTTTGCAGCATATTAAACGCAAAACTATCTGGATATTTACTCTCGGAATTCTAGTTCGAACTGAAAGTGTGGCCATTATAAAATGAAAATAGGGGTAGGTGAATGGTATTTCGCCCTACCCCACAATCCTGTTAGGAAAAAGATCAATCCTCGTAAATCACACTACCATTTTTCTGGATATCTTGCTGTACCATCTCGGTTTCTAAAAAATAGGCCAGCTTTGCTATGTAGTTCTTGTGCAGTCGCTTCCGTGCCCCCTTCAGCGTTCTTCTCAGCATAGGCCTTAGCCAAGGGAACAGTATCAAGATATTTTGCAGCATCAAAAGTACGAGCTTTTTCTAAGGCGGTAGCATGCCTTAGCTTATACTGAGCAGAGAAACTACGTAAGTCCTTCAAGTAGTTTGGTGATCCTAATTTAACACTACCAGTACTGATAGCCAGCCTCCAAATATGTGGATTAAGAGCTGCGAAAGTAGTAGCATCATGCTCTTGCTCAGAGTCAGTTTGTATAACATAAGGTGGCAATTTCTCAAACCTTACAACCTCTGCATCTTCACTAACAAACGTAAAACCAGCAGCTTTCATTTGAGTTTCCATTACATCATGACCACCAGCGAGGCGGATCTCAACAAAACCATGGGGCTTTAATGCACGGTGGACAGCTGTAAGAGTTGCCCCATCTTCATACAAACGCCCTAAGGTAGCATCTGTAATTTGAGTTAATGACTCCTCTTCGAGTCCTTGAAGCATCTCTGTGTATGAGCTTACCAAAAAGTCTGCATTAGCCAATGGGTTAGTATTGACAGACACTGTCGTCATATCGGCGAAATCTTCGATTACCGCCGGAATACGAAAGGCATCTGATGTTGTAGTTCCGAATAGCTCTGTTTGAACTGTTCCAGTAAGCAGACCTTCGCCTCCCAAGAGAATGCTTTTTGTGCCTTCAGGAAGTGAGGTCTTGAAGGTATAGCTAGTGTCATCAAATGCATCTTCACTCCGCAATGTCATGAACGGTTTAGGTTCTGTATCGGCATCTGATGTGAGTGCTGTATAGATGGCTTTCCGAACTGTTTGAACTAAGGACTATATGATGATAATGCTCTTTGAATTAAGGCTTTTACAGGCTCAAACTTGACTGTCTCATCAACTACGCTTACTGAAACAGGCTCCCGCTTCCTCAAATCAGCCAAGAATGTATCCCACTGAGTTTGTGATTTGGCAAGTGCGAACCTACCTTTTGTAGTACGACGAGTTACTGCCTGAGCACCCTCATCGCCTTCATAAGCTTCAGCCAGTTTGGCATCCCATTCACCAGATGGCGCAGATAGGACTTTCGCCACTTTATCATTCCACTCAACCTCTAATTCCGCAATTTTAGTTTTACTATCACGGGTAAATTCAACTATTCTAGCAAGATGATCTGCATGATCCTTGTAAGCTTCAGCTAATTTAGCATCCCACTCTTCAGGCGATGCAGAGAGAATCCCTGTCGCTTCAACACCCTCTGCAGTGTTATCAGCAATAGCTTGCTCATATAGGCCAAGCAGTGTGAATTTCTTTGGGGGATTCTCCGCTATAGCCTTAGCATACAGCGCGCGTAGTGGGGATTCTTTCGTCCAAACTTGAGCCTGGCTAAGAGCCCTATTAAAATCAGCAGCAAAAGTTTTTTCTAAAGAACGATGAAAAGTCGGGGCTTTCCGCGCTGCACCCGTTTCATCAGTATCAACTGTAAAAGGTGGGTTGGCCATAGCCACTGAGGACATTAAAAGCGACATCGACATCGCCAAAGCAAATTTTTTCATAGTGTATCTCCCTATTGGTAGTAGATTATATTTATTATTTTGATCACTACTTATACACAAAATGTCATGTCTTGTCAATTAAGTGATTTTCACTTTTCTTCTTCATTAAAAATATATTTATATACAATAACTTGTAGGCCCTTCATTAGGTGACCCAAGCAACCCATTGATTTCCATTGCTTTTTCAGGGAAGTTTTATTATTCGCCTTATAAATCAATACTTAAGAACGGTCGCGACTTAGGTATCGAACTATCCCGCGCAACGTACGGACTTCTTGTTGAGTAGGCTCAAGTCGCGTAAATATATTTCGGATATTTTTAACCATACCTGGACGTTTTTTGATCGGCATTAAAAAACCCCGTTCATCCAATTCACTTTCTAAATGGTCAAAGAACAAGTTCATTTCCTCTTTACTGGCCAAGGAAGGAGCCTCTTTATGACTATGCGAATATGTACCCTGCATGAGGGACCACTCATAGGCCATAATACCTACAGCATGCGCCAGGTTTAAAGATGAAAAATCGGGATTCGTATGAACGGTCACAATGCCTTCGCATAGAGAAACATCGTCACTGACAAGCCCACTGCTCTCGCCACCAAAGGCCATAGCAACACGTGCACCTTGGGATGCGTTCTCAGAAAGCTTGGCAATACCTTCTCGTGGGCTATAGACCGGTTTGACCATATCGTGAGCTCGGACTGTCGAAGCATAGACTATATTGAGATCTGCAGTCGCCTCACGAAAATTAGGGAATACTTTTGTATTTCCCAATACGAGGTCTGCACCAGCAGCTGTGGCCGTCGCGTCAGGATTAGGCCAACCATCGCGAGGGTTGACAATGCGTAGCTCGGTAAGTCCGTAATTGAGCATGGCGCGTGCTACTGAACCTATATTCCACCCCAGCTGGGGCTCGACCAAAATGATAACCAATTGACTCATAATAGCTTAAACAATCTTCTTCCATTGAGTGCCTTCAGCACTGTCCTCCAGAACAACACCTTTCTCGATGAGTTCATCACGAATACGGTCAGCTGCAGCAAAATCTTTATCCTTTCGCGCTTGATTTCGCGCTGCGATCAAAGACTCAATTTCTGCAGCAAAATCATCACATTCGATTCCTGTAAACCAAACCTCTGGATCTTGTTGCAAGAGCCCCATTAAACCAGCACTCGCCCTTAAATCAGAAGCCAAACGATCTTGTTCCTCAGCATTGGCAGATTTGTTAATCTGAGAGGCAAGCTCATGTAAGGCTGCATATGCCAACGGAGTATTTAAATCATCATCTAACGCAGCTCGCACTTCAGGCACAACGCTTCCCTCAACAAGGGTACGGCCACGTAGAGCTCCATAGAGACGCTCTAGGCTGCATTTTGCTTGCTCTACAGCTCTCTCTGTCCAGTCTAACGGTTGACGATAATGAGTTGCTAACAGCACATAACGAATCACTTCTCCAGGCATATCCTCTAATAGTTGATTCACCGTAAAGAAATTCCCCAAGGACTTGGACATTTTCTGTCCCTCCACCATGAGCATTCCGTTATGGACCCAATAGCGTGCAAATGACGAATCAGGATAGCAACCCTTACTTTGCGCCAACTCATTTTCATGATGGGGAAAGATCAAGTCCAAGCCACCGCAATGAATATCAAAACTCTTGCCCAAGTACTTACTAGACATAGCGGAACATTCAATATGCCATCCGGGCCGGCCAAAGCCCCATGGGCTCTCCCAACCTGGTTGTCCTTCATCTGCATTAGAGGGTTTCCATAGAATAAAATCCTCTGCATCACGCTTATAGGGAGCCACCTCCACCCGTGCCCCAGCTATCATTTCATCATGGTTACAGCGGGAAAGCTGGCCATACTCGGGGAGACTCTTTACCGAAAACAGGACATGGCCGTCTTTCTCGTAAGCATGCCCCTTTTTCACCAGCTCTTTGATCATCTGGATCATTTCTTCCACATGCTCGGTGGCACGTGGATTTAGATCAGGCGTCAACGCCCCCAGCTGAGCCATATCATCATGATAATACTGCGCAGTGGTTTTGGTCAGCTCATCAATGGAAATATTCTTTTCCTTGGACGCCTTAATGATTTTGTCATCAATATCCGTGATATTTCGCACATAGGTCACCTTTGGATATTCCATCTTGAGCAAACGATAAAGGGTATCCACCACCACTACCGGCCGAGCATTCCCAATGTGAGCATAATCATACACTGTAGGCCCACAGGCATATAAACCCACTTGGCTGGGGTCCAAGGGAACAAATAACTCTTTCTTGCGTTTCAGTGTATTATAAAGCGTCAGACTCATTGCTCTCACCTCGTGCATTGCGTAGCCGCTCGAGCACCTTCTCCCGGCCCATAAACAAAATCAAATCCTTTAACTCAGGTCCATGTATACGCCCCGTAAGAGCCTCTCTGAGGGGCATAAACAGTTCTTTCCCCTTACGGCCCGTCTCAAGCTTAATGGCCTCCACCCAGGCCTTGCAGGTGGTTTCATCCCACGGCTCTTCCGGTAAGACTGCTTCAGCTCCACCAATGAATTCGGTCTCTTCCGTGGGATAGGTGTCATCTCCATACAGAATCTCCCACCAACCTTGGACTTCATCCATTTTTTCAATATTACCCCGAATCACCGACCAGAATTCGGATGAAACCTCGGTGACACCTGACTCTTCTAAACGAGGCATAATTTGATCATAGGTCATCAGCTGCAAGATTTTACCATTGAGCTGCCACAATTCATCTGTCGACAACTTAGGGGCTGACCTGCCAAAGGCATTAATATCAAACTCATCCACCAAAGTCTGCATAGTAACATGGGGCACGATTGACTGAGAAGTTCCTAATTTTGCCAGCAGGCAGCATATAGCTAACGCTTCGAGCCCTTCCATCCGAAGCTCTTTGACACTAAGGCTACCCACACGCTTGGAAAGCCCTTCACCTTGTGCACCCGTAATCAGCGCTGTATGGCCGAACTGAATCTCGCAAGCCTTACCTGATAGAGCCTCCATCAGTTGAATCTGAACGGCCGTATTGGCCACGTGATCCTCACCACGCAAAACGTGAGTCACATCCATATCCAAGTCATCCACACAAGATGCCAACGTATAAACAGGAGAGCCATCGGCACGAATCAATACAGGGTCACTCATTTCTTCGGCATGAATAACCACCTCGCCGCGCACCAAGTCATTCCACACCACATCTTCTGACTTCAACAAGAACCGCCAATGAGGCTCCCGTCCTTCTTTCTCAAACTTAGCTTTTTCTTCTTCCGTAAGGTTTAAGCCTGCCCGATTATAACGCGGCGGACGGCCTGATGAGGCTTGCACCTTGCGCTGCAAGTCCAGCTCCTCAGGTGTTTCATAACAAGCATATAACCGTCCTGAAGCTTTTAACTCTTGGGTAG
This sequence comes from uncultured Alphaproteobacteria bacterium, assembly GCA_905479605.1. Classification (GTDB taxonomy): domain Bacteria; phylum Pseudomonadota; class Alphaproteobacteria; order UBA9655; family UBA9655; genus CAJQNC01. The sequence goes on along the minus strand of CAJQNC010000090.1, from coordinate 7,923 downwards.
CCTTTTCATAAAGACCCAGTCGATCACTCTGCTTATAAAAATGATCATGATTCAAACCCAGCCATGCCAAGTCTTCTAAAATCTGTGATTCATACTCAGACTTGGAGCGTTCCAAATCCGTATCATCCATGCGTAGGATGAATTCACCACCATAACGACGGGAAAACAACCAGTTTACTAAAGCTGTACGGGTATTTCCCAAGTGTAAATAACCTGTAGGACTGGGCGCAAAGCGCAGTTTCATGAGCAACTCTCTTTTCTCAACTGTAAATTATTGAGGAGAATACTGGTTTTTAAGGTGAGAGTAAAGGATTTGCGGTCAATCTCTTAACGCAAATCCTTTGCCGACTAATCAATCCTGCGAATCACCAAGCAACCCGCCATAAGATCATGGAGGGCTTGCTTACGGCGGGTCCAACCAGCCATCATGTAGCCAATCATGAAAATCATACCTGACACAATTTTTCCAATGTTACGCCCAAAGGCATTCAAGAAACTAATCCGGCTGCCCTCTTCACTGGTCACTTTTAGACTGAGAGCACGTTTGCCTGGTGTCGCTTGCCAAGAAGATGACTCAAATGCAGCAAACCAAATATAGGGGCCTATGAGCACTAGCAGGACGAAGGTCACTACGCCGGTACCCCCAAAAGCTTCTTCTTGACCCGTGGCAGCACCCATCCCACCGAAAACGGCAACAAAAAGGATGGTGACAAATCCAACCAAAATGTTGAAGATAAATATATCGATCATGAGAGCAACAGCTCGCCGCCAAAATCCTGCATAGTGAAAGTCTTGAGTCATAATATATTCTCCCTTCGTTTTGTTTTTATACGGACCGAATGACTAAACATCCTGCCATCATATCATGAAGCGCTTGCTTACGGCTAGTCCATCCAGCCATCATGTAGCCAATCATCAAAATTAGGGCAGAAACAATTTTGCCCACGTTGCGTCCAAATGCTCGCCAAAAATTGACGCGTTCGCCATTATACCCTACAACTCGCAAACTCAAAATTCGCTTACCTGGTGTGGCTTGCCAGGACGATGACTCAAACAGAGAGGCGTAAATAAAATATATCAATGAATAAGTAAGATCCACATCAATTTTAATATTATTTATTACTATTTTACCAGCTAATGCTTCATGGCCAAAAACAAATAGGAAAAGAGAAATAAGTAGTGCAAGTATTATTGCGAAAATAATCGAATCTAGAATTAGGGCAACAAAGCGTCGCCAAAATCCTGCGTATATAAAATTTACAGCCATCTTATTGTCTCTCCACCTCAAGGGTAGTGCCTTGAGCACCCACCACTTTAACACTTTCGCCTTCTTTGGCATTGGGCCCTGCCGCGAGCCATTCTGTATCACCTACGCGGACCTTGCCCTTACCGTTCTTGATGGTTTTAGTCACCACCACAGTCTTGCCGATATATTGGGCACCCCGCACATTGAGGTTGGGGTGGTCAGTCGGGGTTTGGCGACTGCCCACATAGTTACGCCCAATCACTGCAAGAATCACGGAGAATAGAGCGAAGAACAGCAGTTCGAATTCAATACCGATGCCTGGAAAAATCCAGGCAAAGATACCCGTCAGCGCTGCTCCAAACCCAATCCAGATCATGAAAGCGCCCGGGGCAAAGATCTCAAGCCCCATCAGGACGGCTGCCAGAATCCACCAAATCCAGAAGTTTGCGAGCATATCCATCACGCACCCCCCGACTTGGATGTTGGAACACTGGCTTTGCCACGAGCAGCCTTGGCTCCGTCACCAAAGACTTCTTTGGCAATTTCACCGATTCCACCCAAAGCACCAATCACATTAGCTGCTTCCATGGGCATCATGATTACTTTGTGGTTATTGGCTGAGGCCATTCCCTCCAGAGCAGTAATATATTTCTGGGCCACAAAGTAGTTGATTGCCTGCGGATTACCCGCCGAGATCGCATCAGAAACCATACGTGTAGCATTGGCTTCAGCTTCAGCTTGACGTTCACGCGCTTCAGCTTCACGGAATGCACGCTCTTTCTCAGCTTCAGCATCCAGAATGATGGCTTGCTTTTCACCTTCTGCACGGAGGATAGCAGACTGCCTTAAACCTTCCGCTTGCAGAATTTCAGCACGCTTCTCACGCTCAGCCTTCATCTGACGAGCCATGGAATCCACCAGATCCTTGGGTGGCTGGATGTCCTTGATCTCAATACGAGTGACCTTAATCCCCCAAGCTTCGGTGGCTTCATCCACCACGGTCAGTAGCTTGGCATTGATTTTCTCACGATGAGACAGCAGCTCGTCTAGATCCATAGACCCCATTACTGTACGAATATTGGTGAGAGTTAGGTTCATTGTGGCACGCTCAAGATCATTCACCTCATAAGCTGCTTTCACCGCATCCAGAACTTGATAGAAAACCACACCGTCTACACGCACCATGGCGTTGTCTCGTGTGATGACTTCTTGGGATGGCACGGCAAGCACCTGCTCACGTACGTTAATCTTAGATCCAATACGGTCCACAAAGGGCACAATAAAGTGCAAACCTGGATGGAGTGTACGTGTATAACGACCGAACCGTTCAACGGTATAAAGCCATCCTTGAGATACAGATCGTATGCCCTGACTGACAACCAGCAGTGCGAGAATTACTATTACAATTGCAAAAATACCCATGGCATCTCTCCTTCTGTTGTTGTCATTCGCCATAGAATGGCAAATGAGTGTTAAATTAATGTTAAAAAACGAATGTTTTTCGAAGCTGGAATTACTGCTTTAGAAACTCAGACCAGAGTTATGTATGAATTTGACAGCATGATGATGGATAAGACATTTAAATTAGAACTTAAACAGAGCACCACTTGCACCAGTATGCTTAGTATATCAAAAAAAAGGAGCGAATTCTAGGGAAATCGGAGCTTACCGTATGATTTACTTGACATTTCAGGGAAACAAGCATATTGGTATCAATATAAGCCATTGTCTCGCGATTGCGCGAAGGGCCTCAGATGAGGTTACAGTATCTAGAGTACAATCATATTAAACCTCCTTTCCGGTCGCGCCTGGGTTAGGCGAAATACCAAACTCCTGTTGGCATTTACATATGCATCAGTATTTGGTGGAAAAGAGTATTCAAAATGACAGAATTAAAATTTTCAGAACTTGGTCTGACCAAGCCTATTCAACGTGCATTAACTGAACGTAATTACGTAACACCAACTCCCATTCAAGCTCAAGCGATACCTCTACTTCTTGATGGCAACGACATGATGGGAATCGCTCAGACCGGCACAGGTAAAACAGCAGCATTCTCCCTTCCGATGCTGCAGAAACTGGCCGCTACTCCAGGAAAGAATGCACACAATAGTCCACGTGCTTTGATTATGGCCCCCACACGTGAACTTGCTATCCAGATTGCAGATGAAGTTCGCACCTATGGTAAATTTTTACATCTAAGGCAAACAGTTATCTTTGGAGGGGTGAGTCAAAAAGCCCAAGTGAATGCTATTTCGCGAGGGGTAGAGATCCTCATTGCCACCCCAGGCCGCCTGCTCGACCTGATGAATCAGAAACGACTCAAACTTGATGCGGTTGAATTCCTTGTTCTGGATGAAGCCGATCGTATGTTCGATATGGGCTTTATCAACGACGTTCGCAAGATTATTGCAGCACTACCAAAATCTCGTCAGTCACTCCTATTCTCAGCTACAATGGCAAATGAAATGGAACGCCTTTCTAGAGAAGTCCTAACAGACCATGTACTGGTAGAAGTCGCCCCCAAAGCAACCCCCATTGAGCGTATTCAACAAAATGTCTACCATGTCAAAGCCAATGATAAAACTGGTCTGCTTTCAACGATCTTGGAAGATCCAGCGCTATCACGAGTCATTGTTTTTTCCCGTACAAAACATCGCGCCAATCGCATTGCTGAACAGTTATGTAAGCAGGGTGTGGAAGCTGATGCCATTCATGGCAATAAATCTCAGGGCGCACGTCAGCGTGCCCTTAAGCAATTTCGTTCTGGTAAAGTGAGAGTCCTAGTCGCTACTGATATTGCTGCCCGTGGCATTGATATTGATGGTGTGACCCACGTGATTAACTTTGAGCTGCCTAACGAGTCAGATAGTTACGTTCACCGGATTGGCCGAACAGCCCGTGCCGGCGCAACAGGCGTGGCTATTTCTTTCTGTGACTCCACCGAGAGAGCTTATCTACGAGACATTGAATCGCTAATTAAGCAGGAAATCACAGTGATTGGAGAAAAGCCTCCCGAAGAAGAATTTGGAGCCTATAAAAAACCTCAAGCCCGACGCCCCTGGAAAGGGAAATCCCCCGTAAAAAGCACGGGTAAGAAAGGGGGACAGGATGGAAGATCAAAAGATAAAAAGAGAGCTCCGACCGAGAAACCACGAAGTCAGGATTCTCGTGGAAAACCCTGGAATAAACGTGGTCGTCCCCAACAAGATTCCAGCAATCGCAAGCCTGGAGGCAACCCTCAACGGCAGCGTAAGCAGGCAGCTTAATTAACTGATTGTTTATGAAGGGGCAAAGATACACTCTTTGCCCCCTTACTTCCACTGTCATGAGACGTAACAACGGCCATTGACCACCTCTCACAACCCTTACTTTAGAAATAGAAAACTGAGAGAGTTCTATCTCTTGCTCGCCTGCCCATAAGCCGATCGATTTTTCCGCCCTAAGACTTGGTTAACAATCTCACTAGCCTTCAGCAGCAAAACCAGATCCACCCCCGTCTCAATGCCCAAGCCATGCAGCATATAAACCACATCTTCCGTGGCTACATTGCCTGAGGCACCGGGGGCGTAGGGACAACCCCCAAGACCTGAGGCAGAGCTGTCGATGACTGTAATGCCTTTTTCCAAGGCTATAAGGATGTTAGCCAAAGCTTGACCATACGTGTTGTGGAAGTGCACAGCCAGCTTTTCAACAGGTGCTGAGAGGTTCTCTAAAAGAGTCTCAACCTGACCAGGTGTGCCAATGCCGATAGTATCACCCAAGGAAATTTCGTCACACCCCATAACAAGAAGATTCTCGACAACCATAGAGACTCTTTCTGGGGAAATTTCTCCCTCATAAGGACAACCGGCTACACAGGAAACATAACCTCGGACTTTCTTTTCCAAAGTATTGAGCAGTGTGACGATAATCCTGGCCCCGCTAGCCCCTAAGGGATGGCCCAAAGCACAGGCTCCGCCATACACGTTGACCTTCTCAGGCAAGAGATCCAAGTCTTTTATGGTAGCCATAGCCACAACTGCAAAGGCCTCGTTGATTTCATAGAGGTCCACCTCATGAGCTCCCCAGCCCAACTTGTCCAACAGCTTCTGAATCGCTCCTGCGGGCGCCGTAGTAAACCACTCTGGTTCCTTTGCAAAGGACGTATAACCACGAATCACGGCCCGTGGTTTGAGTTTATGATGTTCTGCATAAGCAGCGCTGGCTAATACCAATGCCGCAGCACCATCAGCAATAGAGCTAGCATTGGCAGCGGTGACAGTGCCATCCTCAGCAAAGGCGGGGCGTAGAGTCGGAATTCGATCAAACTTGATTTTTGTGGGTGGCTCATCATGTTTTACCTCAAACTGCGACTTGGGCCAGGTGAGTTTGACTGGCACAATCTCATCATCGAAGATTTGTTCATTCATCGCCTTTAAGGCCCGCTGACCCGATTCTGTGGCAAAGGCATCCTGGTCCTCTCGGCTAAATTTGTACTTCTTCGCGGTCTCTTCGGCAAAATGGCCCATAAGCTTGTGATCATAGGCATTTTCAAGCCCATCAAAAAACATATGGTCAATGGTGGCCCCATGGCCCATACGATAACCTGTGCGGGCTTTCTCAAGGATATAGGGCGCATTGGTCATGCTCTCCATTCCGCCGGCCGCCCCTACTTCTATGTCCCCCAGACGAATCATGTCCGACAGCATCATCACCGACTTCATAGCTGAGCCACACACTTTATTCACCGTTGTGGTTGGAACCTGAGTCGGAATTCCTGCAGCTAACGCAGCCTGTCGTCCAGGGGCTTGCCCCACACCAGCACTGAGCACGCACCCCATGATGACTTCTTCAATTTTAGAGGGCTCTACTTTGGCATCAATCATCGCGCCTTGCAGAGCCACACCACCCAGCGCGGGCGCTGCAGCTCCGGCGAGTTCGCCATTAAACGCCCCCATGGGAGTTCGCCTTGCACCTAGGATAACCACATCTTGCATATCACATTCCTTCTATCACTTCGTTTCATTAAACATTTCTCGCCCAATAAGCATGCGGCGAATCTCAGAAGTACCCGCACCAATCTCGTAAAGCTTGGCATCACGCAATAACCGACCGGTAGGGTATTCATTAATATAACCATTTCCACCCAAACATTGAAGGGCTTCCAGTGCCATTTGCGTCGCTTTCTCAGCAGAGAATAAGATAACACTTGCTGAATCTTTACGCGTCACATCTCCTCGATCACAGGCCTGAGCGACTGCATAGACCCAAGCACGAGCCGCATTAAGATTCGTATACATATCTGCTACCTTGCCTTGGATGAATTGAAATTCACCAATAGATTGGCCAAATTGTTCCCTCTCATGAATATAGGGAAGCACCACATCCAGACATGCCTGCATTATTCCTAAAGGGCCAGCTGCCAAAAGTACGCGCTCATAATCCAAGCCACTCATCATGACTCGAACACCTTCATTGGCAGAACCCAAAATACTTTCTTCAGATATCAAGCAATCTTCAAACACCAGCTCACAGGTTGGCGAGCCTCGCATACCCAGCTTATCCAACTTTTGTGCCACACTAAACCCAGACATACCCTTCTCTACAAGAAATGCGGTGATTCCCTTGGCACCCGCATCAGGGTCAGTCTTGGCATAGACCACAATCACATCCGCTTCAGAACCATTGGTGATCCACATTTTGGAACCATTGAGAATATAGCCATCACCTGACTTTTTTGCGGTTGTCCGCATGCTCACTACATCTGAGCCGGCTGAGACCTCACTCATAGCCAGAGCCCCTACAAACTCTCCTGAACACAGGGGAGGAAGAAATTTTTTCTTTTGCTCATCAGAGCCATTCAAGGAAATTTGATTCACACATAAATTGGAATGAGCCCCGTAACTCAAACCTACAGACCCTGAGTAACGGGAGATCTCCTCCATAGCCACCACATGCTCGAGATAGCCCATAGCAGATCCGCCATATTCTTCAGGGGCTGTAAGGCCCAACAAGCCCAGCTCTCCTAATTTAGGCCAAAGATGACGTGGAAATTGGTCGGATCGGTCAATACCATCAGCAAGCGGGGCTATTTCTTTAATAGAAAACTGATTGACCGTTTGGCGAACTGCATCGGCCACATCTCCCAGTTGAAATATCACGTTCAGCCCCCTCGTTGTTGTTGTTATTATAGAGCCTGCCTATGTTAAGAGTGTTTTTTTGCTTGGACTTCACAATGGACAGCTTTTTCAAAACCCTTAACTTGTCAATTTTAACACACTTTCTGAGAATCTCCAAATTAACCTCTGATTAATAGTTTAGGTGTGAAATAAAGATATAAAGTAAGTTTGTTTTTTTATTTAAGGGTCTTTAAGTGGTACTTGTGTTGGAGGAAGTTGTGTTTTCAAAGTTGTTGATAGTACTGTTGTTTTCTAAGGGCTTTCATATGGTGCTTGTGTTTCTTGCCTCTTTTTGTTTGTTACTTGGTATATTTGATTATGTTGCGGTGTTTTTTGAAAGTTTGTTGTAGTGATAGTGTTATCTTATTGATTTAATGAAACCTCTGCAAAAGTCCCCCATCCGGTCTAATTAGTGTGTAACTTTCTCTGTCATCAGGTTATAATTTTTTCAATGATAGACTTACATTGGAGGAACAATGAGCAGCTTTGCAGATATACTGGTGACTCAATCGACGA
>CAJQNC010000089.1 GCA_905479605.1 uncultured Alphaproteobacteria bacterium | reverse complement strand
TTCTTAATTCCTTGCAACTCATCTCCACCAGCAGGAGCAAGTAGCAGCAAGACCATATCAGAGAGGTGACTCACGGTGATTTCAGATTGGCCTACACCTACAGTCTCGATGAGGATGATGTCAAAGCCAGCGGCTTCACATAGGGTGATCACTTCACGTGTACGGGCAGCCACACCCCCTAATGTACCTGCAGAGGGTGAGGGGCGGATGAACGCCTCGTCAGATGTGGAGAGTTTCGGCATCCGGGTTTTGTCTGCCAGGATTGAGCCTTGGCTAAAAGGGGAAGAGGGGTCAACAGCCAAGATAGCAACTTGGTGGCCTTGTTCTATGAGGTAAGATCCAAAAGCTTCAATAAATGTTGATTTTCCTACGCCTGGGCTTCCTGAAATACCGATGCGAATGGAGTCGCAGCTGGTTTTGCTGGCGTCTTCTAACAGTTGGTCCGCTTGTTGGCGATGATCTTCGCGAGTTGATTCCACCAAGGTCATAGCCTGGGCAAGAGCCCTACGGTCGCCGTTCTGCAGGGATGTAAGAAGCGCGTTGGTCATATTAGAATATAAGACCAGGCAGGACGTATGTGGGTGTGGCGCCATGTTCGTGTGCCAGTTTCTCAACATCCTCTTTACAAGGAAGTTGGCCGTATTTCACATGCAGGTCTTGAGCATGGATTCCACAGGTGACAAAGGCAGAATCAATGTTAGCATTCTGTGCTCCCTTGATGTCTGTCTCAAATGCGTCCCCTATGGCGAGAAGGCGATAATGGTTTGGAAAAGCTTGTTCGACCCATTTATAAATAGAAGGATAGGGTTTGCCATGATAACAAACTTCGCCGCCCAATTCTTCATAGCGTTTGGCTATGGATCCTGCACAAAATTCAATGGAATTTTTAATCTGTACGACTAAGTCAGGATTTGCGCAGACCATGGGGAGTTTAAGTTGTTGTGCTTTTTGAAGGATTTCCTCGAAGTCTCGCGGCGTTTGCCCCCGGCTTACTAAATCCGTATTGAGGATAAAGTCCGCATCTTCCAGCCCCATGGCTCTCTCACATGCATTCTCATCAAAGAGAGACTCGTCCTTATCTTGGCCTATATGGTAGGCGCGTGTCCCAAGTCTTTGATACCATTCATCAGGGCGATTTTTGAGGTTGTGATGAACCTTTTCTCCTGAGGTAATGATCTTATGGTAAAGGTCCTGGGAAAGATTTAATTTATCAAGCCGCGCTTGGGTAGTATATGAGCGACGAGGGGCATTGGATAAAAATACTACCATTTTGCCTCGGCCTTTCAATGCGGTAAGGCACTCGACCACATGTGGGAATAGGCTGACGCCATTATGTACCACCCCCATGAGGTCAATGACAAAGCCGTCATATAGTCCAACGATTTCATGAAGACCTGAAATAAGGCGTATGTTTGAATTGTTATTCATATAATTACTCTACAGTTTTTATTTGATTTGGTAAACAATTGAATTCTAATAGATGAGGGTAGTAATCAACGAAAAAATTTTATTGAAATTGTTATTTTGTAGTGTTATGTATTTTATTCATTTAAATGGGTTTTTATTATGATAACTAATTTTTCAAATAAATTGATAAGTATATTTGTGTGGTCAGCGTTTCTTTTACCGGCAGAAGGTATGGCTGGTCGTTCCAAGGATAAATTTTCAGTTGACGCGGGTGCTTCAGCTGCGTCGCGTGGTGCACCAAAAAAAGAAGGTAGGCATTATAAGGTGCTGGATGTACCGTTTGGTGAACTCATAAAACGTTTTACTAAATTTCCGACACCTGAACAACGGCCTTTAACAGAGATCATAGAAGCGGCCAAAGTCCCGCTTGCAACATGGAAGTCAGGTCAAGCGACTCGTTTGCAAAAAAACCAGATTCGCCAGGCTACCTATGACGAATGTCTGCGGATGCTTGATGCATATGATGAGGCGCAGAATTTACTATACAATATCTTTGATCAAGTGGTGGAAAACCGTTCAGAGTATCTCCCAATTCTTCAAAAGAGCACAGGGTTATTTGAGAGTATAGATAGGTTTCAGAACGCTATAATTCGGTTTGTATGGGACACTGTTGAGACGACCCACCCCGATGATGCTCGCCCGCAAGGCGATCTTATTCTAGATTATTTTCTACATGCTGCAGCTCTGGTTTACTCCACGGCTGGTGAGGGACTTTCAGGGGATGATGTGTCGAGGTTTAACTCCAAAGCTATAAATAGCTTTTTGATGAGTATGGGAGATTTGTCTGCTGAAGGTTTCCAGGATCCAGTTGAAATTCGGCGGGAAATTGCTCTTTGCAAGGAGGTTGATTTTAAGGGAATGACTGTACTGCAAACGTCTGATGGGTTGATTCATATTTTTGAGGATCAGGTTTATGATTTCAAGAAGCGTGGTCATAAAGGGCGTGTGGGACTGTTTAAATGTCCTACTCCTTTGGGCCGCCTGTTGAAGAATCTCCCAGAAGGTCGTAGGCATCTTTCCCAGTTTGGCTTCTTGACCTTTTTGAACTTCATTAGTGGTGGGACTATTCGTTCTGCGGATGATATCAATCATTATACGCCTTGGTTTCTAGAAGGAAGTAAGCCTGTTAGAAAGCGTTACCAGTTTATTTCTCCTGAAGATTCCGAGAGAGAGGGCTTTAAAGATTATCTTTCTGTGAGAAAGGCCTTGTGCCCCACTGCGGTTGATTCTATTCAGCAAATTCAGGATTTCTTCCGCCAAGAAAAGATGGCCCTGACTGTAAAAGGTGAGTCTGTTGATGTGGCATTGAAACGAGCCCAACCTGTGTGGGATGATGTGATGAAGGCTCACCATACATATTATAAAGTGATTGCTATGCGCGCTGATATGTCAGGGGATAATTTCCCGAAAATGCGCAGTGAAGAAGTGTTTAAGTTATTTAAGGAAGCTAACTTTATTGCGACCCTCATGGAAAATTTTTCTGGAGCCCAATATGTCGAGAACTTTGAGCGTTTAGACGGGGTGCGTGATAAAATTGTTGCTTTGGTTGACGAAGTAGGTCGAGCATTCCCTGCTCCTATGGAACCAGAGGCTGGTAAAAGTGAGGCGAGGTTACCAGAAAGTTTTCATTTCTTTGAAATAAATGAAAATGCTTTATCAGTCACCGCTGAATCGAAAGAGCAGGCCCGTATGATAGAAGCGAGGTCCGCTCGCAAAGAGGCAGCAAAAGCCAGTAAAAATCATAAGCAGGATAAGAAAAAGGCAGTATCATCTAAGGTAGAAGCTGATTTTTTAGATGAAGAGAGGGCTATTGATCGGGAAGCTTTAAAGCGCGCAGCCAGCAGTCGGAAAAAGGTCATCAGCAACTTTGGAAAGAGTTTGGTCGGTAGCGAATACTATACCGAGCATCAAAGCCGTGTTGATGATATTTTAACGGTTCTTAAGAGAACGAATAGTATCAATCTACTATCCGAGAATCTTACCAAAAGCTATGGCCCTGGTCATAATTTGGAATATCTCACTGATATAAACGTTTGGAGTGTTCGAGTAAATGATCAGTACCGTGTTACGTTCAAAGTCTCAATATTGGACGATGTCGAGCAAAACAATCCGTTGCGTGTCACAGAGTTAAAGTTGTCAAAACATTATAAAGGTATGTGATGGGGAAGTATTGCTCTTCGAACTTCCCCGATGACGGATCGTTCCAATAATGATAGACTCGTTGGAATAATAACAACAAAAGATCTATGATTACCTATCGTCCCATTCTTTTTATTGTTGGAATTTTGCTCAGCATCTTAGCTGTGGCTATGGTTGTGCCTGCGCTTCTCGATTTTGTGATGGGAGACATCAACTGGGTTTATTTTGCTTTGGCTGGTGGGACAACCGGATTCTTTGGGGTGCTGCTCACATTGGCCTATCGCTCGGCTGAACGCGAAGAATTGGGTGTGCGAGAAACGTTTTTATTAACGGTGGCCTGTTGGGTTTCATTGGCAGCCTTCGCATCCTTGCCCTTCATCTTTTCTGAGGCAGCAGTGACCACCACTGATGCTCTGTTTGAAGCTGTGTCAGGGCTGACGACAACAGGAGCCTCGGTTTTTACGGGATTGGACCAAATGTCTGCTGGCCATTTATTGTGGCGTGCTCTTCTGCAGTGGTTGGGAGGAATCGGCATCGTGGTTATGGCTTTAACCATTTTACCTACCCTACAAATCGGTGGTATGCAGCTGTTCCAATCTGAGTTCTCTGACCGTTCTGAGAAAATGCTGCCGCGGGTTTCCCAGATTGCGTCTGCCATTTTGTCAGCCTACTTGTTGCTTTCTATCTCCTGCGCACTTCTTTACTGGATGGCAGGGATGTCACCCTTTGAAGCCATATGCAACATGATGACTACGGTATCTACAGCTGGTTTTTCCACAGGAGATGGCTCTTTTCAGACCTTCGACAATCCCATGCTTGAGTTGATTGCCATGGTGTTTATGCTGATCGGTGGTTGTACGTTGGTGTTGTTCATTCGCCTGTTGCACGGAGAAGGGCGGTATTTTTTTGGGGATTCGCAGATCCGTTCGTTCTTTGCCATTATTAGTATTGCTATAGTGGTTGTGGTTTCCTGGCTGTGGTATAGCGAGACCTATACTTTTATAGAGGCCCTTCGGTATGGTACATTTAATGTTATATCAATTCTGACGACCACAGGATTCTCGTCTGCGGACTACTCACAGTGGGGAAGCTTTGGAGTGGTGTTTCTATTCTTCCTCATGTTTGTGGGAGGCTGTACCGGGTCAACTTCAGGGGGTATGAAGGTCTTCCGATTCCAGATTCTATATGAGGCTGCCAAAGTCCAAATTGCTCAGCTGCGTCATCCTCACGGAGTCTTTGTGCCAAGCTATAATGGCAAGCCAGTTAATGAGAAGGCATTTCTGTCTGTTCTCGCCTTCTTTGCACTGTACATCCTCTGTTATGGAGCTCTGGCCACAGGCTTAGCTTTGTGTGAGTTAGACTGGCTCACGTCCGTATCAGGTAGTGCTGCTATAATGGGAAATGTGGGGCCAGCTCTAGGCGAGGCTATAGGCCCCGCAGGAAACTTTTCAAGCCTTCCCGATGGAGCGAAGTGGATGATGATGCTCGGCATGCTGGTGGGGCGGCTCGAGCTTCTTACAATCATCATCTTATTTACCCCAGGGTTTTGGCGGGGATAGGGAAATTAAGGTGGTGCAGGGACTCATTTTAAGTCAATAAATCTGAAATGTGTTTTCAGTAAGTCATTTAGTGTTGCAGGGCTACCATCAATAATTTTCTTGCGAGCCCATTGTTCAGCTGCAGGTTTTGCTTTCCTGTAGGCTTCTGGATCAAAAGCACGTGCTTTCTCTGCTGGAGTTGCATAGTTACTT
>CAJQNC010000088.1 GCA_905479605.1 uncultured Alphaproteobacteria bacterium | reverse complement strand
CAAAATCCCTTAAAAACCAAGCAAAACGCATAAAAAATCCCCCAAATCGGGGGCTCGTACTTCATAAAACTCACAGTTAAAGACTGGGCAACTCTTCTGACCTGAAAAAACTACGCGAATGCGGACTTATTCAGATGATTCTATAAATGATAAAATTTTAAATATAAAATATGCATATAACTTTCATGACGTCTATATTTCGACTTTAAGTTCTTTCATCTTCTTTAGAAGAGTATTACGATTAATCCCCAATACGTTAGAAGCTCGAACTTGATTCCCGTTCACTGACTTAAGGGTCAACTCTATCAGTGGTTTCTCGACTTCTTTCATGATACGCTCATACAGTCCGTCTGCAGGCAAAATTTCTCCATGAAGTTTAAAGTACTTCTTTAGGAATCTCTCCGTCACTGCAGCCAAGCCTTTTTCATCGGGTTCAATAGGATCAGCCATTAAACATCTCCCTGGTGATGCTGGATAAGTGGATCATAGAATGTATGGATAAGTTCTTTCAAGTGAGCCACATCAGAAGTTTGATTCACAGCGACACGAAAGTCAGTGGATCCAAACAGTCCTTTGCTATACCAGCCCATATGCTTGCGCGCCATGCGCATGCCTGTGTCAGTTCCATAGTGCTCCAGCATATGGTCGAGGTGCTCGATGAGAGTCTCCTTCTGCTTTGACAGAGAAGGGGAGGGTAGCTTGTCTCCGGTCTTCAAATAATGGCTGACTTGATTCAGGAACCAAGGCTTACCGTAGCACCCGCGTCCTACCATCACCCCATCAGCTCCTGACTTTTCTAGCAGCTCCTTGGCATCTTCTTCACAAACGACGTCGCCATTACCAATTACGGGGATCGTCACGGCTTCTTTCACTTTGCGGATAAAGCTCCAGTCAGACTTACCATTATACAGCTGGCAGCGGGTGCGTCCATGAATTGTAATCATCTGAATGCCACAGTCCTCAGCAATTTTAGCCAGGCGAGGGGCGTTGCGATTCTCATCATTCCAGCCGGTGCGCATTTTAAGTGTTACCGGCAAAGGAACAGCCTTGACTGTGGCCTCGATAATTTTTGCAGCATGGGCTTCGTCCTTCATCAGTGCTGAGCCGGCATGGCCATTAACCACCTTTTTCACTGGGCAACCCATGTTAATATCGATGATAGCAGCGCCTCGGTCTTGGTTTAGTTTGGCAGCTTCTGCCATGACCTCAGGGTCACAGCCCGCCAGTTGTACAGCCATAGGGTGCTCTTCTGCACAGTTGGTCGCCATCTTCATAGTCTGACGATTAAGACGAATCATAGCCTGGCTGGCGATCATCTCAGAAATAACCAACGCAGCACCATGGCGCTTGACCAGCCTGCGAAAAGGCATGTCGGTCACCCCCGACATAGGTGCCAGAATAACATTATCTTCCAATTGGATAGGCCCAATCTTGAGCATATGTATTGCCTAAAAATTAATCAATTTATTAGGCGAACGTATAGGGAGAGAATGAAAAATGCAAGAAAGAAGATGCTTCATTATTTTGGGCTCCAAGACCAAGCTCACTAGTGTCCAGGAACGAGAAGCTGCTTCCTAGAAATACCCAGAGTACAGCTTGCATATAAACTTCCTTGGATGGGTTAGACTTAACTTAGGAAAGGTTATTCATTTACACCCTATAATACGTTCCCCGGCTCAAGGCCAGTATTAGCCGGTTTAACTTTGTCCTTTCATGCGTAAAACTAACCTCTCTCCCTGTGGGAGAGGTCGACCCGAAGGGGCGGGTGAGGGGTAGAATATCTTTGAGCAAGCGAAGCTTAATCAACTTAAATTCAGCCTCTTACCTGGGGGCACATTAAAATACTTGGCCCAAGCTTTGCTTGGACGAGTTGATATCCCCCTCACCCATCGCTGCGCGCTGACCCCTCCCACGCTGGGGAGAGGTGAAGATCTCAATGCAAGCGGCCGAATTATAGGGGTATTTAAACCGGCCAGTAGTGGCTCAAGGCCGGGGAGCGTATTTCTAAGGTGCTTCGAAAACTTTATTAGCTTAAGCTGCAAGGCAAATAATTTTTCCCGGACACTAGTGAGATCAAGCTTAGCATCTGCCCGCTAAAGCGGGCGCTACGCTATTCTTGGGATGGGGCGGGCGGTGCTATGAGGTTTTGCAGTGGCCTCACCTGTAAAAATCAAGGTGCGACTGATACGGATGAGGGGTTTCGGCTTCATAAAGCATCTGCAGCAGAGGAAGGCCAGCCTACTTCATCAATGAGCATATTGTGGAAGCTCTGGTGAGGTTAAGCTGAGGTTAGTACTTAGAATTTTGCCAATGGCAAACATTCATCCCTGAGGGGTTGTCGAGAGTGAGTTGGATCGAACTCAAGATTTTACCATTTTTACTGTATGGAATGTTTGCGTTGCCACTTATATCTGCGCATGTAGGCATCTTGCCAATAGAAATATTAATCGAGGCAGACTTATCTATTGTGACCTTATAAGGAATTCCACCACTGCTATCAGGGTTTCCAGGGGTTGCTTTTGAATTAAATATTGGCTTACCGCCTGTCATAGAAGAGTTTCCTCCTGCGTTTAGTGTAGGAGGATTACCTGGGTAGTTATAAAGAGTAACTTTGAGGGTAGAGCTTGTTCCAGAAGACACCATATGTGCTTCAGCAACTGCGGCTAGTAGCAATGAAATGCTGAGCGAAGTGGTGGTATATATATTCACCTAAAGTATCCTTGTGACAAATTGCATTTAATTGAATATTAACATGGAACTAATTAATGATACGTAAATATATATTTTCAAGTGCGTTGATTGACATCTGTCCTTGACTCTCCCAGTGGAAGGTTTACATTAATTTGATCAATAAGATTAAGCTATTAAAGAGGAATTTGTGGTTGCCATTACATTGCCTGATGGGAGTGTCCGCAAGTATGACGGAGCTGTTACAGGGTTAGACGTTGCCAATGATATCAGCAAGGGCCTTGCGAAAGAGGCGGTTTGTGTGCGTGTGAACAGTGATCTGTGGGATTTAACTCGTCCCATCGAGCAGGATGCATCATTAGACATTATCACTAAGAAAAACGAGGAGGGCCTTGAGCTTCTCCGTCACGATGCTGCCCACGTATTAGCTGAAGCTGTCAAAGAACTTTATCCTGAAGCCCAAATCACTATTGGGCCTGCCATAGACAATGGCTTTTATTACGATATCTTCCGTGAGGAGTCGTTCTCCCTAGAAGATCTAGATAAAATCGAAGCTCGCATGCGGGAAATCGTAGCCCGTGATGAACCCATTTCTCGTGAGGTATGGAATCGTGACGAAGCCGTTAAATTCTTTCGTGGCATTGGAGAAGAATTCAAAGCGCAGATTATAGAGGATCTGCCAGCTGAGCAGACCATAACTCTGTATCGTCAAGGTGACTTTATTGATTTGTGCCGTGGCCCTCACTTACCCTCTACTGGAAAGCTGGGGACATCTTTTAAGCTAATGAAATTAGCTGGGGCCTACTGGCGTGGGGATTCCAATAACCCTATGCTGCAGCGTATCTACGGCACAGCTTGGGCTAATGATAAGCAGTTGAAGGAATACCTCCAGCGCTTGGAAGAAGCCGAAAAGCGCGACCATCGCCGATTAGGCAAGGAAATGGACCTCTTCCATTTTCAAGAAGAAGCTATAGGTGCGCCTTTTTGGCATCCTAAGGGCTGGAAAATCTATCTGGAATTGCAAGAGTATATCCGCCGCAAGTTGTCCACCGAAGAGTACAAAGAGGTGAACACTCCGCGCATTCTCGACCGTGTCCTTTGGGAAAAATCGGGTCACTGGGAAAAGTTCCGTGAAAACATGTTTGTGGTTGAGGATGAGGGTGACAAAACTCTCGCCATCAAGCCAATGAGTTGCCCTGGCCACGTGCAGATCTTCCGTCAGGGGATTAAGAGCTATCGGGATCTTCCCATCCGCATGTCCGAGTATGGGTCATGTACACGCAATGAATCTTCCGGATCTATGCATGGTTTAGCTCGTGTACGTGAAATGGTACAGGATGACGGTCATGTTTTCTGTCGTGAGGATCAGATTACCGAAGAGACCCGCAAATTCTGTGTTCTTTTACTTAATGTATACAGAGAGTTAGGTTTTGATGAGGTGACTGTCAAGTTCTCAGACCGGCCGGATGTTCGTGCAGGATCGGATGAGCTGTGGGATAAGGCCGAAGCTGCCCTTGAAGAGGGGGCTCGTTCGACAGGCCTAAGTTATACCCTCAACCCAGGTGAGGGGGCTTTCTATGGACCGAAGCTGGAATTCATATTGAGAGATGCCATTGGCCGCGATTGGCAATGTGGAACCCTGCAGTTAGACTTTGTGCTGCCTGAGCGTTTGGATGCCACTTACATTGGCGAGGATGGCAATAAACACCGTCCTGTCATGTTGCATCGCGCTATTTTGGGTACATTCGAGAGGTTTATGGCTATTCTCATTGAGCATTACTCTGGTAAGTTTCCGCTGTGGCTGGCACCTGTCCAGGTTGTGGTGGCGACGATCACGAGTCAAGCTGATGAGTATGCTCAGGCCGTTTATGACAAGCTAAAAGCCGCAGGTTTGCGTCCTGAACTGGATATCCGTAATGAGAAAATCAATTACAAAGTTCGCGAGATCAGCTTGCAAAAAGTGAAGTATATCTTTGTTGTTGGCGAACGCGAAGCAGAGGACAAAACTGTTGCCATTCGAGAATTAGGTGGGAAATCGCAGGAAGTGCTTGCACTTGACGCGGCAATTGATAAATTGAAGGATGAAGCTTTACCACCGTATTTGCGGGAACAAGATTCACCGGATGTTTGCCCAACACCTGTTGAGGCCAACAACTGACATAAACATTAACTACAAAAGGAGACTTATCCATATCTAAAATAACACGCGGTGCACCTTGTGCCCAAACGGGACCACGCATCAATGAGCAAATTAAAGCTCCAAAAATTCGATTGCTTGATGAAAATGGTGAAATGTTAGGAGTATTATCTCCCGAAGAGGGGATAGAACGGGCCCGTGAAGTGGGCCTTGATTTGGTTGAAGTTTCACCGAATGCTGAGCCACCAGTCTGTAAAGTTATGGATTATGGAAAGTACAAGTACGAAGAGCAAAAGCGTAAAGCTGAGCAAAAGAAGAAACAAAAAGTCATTGAAGTGAAAGAGATTCAGCTTCGCCCCGGCATTGATGAGCATGACTATCAGGTAAAGATCAGAAATGCTCGCAAGTTCATTGAGAAGGGGGATAAGCTCAAAGTGTGCATGCGCTTTCGTGGTCGTGAAATGACCCACCAAGAGTTGGGTATGGCCGTTCTCAAGCGTGTCAAAGAAGATCTCGGTGAGGACGTCAAGGTTGAGCTAGAACCCAAGGTTGAGGGTCGACGCATGATTATGGTGCTAACACCAGCGAAATAGAGTTTAGAGTTTGGGTACTGGAATCTTGAGCTAGTATCCAACATCAAACCTCTAATAAAAAATACAGGGACTTATGGATTTCACGCTTACCGAGGATCAGCGGGCATTTCAAAGCGCCGCTCGGCAATTTTCCCAAGCTGAGCTTGCCCCCCATGCGGCTCAATGGGATGCGGACAGTTATTTCCCTATTGAAATCTTCCCAAAGATGGCCCAGATGGGGTTTGCAGGAATCTATGTGGGAGAGCCCCATGGCGGCTGTGGCCTGGGTCGGTTAGAGGCGGCTCTCATATTTGAAGAGTTGGCAAAAGGCTGTGTATCCAGAGCAGCCTATCTCTCTATTCACAATATGGTCGCCTGGATGATCGACTCCTTTGGTCATGATCAGCAGCGCCAGCAGTGGCTCCCCAAATTATTATCCATGGAATCCCTAGGCAGTTATTGTCTCACAGAGCCAAGTTCTGGCTCGGATGCAGTCTCCCTTAAAGCCACCGCTAAACGCGATGGTGATCACTATATCCTCAACGGAGAAAAAGCCTTTATCTCTGGAGGTGGTGTGAGTGATATTTATGTCTGTATGGTCCGTACCGGCGAGGAGGGGGCAAAAGGCATATCTACTGTTGTGGTTGAAAAAGGCACCCCGGGCCTATCGTTTGGCAAGCCTGAAAAGAAAATGGGTTGGAAGAGTCAGCCCACCACATCAGTGATTTTTGAAGATTGCAGAGTTCCTGTGGCTAATCTTTTAGGCGAGGAAGGGCAGGGTTTTAGCTTTGCCATGAAAGGGTTAGATGGAGGCCGCCTGAATATCGCGGCATGCTCTCTAGGTGGAGCATCACGCTGCCTTGAGGCGACAACCACTTACATGAAAGAACGCAAGCAATTTGGTAAGCCGTTGGCAGAATTCCAAGCTCTGCAATTCCGGGTGGCAGATATGGCCACAGAACTAGAAGCAGCGCGGCTGATGGTCCATGCAGGAGCGACCAAGTTGGACCAACAAGCTACCGATGCGACTCACGCCTGTGCCATGGCCAAGCGCTTTGCGACCGATATAGGTTTCGAAGTTTGCAATCAAGCCCTGCAACTCCATGGTGGCTATGGTTATATTTCTGAGTACGAAATCGAACGCTTTGTGCGTGACCTGAGAGTTCACCAAATCCTGGAAGGAACGAACGAAATCATGCGACTCATCATTGCACGCAAGTTGTTGGGAGAGAAGTAATGGCTGAAGTCGCTTCATCAACAGATCCAGAGAATGAAGTCCTCAGCCATGTCGAGGCTGCCATTGGTTGGATTACTCTCAATCGTCCCAAGGCTTTGAATTCTCTCTCTTACAATATGATTCGGCAGCTGACTCAAATATTGACCGAGTGGTCAACAAATGCAGAAGTTAAGGCTGTGGTTGTTCAAGGAGAAGGTGAAAAGGCCTTCTGTGCAGGTGGTGATGTGCGTGCGGCTTATATGGCCAAGCAGCAGGGAAACCTTGAACCATTAGAGGGATTCTTTCGTGAAGAATACGCTCTGAATGCACTGATCCATGAGTATCCCAAACCCTACATTACTATTTTAGATGGTATTGCTATGGGTGGTGGTCTTGGGATTTCTTTCAATAGCCCCCACGCTGTATTGACCGATCGGTCGATTTTGGCCATGCCTGAGACAGCCATCGGCTTCTTCCCAGATGTGGGAGCGACCTGGTTTCTATCCAATGCACCGGACAGCATTGGTATCTATTGGGCTATGACTGGCAATCGTTTCACCGGGGCTGATACTCTTTATGCAGGGTTGGGGTCGACCTATCTACCATCCGGTCAAGTTTCAGAACTGATAGCAGCGCTGAAGACTTCCGATAATGTCACCGCCACCTTACGTAAGTTTAATCAGCCTCCAGCCGAAATCCCCGTTCAGTTGCTGGAAGAAGAGATTCATTATCATTTTAATCGTTCATCCGTGTCTGAAATTATAGCAAGCTTAGAGTCAGCTGATTCTGAGTTTGCTGAGGATACCCTCAGAATTCTAAGGTCTCGCTCACCACTGAGTGTACATATTGCTTTTGAACAGCTGCGGAATATTGGCCGAAGTGCTTCTTTTCGCCAGCGCATGCAACGAGAGTTTCGTCTCAGCCAACGGTTTATGAATGGTCATGACTTTTTTGAAGGCGTGCGTGCTGTTTTAGTAGACAAAGACCAAAACCCCCAATGGCAGCCAGCTTGCTTGGAAGATGTAACACCCAAGCAGGTTCAGGATTATTTTGCTCCCTTGAGTGTGTCAGAATTGGAATTTATCGAGTTGTAGTAGGTGAGGTTTCATTTGAAAAAAAACCTAATTTTTAGCGGATTTCAACCGCTGGGCTGATCCCAAAGTCAAATTCCAGAACTTACCCTCAGCTTTTGTTCTTCCCATAAATTTCATTCAGCACAGCCGCGAGGCAGTATCCCGCCAGTGCCACTTGTCGCCGGCATACGCCACGGCAATTTTCAAAGTAGGCATCACTGGGAGTACTTCCAGACACGAGAGGCTTACCGTTAAAATTGTAAACATCTTTGATACCCAGTGCTAAGCTTTCGTTGAGCCATGTGTCCACGTTAGTGGTGATGTTGGGTTCTAACTCTTCTTTCGGAAACTTTTCCTGTAGTAGCTTTGAAAGCTTGGGAAGTGTTTCATAGATCTCCTCGTTTTCATTTACTTTTAGTGAAGGAAACTCACCACAGGCAAAATCCCACGCAGCATGTAGTTCGGTAAGTTTTTGACCATTGATTTCCACGTTGGTCAGTTTGACTAGATTGCCACCCTGATCACCTTGAGGAAATTCTTTGCTAAACAGAGTGATCACATGCAGGGGTTGATGCACATCACCAGCCACGTGGGTCAGAACCCGTAGCATGAAGGCTTTTTCAAGGTCATCCGCTTCCGGTTGCTTAAGTATAGAGATCGCCTTGTCCAGCGCCCAGCGGGCATTCTCTGGTTGGTTAACCTTTGGTAGAGGATAACTGGTCGGATCATAGGGCTCCGTCATATAATGCCAAACATCCAGAGCATGTAGTCCTGTGGTCTTGATAGCATCCATCCAGTCGGCTGCTTCATCGAAGCGCACTTCCGAGTAGGGGCTGCGGCCCTGGGATTTGGCCAGCCGGTCAACTTCTTTTTTAGCTTCTGGGGTCAGGTGCTCATAGGCAATTTGCGCCACCAGCATATGAGGCGTTTCCCACCAAGCATTCACAGAAAGAGGAATGAGTGTCAAAAGGAGTATCAGTAGTTTTTTCATTTATTATAATCCTCTATTCTTGCGCAACTATATTGACTGTTCACTTGGTTTTCAAGTTTATCTGATAGCTATTAATGATCCATTAACAGCAAACATGCTATAAATTGTGAGCTAAATATGATAGCGTCGTGACGATTTTGAACAAAGGCTAGCTAATGTCAATTTGTACACCCCGTCGTGGATTTATGTTTGTTCTGTCTTCCCCCAGCGGCGCTGGTAAGACGACAATTGCAAGTCATGTCCTTGAAAAAGAACGAGACATCGGTCTCTCTATTTCTTACACAACACGGCCAAAACGACCCTCAGAAGTTCATGGTCAGGATTATTACTTTATAGACGAAACGACATTCCAGGAGATGGTCAGTACGGACAAATTTCTCGAATATGCTAAGGTATTTGGTCACTACTATGGAACCCCTCGAGCCTTTATTGAACAGGAGATGGCTGCGGGTAAAGATGTTCTTTTTGATATCGACTGGCAAGGAACTCAGCAACTAAAACAAGTATCTTCTGGGGATTTGGTCAGTGTTTTCGTTTTGCCACCATCTCTGAGAATTCTTGAAGAGCGGTTACGAAAACGTGATCAGGATTCCGAAGATGTGGTTATTCACCGCATGGATAAGGCGGCAGAAGAAATTAGTCATTGGGCCGAATATGACTATATTCTGATCAATGATGACTTATCACAAAGTGTTCAAGAAGTTTGTTCTATCCTGACATCAGAAAGGCTCAAGCGTCGCCGCCAGACAGGGCTAAGTGACTTCGTTAAAGGCCTACGAAATCAAGTCTGAGGGGTCTCTGACTTCATCTTTGAGTGGCGCTGGAGGTCTTCTATGATTGTTTCTTTGACTTCTCCATCTAGCAAACTACGGTAGGGGCCAATATTTTCTAGCACACGCTGAACGTAGTTTCGGGTTTCTTTGTAAGGAATCAGCTCGACCCAATCGACTATATCAATCTCTCCTGTGCGTGGATCGCCAAAAGTCGTGAGCCAACGTTCCACAGGGGTATGGCCCGCGTTATAGGCTGCAATGGCCAGAATATAGCTATTGTCAAAGCGCTCTAGCATATGTCCCAAGTGATGGGACCCTAGCATGACATTGTGTTTAGGATCACTCGTGAGTTGAGATTTCTGATGCTTGACCCCGATCTTTTTAGCCGTGATTTGCGCTGTCTGAGGCATCATCTGCATCAGCCCCCTGGCGCCGGCAGAGCTGATGGCGTAGGGATCAAAACGACTTTCTTGATAAGCAATTGCATGGGATAGAGCATGCTCGGGCAAGTCTGCTCCCTTAGGCAATCCTTTAAGGTAAGGATAACCTTGGGCCAGCTCGAGGTGCTTTTCAGATCCAGCTGTTCTGGTGACCCAAACTGTTTCATGAGGCAGGATTTCAGACACAAAAGAGACAAGAGTATGTTTATCGCGCTCATGCTCGAACTCCTGAGCCAGCTTTATAGCAAAGGGCCTTGTCCATTGGTGAGCAGGTTTACCAATGCTAGCCAATAGATTTAAGGCTTGTGCGAGTTCATGCTCGAGGACTTTAGGATTTGAGGTGGTAGCATCATGATGTGTTAGGACTGGATAGGGAGCGAGTTGAAGCTTGGCGGCAGATAGCTGACCATAATAAGTGGTGCGATACTGGGAGGCATTCTTATACCACTCTGCGGCCTCTTGGTTTTTACCCAGGGTTTCATACGTGCGCCCTAACCAGTAAGCTGCACGTGAAAGGCTAATGGGAGACTTGACGTTATCATAGAGATTTTTAAAGTGTTTTAGTGCAGTCGTAGGAGCATTCAAAAAACGTAAGCTCAGCCATCCAGCGGTCCACTCCGCAGCAGCAAAGCCTTCGCCAGAGGTGAGCTTATGTTTGGTGATGAGGTTGAATGCATCTTTGTAACGTTTATCTTCTATGAGCTCTCGAGCAATATAATGGCATTCCTGCCACCAGTTTGTGGCATTTTCAGATGAATGGTTGGCTTTGTGGATCAGGCGGGTGGCTTCATCATAGCGACCTTGTTTGCGAAGGGAACGTGCTTGGTCATACAGAGATCCTTCATGGTTTTCAAATTTCTTTGGAACTCCACGTTTCTTACCCGCTTTGAAGGCGAGCCTCGCTTCGGCTAGTTTCTTATGGTCACTACCAATTAAAGGCATGAGTCGTTGGACCTGATCCGTGTTATGGGCCCATAACAGGCTCTCTAAGCGATGGACGTGGTCAGCTTGAGTTAGGAGATCTCCGAATTTCTTTAGAAATTCCTTCTGTTTTGTTTTCGAAAAGCTGTTTTCCACCCATGCAATTTTAACAAATGCTTTTAACTCTTTGGATTTATTGAGAGATTTCAGGGCGTTGCCATAGGCCATGACCCCAGCAGTCGTCAGAGGAGAATTCACCTGAAACCATGCCACGAGAGTTTGTGCAGGTGTCCGAGCTGTAATGGATTGCTCTGCACTGCGCTTGAGAACGGATTGGTTTGGCCAATTGGGGTTGGCTTTGATGAAGCTGGTGATTTCTTGAAATGTGTAGTTTCCTGCCCCTGCTTGAAGAGCAATCCACATCATCAATTTGCTGGTGACCTTACAGTTGCGATCATCAGCTGCAGCCTTGCCTTTTATAGTCTCAAGCAGAGCGTCCTTGCATTCAGACTTTTTGTGTTCCTCATTGGCAAATGATGGCTGAGTCATGAGTACCCCTGTAAAAAATATAAGCAAAAACTTGCGAAAATCGTTCATCATCAGTATCTTTCATATTATAAGTCACCCTTTTTGGAGATTAATGTGTTTAACGGAATTATAACAGCCCTAATTACGCCTTTTCGCGATGAAAAAATCGATGAAGCTGCTTTTGCAGACCTGGTCAATTGGCAGATTGAACAGGGTGTTGCTGGGATTGTGGTTGGTGGCACTACCGGTGAAGGGATGCTTCTCAGTCATGAAGAGCTCAAAAAGCTGCTCGAGATTTCTGTAAAGGTTTCTGGTGGCCGTGCGAAAGTTATTGCGGGTGCGGGTGTAGTTAGTACTGAGGAAACGCTGGCTCTTACTCAGCAAGCTGAAGGCTGTGGTGTGGATGGTGCGCTGATTATTACCCCATGGTATGTACGTCCCAATCAAGAGAGTTTGTTTGAGCATTACCGTAAGGTCCACGATCAGACAAACATCCCACTGCTTTTATATAATAATCCAGTGCGCACTGGGGTTGATCTGGAAGTGGATACGGTTGTGAAACTCTCTCAGCTCAAGCGAGTAGAGGGCCTGAAAGATGCTTCTCCTGATTTGAGCAGGGTGCAAAAGTTACGGCCCTGCGTGGGTCATGAGTTCTCTCTTATGGCAGGAGATGATACCCTCTATGTACCACATTTGGCCGTAGGAGGTGACGGTGTTATATCCTCTTCAGCCAACGCTGCTCCTAAGTTATTTATAGCTATTCAGAAGGCTTGGGCAGCTGGTGATCTTTATGGTTTTGAGCAGGCTCGTGATGCTTTATACCCTTTCATTCAGGCCATGGGAGTGGCTAGCAATCCGCAGCCCATCAAGTTTGCTGCGTCTCTTCTTGGTAATATTACCCTTGAGACCCGTTTACCCTTCGAACCACTGAGTTCTGATGAATGTGAAATCATTCGTAATGCCTTGAAAGCTGTAGGAGCCTGGAATGAGCAGCCATCTCTTAAAGTTGCGCCGGCTTAGGATCGTTATATTATGTCAAAAGTTAATGTTACATCGAAACGAAATATTGTGGCCCAGAATAAGAGGGCTCGCTTCGATTTTCATATTGAAGATACCTTCGAAGCTGGGATCATGCTGGTCGGCAGTGAGGTCAAATCTTTGCGTCAGGGTAAGGGCACCATTACAGAATCGTATGCCACCGAGGAAAATGGCGCGATCTTTCTGATCAATAGCTATATTCCGGAATATACAGAGGCTAATCAATTTAACCACGAACCCCGTCGGCCTCGGAAACTCTTGCTTCATCGTAGCGAGATCAATCGTCTGATTGGTGCGGTACAAAAGAAGGGAAAAACCCTGGTTCCCCTTAGTATCTATTTCAATGAGAAGGGCTATGCTAAGGTCGAACTTGGTTTGGCTGTAGGTAAGCAAAAGCATGACAAGCGCGAAACTGAGAAGAAGCGTGATTGGCAGCGAGAGAAATCTCGCATCATGAAAGATCAGGGGTGAGGTTTGAAAATCTACGATCAAACAGCTAAACTCGAATTAACGACTCCTTAACTTCAGAATGCTAACCTCCTTTTAAAGGAGAAGCCTATGCTTGATAAATATAAAGAGTCCTACGAATACCTAAAGACCGAGGCTGAGGATGTTAGCCGGACAGTTAAAAGCAGTAAACTTAGTTTAGGTCAGCGTATTGCAGCTGTGCCTGGTTTTTTTCGTGAGGGCTTGCGCCACATGCGCAATGTGAATGCTGTTTTTCCTTTGATGTGCATCAAGTTATTCCTAATTGTCTTTGTGACTGGAATGACGTTTCTTGCCACTTTTTGGATTGCAGAAGTATTTAATGGCTATGCACAGGTAAATGAATCAGCAACAGAACAAGCGCAGTCTGCAGTTCCGTGGATGCTGGTTGCGATGATGATGGTTATCTGGATTCCTTATGTGGGGCTGGTAACTATGATTGAAGGGCTATTCAATGGAGCTATGGGTGCAGCAACTTATATGCATGCGGAGGGCCATCCCCCTACTGTGGATGGAGCCTTGAAAATTGCTAGGCAGAATGCCCCAACCATCTGGAAGTTCAATGCCATTCAGTTTTTTGTTAGGTTACTCACTTCTTCAGGGAAGAATTCTGGACTAGCTACAACATTTGCTAAAGCCGCTCTTCGAACTGCCTGGACCTATGGAACTGTTGGGATGATGCCAGCCATTCTTAATGGCAAGAGTCTTGTGGACGCTATGAAACGCTCTATTGAATTTTTAAAGACCAAGCCAGTTAAGATTATCTCCCTGATTTTTGCCAAGGGCTTGTGTAGCTTAGTATTGGTACTTGGATCTGCAGGACTCATAGCTGTTGGTACCTACTATGATATATATGGTTTATACATTGTTGCTGGGTTTCTCATTATCCTCATAACTTTCATTTACCCTATCTATGTGAGTGTTCTTTACATGCTTTACGTGGAGTTTTTGAAAGAAAAGCAATATTCTCTCGAAGTTAGGCCCGATGCTGACCCCAGTTCATTAGTGACTTGGGTTCTAGCTATCTATGTTATTTGCACGGGTGGAGTGTTTTTGCTGGGGATGTTGGCTTAAGCTTCATTTCAGAAAAGCTAATTTTCCCTTGCGCCTTAGGCTATTCTCGTCAATTATAGCCCCAAAGACCACTAGGGAATTATGATCCATGCATACATGGGCCAAGCCAGGGCCATTTCTCGATTACTCCGCTAAGTGCCTGCCTTTTCTTAAGTTGGCCTGCGTGGTGCTGTTTGGCTTTGGCCTTGCGTATGGATTGGTCCTATCTCCTCCTGATTATCAACAAGGGGAGGCTATGCGCATCATGTACGTGCATGTGCCGGCCTCATGGATGGCTTTGGGTGTCTATACATTCATGGCCCTGATGAGTCTCTTTGCTTTGGTATGGCGCCATCCTCTCGCGGAGCTTTTGGCTCAGGCTGCAGCACCCATTGGGGCTATTTTTACGGCCATTAGCCTCATCACCGGTTCTATCTGGGGAAAGCCCATGTGGGGGACTTGGTGGGTTTGGGATGCTCGTCTTACATCGGTCTTAATCTTGTTTTTCCTTTATTTAGGGTACATAGCCCTGATTAGAGCCTTTGATGATCCAGCGAAGGGAATTCGTGCCGCTTCGGTACTAGCTTTGGTCGGGTGGATCAATATTCCTATTATCAAGTTCTCTGTGGACTGGTGGAATACTCTCCACCAGCCGGCAAGTCTGACTAAGCTTTCAGCCCCTAGCATCCACTCCAGTATGCTCACACCATTGTTACTGATGACCGCAGCTTATACGGCCTACTTTTTAGTGGCCCTCATATTACGATTAAGGTTAGAGCATATGCGACGGAAATCTTTAGTAAGTCAGCAGGGAGGACTCTTAGCATGATTGATGAATATTCCTTCTATATCCTTGCAGCTTATGGGTTGGCCATTGTCCTATTGATGGGGCTTTATTCCACGACCATTGTGCAGTTGCGTTCCCTTCGAGATCGGTTGGATGATGAAAGCTAAGCATCAGCGTTTGCTTTGGATTTCCGTGGTGGGGGCACTGCTCATTTTATCAGCTACCCTGATTCTTTCTGCTTTTGATGACAACCTGGTGTTCTTTTATTCTCCCACAGATTTGCAATCGAAAACCATCCATCCCGATCAGCGCATTCGTGTGGGAGGTCTGGTATTGGAGAGCAGCCTCCAGCACAATGGAACCCAGATCAGCTTTACCATTAGTGACCAAGTGAATATGCTGCCCGTTCATTATGAAGGCATGCTGCCTGATTTGTTCCGCGAAGGGCAAGGCGTGGTAGTGGAAGGCCATCTGCAGGACGGCCAGTTCATGGCCCAATCTGTGCTTGCTAAGCATGATGAAAATTACATGCCACCAGAGGTCGCTAAGTCCTTGAAAGAGCATGGAGTATGGCGTCATGCTGAGTGAGGTGGGATATTTCAGTCTAGCGATGGCTCTCGGCTTTGCCGTCTTCCAATTCATCAGCCCCCTCTGGGGTGGCTTGCGGCAGGATAATCGTTGGCATAAATTAGCTATAATATCAGCCCGCTTGCAGTTTTTCTTTGTTTCTGCAGCATTTATCACATTGATCACAGCCTATGTGACCTGCGACTTTAGCCTTCTGAATGTCTTCATGAATTGCCACACCCACATGCCGCTTTTGTACCGTTTTGCAGGGGCTTGGGGTAACCATGAGGGTTCCATGCTTCTTTGGGTGTGGATCCTTAGTCTCATGGGATTTGCCATGACGTTCTTGAAGAGCAATCCTTCCCTGGTACGAGGTGCAATAAGTATCCAGGGGCTTATGTGTGTGATCTTCATAGCTTTCTTGTGGTGGGGGGCAGATCCCTTTTTGACCCTACCCTTCACTCCCCATGAAGGCCAATCCCTCAACCCCTTGTTGCAAGATCGAGGACTCGCTATTCATCCGCCCATGCTTTACCTTGGCTATGTAGGCTTCTCTGCTGTCTTTTCATTTGCCATTGCTGGTTTGTGGCTAAAAAAGCTAGATAAGGATTGGGCGGTGGCTGTACGTCCTTGGGCTTTATTTTCTTGGGCCTGCCTTACGCTGGGAATTGCCCTCGGCAGTTGGTGGGCTTATTATGAGCTGGGCTGGGGCGGTTGGTGGTTCTGGGACCCTGTAGAGAATGCATCCCTCATGCCCTGGCTTGCCGGTACCGCCCTCATTCATACTCTCCGCGTTATGGAAATGAAAGGTCAGTTAAGAGGATGGTCTGTTCTTCTGGCTTTGCTGACCTTTGCCTTTAGCCTATTGGGAACATTCCTTGTGCGCTCGGGTCTCATCTCTTCAGTGCATGCTTTTGCCACTGACCCTCATCGTGGTATTATCATCCTCGCTATTATCGCATTTTTGGTGGGCGGTGGTTTTCTTCTCTACGCTCTCCGTCTACCCAGAAATTCAAATTCAACTCCACTACAATTTATGTCGCGTGAAGGGGCTATAACCATCAATAGCCTCCTGCTATTTGCAGGCCTCCTCACCGTCACCTGGGGCACCCTGTACCCTCTCATGCTGGAGGCAATTTCCAGCAAGACAGTCTCAGTGGGGGCTCCTTATTTCAACGCCACCGTAGTGCCCATGTTGTTTCCGGTACTGTTACTTATCCCTCTGGGAATGGAGCTGACCTGGGGTCAATCCAGCTTCAAGAGGGCTTTGGAAAAGGCTCTCCACACCTTTACCCCCACCATGGCTATTGGTGTCATCATCCTCTACTTCATCGATCCTCAGCCGGTTGTCAGTATCATTGCGGCAAGTCTTGCTCTGTGGCTGGTGGTCTCTAGTCTTTACTATGGTATCCGCCAGGGCTTCATGGCTCAATTACCCATGATCCTCGGTCACATCGGCCTTGGAGTCACTATTCTGGGCATTGCAATATCTACGGCCTGGCAGCAGGAATCCAATGTCACTTTGACTCTGGGAGAAACGACTGAGCTTCAAGGCTATACCTTCCGTCTTGATGATATCACCCAGGGGAATGGGCCCAACTATCTTTATGAAAAGGCGCAGATTGCTGTATTGAAGAATGATCAGCAAGTGACTCTGCTCATGCCAGAAAAGAGGCTCTATCTGCCTCAGGAAAGTATGCAAACGGAAACAGCCATTTACACCAATGGCTTGATCAATCTTTATGGTGTGCTAGGCTCTCACTTGGGCCACAAGGCCTGGGCCATCCGCCTCCATTACCATCCCATGGTTTCATGGATCTGGTGGGGGGCAGCGTTGATGGCCCTGGCAGCATTCCTGGCTCTTAGACGACGTATGAGGACAATATGAAACGAATATGGTTATTCATTCCACTTGCTATTCTTATGGCCATTCTTGGCCTCATCTTTGTAGTTTATCACAGCCTCGAATACGAGCGTGCTTCCCCTATGGTGGGTCAAGAGATGCCTGTGTGGCCCCTTGTTGGAGTTGAGAATGGAGAGCAAGGACCCGCTGATCTCAAGGGCCAGAAATACATCCTGCACATTGGTTCCAGTTGGTGTGAGACCTGCCGAAACGAGCATCAATACTTAGAAGATTTAGCTCAGACAGGTATTCCTTTAGTAGGGTTATTTTACAAAGATACCCCTGAGGATGTCTTCAGTTTCCTTGAGGAGAGATCTGATCCTTATGAGATAGTCTTCATTGATACAGAAGGAAAATCTATGGTTTATCTAGGTGCTCTGGCGCTCCCTTCTACGTATATCGTGGATGAGAACGGCATCATCCAAGAGGTGATCTCTGGGCCTCTCCAGTCAACTCACCAGGTCAGTCGTTTCCTACCATGAGAGTCTGGCTTTTCATCTTTATTCTGTTTGCAGCTTTGCCTGTTCAGGCCGATACAACTGCTCGGCTGAAATCATTATACAGCCAAATCCGCTGCCCCGTATGTGATGGACAAAGTGTGGAGGATTCCGAAGCTACCTTGGCCCAAGATCTGCGCCGCATGGTCTATGGTATGGCTGAAGAAGGTAGGTCCGACAACGAAATCAAGAGTTTTCTAGTGCAGCGTTATGGTGAGAAAATTCTTTTAAAGCCCCAATTCCGTTGGGAAAATGCGCCTCTGTGGGGATTTCCTATCTTGGTATTGCTCTTTATAACGGGCATACTTGCCAGGGTGCGACATCGATCACGTCGATCACTTTAATATAGCACCCGCTAGCAATTACTGCTAAATAGTACTGACTAAGGAGCGACCTTTGTTATAAATGTACGGAGTATATCCATGAATTTTAAATATCTGATACCATTACCCTTAATTGCCTTAACGGGTTGTATTGTTCCCAATGAAACCCTTTATACCAACTCTTATTCATCTCGTTCAACGACAACTTATTATGATGATAGTTGGGGTGATGCACCCCATTCTCACAGTGATTTTGAAGAAGTTGATACTTTTGGTGATTTCTTTGATGACCTTGATCGAGATCGCAAGCTCCGAAAAGAAAAGCAACGTCTCGCAAAACGTCAAAAAAATCAAGAACGTGAACTGAAGCGCCAAAAAGAAGATCTAGAATTGCAGCTCTTGCGCCAGAAGAATGACCACGCAGAAGCTATGCGTAAGCAACAAGAGCAGCTGCGACAAGCTGAACGCCGTCGCCAGGATGATGCCAATCGCCGCCTCGAGCGTCAGCAAGCTGAACTGCGCCGTCAGCAAGAAGACCAGCGGCGGTTGCAGCAACAACAAGCGAAACTCCGCCTTGAGCAGCAACGCCGCGAACAAGCCATGCAGCACGAAGCTCTAATCAAGAAGCAAGCCCAGCAGGAAAAACGTATGCTCGAGCAACGTCGTCAAGCTGAACTGCAATCCGCACAGCAAGAAGCTATGCAGCGCCAAGCTGAGGCGATGGCGGCTCAGACCGACGAACAAATGGCCAACCGTTCAGCTATGCATAATGAACTCTTGGCCAAAGTTAAGGAACGGGAAGCTCGTCTGAACGCGAAATAAGTTTATTCTTTTTTCCGGTAAACGAGAAGCAGTTATCTAGAAGCTTTGATTTAATCATTTCCCATATAAAACGTTCCCCGGCCTCCGAGCCGGGGCACAACTTGAATCCAATGGGATGCTGCCTTTTAGGCACCATGGGCCCCGGATAATTAATGAGCAAAGCTCATAAATTTCCGGGGAACGTATCTATGGTCTAAGCGGATAACTGTTACAATGCACAAGAGTTTTCCTGGACACCAATGTCTTAATTCCAAAATGATAATATTTTGTTGATTTAAATTAAATATTCGTCATCCAGGCCTTGCGACGGGATCTTCTTCGGTCAGTCGAAACCTCCTTGCACCACAATCTGGAATCACAATGGTTTTGGTTGCTACCCCTTTCCAGTCATTATTTTATGCACCCATATTGCTTTTCCGTGTCACAGTTTCTATACTGGTATCAAGGGTAGTAGAATAATGACAGCATTTCTCAATGATAAGGCAGAAGCCTTATTGGTTTTGAAGTGTTCTCATATGGTTTATTGTTAAATTATGAGGATAATCTGATGTACTTAAGCAAAGCACCTAAAGCGTTAGTTGTCAGCTTGATGGCACTGTCTTGTAACATTCTTCCCATGGTATCCTACGCAGCACCTGGTGCTAATGTAGATAGAGCTCCAGAACTTGATTGTGCTGAGTCTCATCAAGGACAAGCCGCAGCTTATCGGCAATTTCAAGCTGGAAAAAAGCGACCCGTCAATGAAGTGACGCAAGGCGATGACAATCCAGCAGAGCAGAAAAAGGTAAACACCGGTGAAGCATTAGTTGATGCTGGAGTAGGTGTTAAAGCGTCCCAAGCAAATAACCTTCACTTTCTTACAAAGGAAAAAGATGCAGGTGAATTATCGATAGCATTATCCATTGTTAGTGCCCTCTCTGCGAGTGATCAGCAGAGTTTTGCCCTAACAAGTCGCGAAATGCATAAGGCGGTAGTGCTTCATCGTATGAAGAATGATCGTCGTGCTCTTGAAACCAAACCATGGGTCATCGGACCTCCTGTGGGGTCCATGGAACTCTATCGTTTTAATGCAGCTGTATGGCATGCTCTCAAATCAATTGTGAATCTTCGTGATGAATTGCAAGGAGAGCAGCCTGATCATAGCTTACGCCTTCAGCTTTTTATCTCTTTATCAATGGCACATGAATTTCTTCAGCAAGAGTTTCAGGTGGCCTACCCTCTGGCGACAAGCCCGGTGGCTGAATTTATTGCTTCTGCAAAGTCTCACCTTTTATTGAAATGCCAGAACGTAAGGAATATACCGCCAGCAGATTCCCAAGCATTGCGTTGTTTGGCAGGCGATCCAGCCAATACCGGTGAACGTGACCTTATGCGTGTTTCTTGTTATCTAAATGATACTGCCTATGACCCAGCGAATGGTTTTTGGGCTGACACTGAGGTGAGTCCAGATCGTTGGAGCTATCTTCGACGTTATATTGAATTAAAAAGGGCAGAAGAAGTTGTACACCGATATGGACACTTCAACTTCTGTTGTGATAAAACGAAGTCGGAGTTTTCAATGATAGCTAGAGCTTGGGATTTTATTCTCGCGTATAGTGATGAAGTCACTGCAAATGATATTAGGCGTGCTATTTATGCTGAACATGGTGTTAATTCTGACATTACAAAGGACCCCATAAGAAACCAACCAAGAAATCTTCCTCGAATAGTTGAGTTACATGAGAAGCTGTTTATTGAGTATCGAAACCAGATCTATTATAGAGATATTTATAATGCCATTATTGATAATTATTTTGCAGGTAACTATGAGCGAGAGTTAAGTTTAAGCAAATGGCTTATGGATGATTTTGGTAGTGAAGTCAATGAAAAGGTTTTTGTATACGTAGTTCGAGTTTTGCGACGAAACGGAGAATTTGAGAGTGAGGTTAAGTTTTTTGAGAACTTGGACAGTATGCGTAAACCCATGCGTGAGCACTCAATAGCACACTCAATAGCATGTTTTGCTGTGGGAGATTTCGCCCGTGGTGTTGAAATACATAGAGAATATGTGAAAAAGTTACAACTTTATCCTATTCAGTATAATTTTGATTATCTAAGACTACTTCATATCGATATAAAAAAGTTTTCAAATAGAATTGATAAAATAATCAATTGGATGCACGATTCTGGGGGTCGAGGTGATGATAGTTGGACTGATAGAGAAAAAGTTTTTTATGATTCCATTTTTCACCACCCCTCAAAGAATGTTCTTGAAGCAATTGAGGAGCATCGAGAGTCAATGGATAGTGATAATGTGCAGGCTATCGATACCATTGTCTTGATTGCAGAGCTCTTTATCCACGTAAAAGAAGGTAATTGGGAAAGAGTTCAGCATTTAGCTAGCAATCGTGAAATAACATTTATGTATTAGTGATTACCTTGACGTGACGGGGTACGGGAAAAGCAAGAGCAAAGTGGTGGGCCCGGCAGGACTCGAACCCGCGACAGCTCCGTTATGAGCGGAGTGTTCTAACCAACTGAACTACAGGCCCAACCTTGAAGAAAACTTCTGCCTCTAAGATAATGAATTTTCGGATGTGGTCAATGATTAACTTCAGTGTTGGTATGCTATAAACGCTAACTTTTTGCCCGGTTAACTTCCAGAACCTTTTTCAGAGATCGCAGAGACGCCACAATACTGTTCAAGTGTTCAGCATCCTTTACATCCAGATCCATCCAGAATTCATAATAATCGTGACTACGATGGTCGATTTTTAGATTTGTGATATTGGCGTTTTCCTTAGCCACAGCAGCTGTGATAGCTGCAATAGCTCCGGGTTGGTTGGAAAGAGTGACTCTGAGTCGGCCGATATGTTGTTGGCTTTCGGCAGCCTTTAGATTCCAAGCCACATCGATCCAACGTTCAGGCTCATCCATGAGAGGGTTCAGTGAATCACATTCTTGAGTGTGAATGGTGACTCCACGACCCGTTGTCACAATTCCAATAATCTTATCTCCCGGAAGAGGATGACAGCAGCCGGCGTAATGGACCGCCATGCCAGGAATCAGGCCAGAGATGGCGAGAGCTTCCTCTTTCGATCCACTGATTGCACGCTCACGACCGTCGCTAAGTTGTTCCAGGTCCAATTCATGAGGCAGCTCAGGGTGCAGAAAACGAATGAGCACAGGAACGGTTCGCAAGCCTTCACCAATTTGTGCATAAATATCCTCAATGTTGCGTGCTTGAAACTCATCGAGAGCTTTTTCCAATGCTTTCTCTTCAAAGTTCAGCTTAGACTCTTTGAACCCTTTTTGTATTAGAGACTTACCAAGCTTGATGAATTGCTGACGCTTTTGCTGACGGATGTAACGACGGATACTTGAGCGAGCCTTGCCAGTGACCACAAAGCGCTCCCAAGAGGGGGAGGGGAACTGGCTTTTGGAAGTCATCACCTCAACTTGATCACCGTTCTCGATCTCAGTTCTCAAGGGCATAATCCGCCCGTTAACCTTGACCCCAGAACAGTGATTCCCTACATCAGAGTGGACTGCGTAAGCAAAATCAATGGTCGTTGCACCACGAGGCAGAGTGATCAAGTCGCCATCAGGAGTGAAGCAAAACACTTGATCCTGGAACATTTCCAGCTTGGTGTGTTCTAAGAAATCTTCGGGATCTTCTGCTGTGTCGAGGATGTCCAACAGATCCCGCAGCCAGCGATATTGATGGCCATCATGGGCTGTGCCTTGCTTGTATTGCCAATGGGCTGCCACACCCATCTCAGCAATCTCGTCCATCTCCTTGGTGCGGATCTGTACTTCTACACGCTGCTGATTAGGGCCAATAACAGCTGTATGTAGAGATTGGTAACCATTTTCCTTAGGGGTAGAGATGTAATCCTTAAAGCGTTGAGCAATCACAGGGTAAGTACTATGCAAAATACCCAAGGCCCGGTAGCACTGTTGCACGGTGTCGACAATGATGCGGAACGCCACGATATCTGAGATCTGTTCGAATGTGACGTTTTTCTTCTTCATTTTACGCCAGATAGAGCAAGGAGTCTTCTCGCGACCTGCCACAATAGCGGCTAAGCCGTTTTCATTCAGGACCTCATGCAGCTCATCGATGACGGGCGTGGTCAAATCTCCGCTTTGTTCATGTAGGTAGTCCAGGCGTTGGACAATAGATTCTCGAGCATCTGGATGCAGAATGCCAAAGGCAACATCTTGCAGTTCATCCTTAACCTCGTGCATACCAATACGTTCAGCAAGAGGGGCGTATATTTCGCTCGTTTCCAAGGCAATACGCTTACGTTTCTCTTCATTTTTGATGTAATGCAAAGTACGCATGTTGTGTAATCGGTCGGCCAACTTCACGAGTAAGACGCGAATATCTGATGACATGGCCACCAAGAGCTTGCGAAAATTCTCTGCTTGTTTAGTTTTGTCGGACTGTAGCTGAATCTGCGAGAGCTTTGTTACGCCATCAACGAGAAAAGACACTTCTTTGCCAAAGAGTTGTTCGATCTCTTCCGATGTGGCGAGGGTATCTTCAACGGTGTCATGTAATAAAGCTGTGACAATAGTGGCCACATCTAGGCGCATGCCGACCAAAATGCCTGCAACTTCCAAAGGGTGGGTAAAATATGGATCGCCAGAGGCACGGGTCTGGGCCCCGTGTGCCTTCATGACAAAGACGTAGGCACGATTTAATAAGTCTTCATCAGCATCAGGATCATAGGCTTTAACAGCCTCCACAAGCTCGTACTGACGAATCATAACGCTCCATTACCAAATAATTATTGTCTTATCAGGATATTTTGACAAGGGACAGGCCCTTCAGTCAACGTTATTCTTCAGCTGATTCTTCAGATTTTTCTGTTAGTGGCTCTTCAGAGTCACTTAAATTCGCCATTTCGGTTTCAAATTCAGCATTAAGCTCGTCTTCATAGGCTTCAACTTCAATGCCTTCTGCTTCTTCGCTAATGACTTCTTCACCGTCTACAGACATCTCAGCTACTTCGCTTTCCACTTGTTCACGTCCCGCTAGGTTCTGCTCTTCTTCAAGCAATTCCATCAGCTCTTCTTCAGGTTCATCCCCTGGAAGGTGCTTTTGCATCTCGGTGATAAAAGCTTCTTCAAGATCTTCTACGGAAACGGTTTCCGCTGCAATCTCACGTAGTGCCACCACAGGGTTCTTATCGCGATCACGGTCTATTGTGATAGGGGCACCAGCAGCGAGCTGACGACCGCGTTGCGCGGCTGCCATGACCAAATCGAAACGATTCTTAACTTTGTCTACACAATCTTCAACTGTAACACGAGCCATAGTGGTCTTCGCCTTTCAATAAAATCTAGAAACTTAACCCTGACGTGCTTTAAAGCGAGGGTTAGTCTTGTTAATTACATAAACACGGCCACGGCGTCGAATAACACGACAGTTTTTATCGCGACTTTTTAATGTTTTAAGTGAACTAGCAACTTTCATTTTTTTTCTCCACTTGAGGAATTATCTGGGTTCGTAGCTGATTTATTAAGCTTTGTCAAGGCTTGTGGTGGTTCAAATCATACTTCTCTATTTCATTCATCCTTGTTATTGTGAACTGACATAGGGGGTATTGATGAAGGTATGGTTAACATTCCTTGATGAACATCACCGCTGGTCCGTTTGGATCCCTGTCTTCATCGGCGGAGGAGTGTGGCTCTACTTTTCTTTACCGCAAGAGCCGTCGCCATTATGGGCTTTGGTGCCAATTGTTCTACCCGCAGGATTCCTTTTGAAAGGCCATATTAGGTTTCTTGTTTGGGTTCTGTTTTTTGTTTCGCTGGGCTTCTCAGCGGGAATCATTCGCACATCTAGTCTTTCTGTGTATATGCTAGAGAAAGAGGTTGGTCCCATATGGTTAGTGGGGGAAGTTCAATCGGTGGAGGAGAAACTGAGCTCAACTGGGAAGTTGTCTAATCGTGTGGTTCTCTCGCATCTGGACTCAAAGGAAATTAAAGATCTACCCCAGATAGTCAGGTTGACCTTGCGGGGGGAACTACCTGAAATCTTTCCTGGGCAATGGCTGAGGGTGAGGGTAAAGCTGCTTCCGTTGCCGGGCCCGACTCATCCTGGCGGATTCAATTTTCGTCGGCATGCCTATTTCAAAGGTATCGAAGCGACTGGGTTTAATATGGGCAAGCCACGTGTAGTCAAATCTTTTCCCTCCCAGAGCCTTCAAATGAAGTTGGAGCGATTACGGCAATCTATAACCCAAATTCTGCGGAAGGGATTACCTGAGCCACAGGGAGGGATAGCAGCAGCATTAACGACTGGAGATCGCTCAGGTATTCCTGACGACGTGCGAGAAAAATTTGTAGCCTCAGGATTAGCTCATATCCTTGCTATCTCAGGATTGCATCTCTCAATCGTAGCTGGCCTAATTTTCTTCATGATTCGTAAGGGGGGAGCGCTTATTCCACCCTTTGCTTTACGCGTGAATACAAAGAAAATCGCAGCAATTGGCGCTATCATTATTACAGGTCTCTATCTAGGGTTGTCAGGTTTTGGTGTGCCTGCTCAAAGGGCATTTTTAATGACAAGCATGGTCATGATAGCCATCCTCATTAATCGTAATGCCTTTTCCCTTCGTACAGTGGCATTTGCTGCAACGGTGATTCTTTTGGTGACTCCAGAGAACCTGCTCGGCCCAAGTTTCCAGCTTTCGTTTGCTGCAGTTGTGGGTTTGATTGCTGCCTATGAGGCGTGGCAGAATCCCATCGAGCATTAGTTGGGGCAGGGGGGATTTATACGGAAGTTCTGTGTGTATTTCGGGGGGGTGGCATTTACCTCTCTCATCGCCACAATGGCTACCATGCCGTTTACGATCATGACATTTAATCAGTTTACCCTCATGTCTATTTTCGCCAACATGTTAGCCGTGCCTTTAACAGCCTTCTTCGTCATGCCCTCAGCACTGCTCACTCTTTTATCCAT
Source organism: uncultured Alphaproteobacteria bacterium (assembly GCA_905479605.1). Taxonomy (GTDB): domain Bacteria; phylum Pseudomonadota; class Alphaproteobacteria; order UBA9655; family UBA9655; genus CAJQNC01. The sequence goes on along the minus strand of CAJQNC010000088.1, from coordinate 775 downwards.
GCTATTTGGTTTGGAAGACTACACCCTACCACTATTAGGCTCTTCTATTGAAATACTCCAGCACATTGCTCAATATGCTTCAACTGTACCTGGAAGTCAGATTTTGGTGCCTTCTCCTTCGCCACTCTCCTTCTATTTTATTGTCTTCGGTGGTCTCTGGTTTTGCCTCTGGAGTCAGTCATGGAGATACTTTTGTGTTGTGCCAGTGTTATTGGGTGCCGTTCTCTTAGTATTGACCCCACAACCGCACATTCTGATTGACGGGCAGGGAAAGCTCGTCGCCATCCGTGGCGATGACGGTCATATCTATGTGACATCGAAGCGAAGGGGTAAGTTTCAGCGTGAGATGTGGTTGAGGAGTCTGGGAGAGTCAACTGTGAACTTGATGCCATGTCAGGGATCCTTATGTGAGATGACCGTTCAGGGTAAAATTATTCAGGTGATGACTAATGTCGAAATTCATCAGCATGCGCATGACCTACTCATTAACCTTAGTGATCACCCTTGTTCATCCGGTAAAAACTGTATCTCAAGAGAAGACTTAATTCGTGATGGTGCTCATGCCGTATATATTAATGAGGATGGAACGACGAGCATCAGGACCGATTCAACAGTCAATCGGTTTTAGCCTGTTGGGCAATTTCAAGGGTGAAGTGCGAATTCCGATTTGGCAATTTCAAGGGTGAAGTGCGAATTCCGATTTAGAGGCTACCCCTTTTTAGTGCCTCTTTCAAGAAGGCTTCTTTGGGTGTCATAAACTCTAACACCTTCATAG
>CAJQNC010000087.1 GCA_905479605.1 uncultured Alphaproteobacteria bacterium | reverse complement strand
GGGCTTCCAAAAAGAATTCTTTTCGGATCCACCCCTGGGATCGGTGAGGGCGGCTCCGAAAAGAATTCTTTCCGAAAACCCATGCTCAGGGAGTCTCATTTCTGTTTGAACTTATTCAGCGGAAACCTTGGGTTTAAGTGGTGGTAATCAAAGAATGAAGGAGGAGAGTTAATATGTTTCTTTAGGTATTACAGAATAAAAGATTCCAAGTCTTAATATTATCAATAATTCATTTATACTAAGCTATTGATGGTGGATTAGCTGGATGCTTCGTTTTTCTTGACATTTTGGGCTTTTCTTGCTACCAACATCCATCGTTATAACAAGAGATGAGGGTAAGTTATGCCAGAGGTTTTAATTAATGGTCCTGTTGGTCGTATTGAAGGTCGGTACCATCAAAGTGGAAACCCTACAGCTCCCATAGCGATTATTCTCCACCCTCATCCCGAGCATGGGGGCACGATGAATAACAAAATTACCTATGCTCTGTTCCGTTCTTTTGTAGACAAGGGATTCAGCGTACTACGTTTTAACTTCCGTGGTGTAGGCCGTTCGGAAGGAAAGTATGACCAAGGTGAAGGTGAATTAGCCGATGCGGCAGCATGTCTTGACTGGCTGCAATCTCAGAATCCAGAGCCTCGTGAGTGCTGGGTTGCTGGTTTTTCATTCGGTGCTTGGATCTGCATGCAGTTGCTAATGCGTCGCCCCGAGTTAAACGGCTTTATTTCCATTGCTCCTCCTGCCAATAAGTATGACTTTACTTTCTTAGCTCCTTGCCCGGTATCCGGTTTAATCGTCCAGGGCGGTCAAGATGAGATCGTCGCTAAGGATTCCGTTGAGCGTCTTTCAGAGAGACTTTCTGCACAAAGAGGCTTGACCATCGATTACCGTCTTATGCCTGAAGCAGATCACTTCTTTACGGGAATGATTGGTGAGATGAGTCACCATGTACAGAATTATTTAGATATGCGTTTGAATCCTGATTTTAAGGTGTCAGCTTAGGGTTCTTATACGTTGTGATCTAATAAAGCCGGGCAGTAGCCCAACTTTTGCATTGAACTCAGAGTGTTACTATTTCTATTCTCAACTAATTCTTTTGTTTCAAGATTTTCTTTAGCTCTTCTACCAACTCATTGACAAAGGCTTCGACGGCTGTGGTGTCTTTATCGTCAGCCATCACAGGAACTAAAGGTTCAGTACCTGATGTTCAAACCAATAAGCGGCCGTTTTGTTGAGAAATGCGAAACTATTGATTACCGCCTTCTATCAGAAGCAGATCACTTCTTCACAGGTATGATTGGTGAGATGAGCCACCATATTCTGAATGAGTTGGATATGCGTTTGAATCCTGACATGAAGGCATCCACCTGAAGGTATCTAATGGATCTAGCAGAAAAGCCAGGCAAACTGCCTGGCTTTCTGTTTTTTTATCTTATTCAAACATGCCAAGATGTTTGTTTTTGTAATCTGGGTCATTATGCCATTTCCAGCGATCTAAATTGTATGATTTAAACTTACCATCTGTAGTCAAATCTCCATTGATCAGGCGTCTGCATAAATAGTCGTAGCGAACCAAAGCCTCTGCTGAGTGGTGCTGACCTTCAGGGTACTCATTTCTAACCACTTGCATTACTTTACCAAGCTGAATTGGATCAAGGGAATATGGTATGTTAGTTTGAAGGTAGTTATATACTTCATCTGTGACACATAGGTCTAAATCCCAATTCTTCTCTAATAATGCATGCATATGGGGTGGCAAATTAATAGGGTCATCCAATGGAGATACCTCGCCACTATCTTTAAGATAGAGGTGATTTTGAACGACTATCATAGTATGGAAATCTCTTGTATCCAAATGATTCTGGTTGAATCTCACCTTTCCGAGACTAGCTCTTAAGTCCTGTTCGGGAGTAGTTTCATAAAAATCACCAAACGTCGCCATGCTTGAGTTTGAAAATAGAGCTGCTGCAAGTAATGCAGGAAAAAAACGTGAAACCATAATAATATCCTCTTAATAATAATAAAAATAAATATATAAATAAATTATATTAGCTACAAATTACATATAGTTATGTGAAGATGGTATTTCAAGTAGGGTGTAAAAAATTGAAAACTTAGTGTTTAAAAGCCTCAAACTCGTTTTAGTTCTTCTACCAACTCATCGACAAAGGTTTGGACTGTTGCGGTATCTTCACCTTCGGCCATCACACGGACGAGAGGTTCGGTACCTGACGCCCGCACCAGAAGGCGACCGTTCTGCTGAGAGATACGTTGCTCGTTGTCCCTGATGATCTGTTGAACATTTGAATCATTCAATTTGTTTGTATCCATTGATACATTTTTCAGGACTTGGGGAAGGGGGGTATAGGGTTGGAGAGCGTCGCTTGCTAGCTTGCCTGTCCCACAAAAGAAAGATAATACTTGTAATGCGGTGAGTAACCCATCCCCTGAAGGGCTGTAATCTGAGAAAATCACATGACCTGATTGCTCGCCACCTAAGTTATAGCCACCCCCGGTCATGGTGGCGGAAACGTAACGATCTCCGACTTTCGTACGGAGGAGTTTAATACCTTGAGATGTGAGGTATTGCTCTAGGCCCAGGTTAGACATAACTGTGGCAACAACTGTATTATGGGCAAGATTGCCTTGGTCTTTGAGGTGTGTAGCCAGGAAAGCTAGGATTCGGTCTCCATCGATGATCTGCCCTTTTTCATCACACATGATGCAGCGGTCAGCATCGCCATCAAGAGAAATGCCTAGGTCTGCATTACTAGACTGAACGGCCTTGCACATTTCTTCGGGGGCTGTGGCTCCACAACCTGCATTGATATTGACTCCATTAGGCTGGGCACCGATAGAAATAACTTCTGCCCCAAGTTCTGTTAGTAGAAGAGGGGCAATTTTGTAAGCGGCTCCATGGGCGCAATCTAAGACAATTTTGAGGCCATCAAAACGACAATTGCGAGGAAGAGTTGCTTTGAGAAACTCTATATATCGGCCCGAGACATCATCAAGCCGTTTCATACGGCCCATCTTTTCTGGTGAGCAAGTTAGGGCAGAATTATTATCCAGGTGGGATTCTATTTCAAGTTCAACTTCATCGGAAAGTTTATGGCCATCTGGACCAAATAGTTTGATTCCATTGTCCTGAAAAGGATTATGGGAGGCGGAAATCATCACGCCCAGATCAGCTCGCATAGAGCGAGTGAGCATAGAAATGGCAGGTGTAGGAATGGGACCTGCGAGCAGAACATCCATACCCACGGAGACAAAGCCTGAAGCGAGAGCTGATTCAATCATGTAACCAGAGAGGCGTGTATCTTTGCCGATAACGACTCTGTGATGATGTCCTTCCTCTCGGAGAAACTGCAGGCCAATGGCTTGCCCTAGGCAAGCCAGAAAATCAGGTGAAAGCGGTGGCTGGTTTGCCACGCCACGGATACCATCTGTACCAAAATACTTCTTCTTCGACATAGATAAACTAACTCAAATTAACTTGTTGTTTCGGGCTCGGGATTGGAGGGCAATTCTTTCGTTTTTGAAGTCTTGCGGGGCCGCTTTGTGGGGGGCTTCTTCGCTTTTGACTTTGATTTAGAGCCTTTACCACCAGTGGGAATTGAGGTTACCGCTGGCGATGAGTGCTCACTTGGGCTAGGACGGTCAAGCTTGCCTTTTATTAGGAGCGTGCGAATCTCATCACCGGTAAGAGTTTCATACTCCAGCAAGGTTTCAGCGAGTAGCTCTAAGTGCTTTTTGTGCTTGGTCAAGATCTTCTTGGCACGAATAAAACCGTCTTCAACGATTTTCTTGACCTCTGTGTCAATTTCTTGGGCTGATTTTTCAGAAATACTTTTCGATTGAGTGACTGAGTGGCCTAAGAATACCTCTTGGTTATTGTCACCGTATGCTACAGGGCCCATCTTATCACTCATACCCCATTCAGTGACCATCCTACGGGCCATATCCGTGGCCATCTTTATGTCCGATGATGCACCGGTTGTGACTTTGTTATCTCCAAAGATCATCTCTTCAGCAATTCGGCCACCCATAGCCACAGCTAAATCAGCATGGAGACGCTCTCTCGTCATGGATACACGATCACCTTCTGGCAATCGCATGACCATGCCCAGAGCATGCCCTCGAGGAATGATGGTGGCTTTGTGAATGGGATCGGAAGCGGCGCTGTGGAACGCAACCACTGCATGTCCAGACTCATGGTAAGCAGTTAATTTCTTCTCATCTTCAGACATAACCAAAGAGCGACGCTCGCTACCCATCATGACTTTGTCTTTTGATTCTTCTAATTCAGTCATGGACACTGTACGGCGAGTACGACGAGCAGCAAGAAGGGCTGCTTCATTTATCAAGTTAGCTAAGTCAGCTCCGGAAAAACCCGGAGTTCCACGAGCAATGATGCTGAGATCTACATCTTTTGAAAGAGGCACTTTGCGAGCGTGGACTGCGAGAATATGCTCACGACCCGCGACATCTGGGTTTGGAACGACAACTTGTCTATCAAAACGACCTGGTCGCATGAGAGCTGGGTCCAATACGTCAGGACGGTTAGTAGCAGCAATCAGAATTACGCCGCTATTTTCCTCGAATCCATCCATTTCGACCAACAATTGGTTGAGGGTTTGCTCTCGCTCATCATTGCCACCACCCAGGCCTGTGCCACGGTGACGGCCAACAGCGTCAATTTCATCGATGAAGATAATACAAGGAGCATTCTTTTTTCCTTGATCAAAGAGGTCACGCACGCGGCTTGCGCCCACACCTACGAACATTTCAACAAAGTCAGAACCTGAAATTGTAAAAAATGGGACGTTGGCTTCACCTGCAATGGCACGAGCCAGGAGGGTTTTACCGGTTCCTGGAGGGCCTACTAAAAGTAGACCGCGTGGAATCTTACCGCCCAAGCGTTGAAACTTACCGGGGTCGCGGAGAAAGTCGACCACTTCGGCCACTTCTTCTTTTGCCTCTTCGACACCTGCTACGTCACCAAATGTGACCACCTTTTTCTCTTCATCCATGAGGCGGGCACGTGATTTTCCAAAGCCCATAGCTTTGTTGCCCCCGGAGTTCATCTGTCGCATGAAGAAAATCCACACTCCAATGAGAAGTAGCATGGGGAACCAAGAAATTAAGGCTTGAATGAAATAAGGAATTTCTTCTTCAGCAGGTGCGATGATGGTGTTTACACCGCTACTGTCCAGCGCGTTAAGAAGGATCTCTTTATTTTGAGGAAGGAGGGTTTGGAATTTACGACCATTGCTGAGTTGTCCAGTGGCGACACCCTTTTCTTCACGAATAGTAATTTTTTCCACTTCTTTCGAGCGGATGCTTTGGAGAAGACCAGACCAATCCATTTCAACGATTTCGCCCTTTGGTGCGGGAGCCTGAAACAAATTTATAACTGCAAAGAGGATGAGGCCGATTATGATCCACAGGGCCAGGTTTTTATTCATTATTAGTCACTTTTCAATGGGTTGAAATACATGCTGTTAATAGTATCCTAAATAAGGAGAAACTACAAGTTTTGGCGGAGGGAGAGGGATTCGAACCCTCGGTACGCTTGCGCGCACAACGGTTTTCGAGACCGCCCCGTTCGACCGCTCCGGCACCCCTCCAAGATTCAAAGACTACTTGACCTAAGAGTGAAGTGCAAGGATCGGGTCTGCTTTGTGATAATTTGATGACTTTGGATAACCTCTCTTGCTAGCGTAGCTAGCTTTGAATACAGTAAATGTTGTTAACATGTATTGTGTTGTAAAATTTCAATCTTTACCAACCCCAGAGGGATGATGAAACTCTTAGTTGCAGCACTTTGTATAGCAGTCGTTTTTATAGTCTCCCCTTCTTTTTCGATGGGCGGCCCGGGAGATGGTGCTGAGGGTAATGCCCCGGTTATACCTTTGAAGTCCTTACCAACCGAAAAAAGACGATTGGATCGGAATAGCCTTATTTTTCAAAAAGGTCGATATGTAGAAATTGAAGGTAAGGATATCGAACCTAAAACAAAAGCTCTGGAATTCTTTGAGGAAGGTGTAAACTTGCTTGAGGTGGAGAGAAACCAAAAGCACGCGATTGATTTTTTTGTAGGAGCTTTAAACATTCCTGAGCTAGATGGAGCTGGTCGTTTAAGAACAATCTATTATCTTGGAAAGGCATGCATTGCATTAGGAGCGTATCAATTTAGTGTAGTGTACTTTCACGTGCTGCTTTGTGACCCTGAATGTGCCCCTTTGCAACAAGATGTTTTTCTGCAGTTCAATATATTGGCTTCGTTAATCCCAGAAGCAAAAGCTTCTATTGCTGAGTATCAAAAGCTTATTCAGATCAATGAAACTGATCGCCTAAATTCATCTAAGGTGAACAAGTGTTTGGGAAATATATTTCATGTTTTAGGTATACATAAATGGGCAGAGCTTTTTTATGAAAGAGCTCTTAATGATCCTGAATGTGATGAGGGGAATCGAGCCGGGTTGCAAGAAGAGTTGGGGCATATTTTATATAAAATGAGAAAGTATAAAGAGGCTGCCCAATTCTATGAGTCAGCTGCAGAAAGCCAATCTTACAATGATTCCCTCATTCATCGTTCCCGGTGTTATCATCGGGCTGGTTGTGCAAATTTCTCGGCTGAGATGTATGAAGAAGCGTCCAGGTGCTATGTTTTAGCATGCGTGAATAAGGAATGGTTCGGAATCAATCGCAGCGAATCACAGTTTGGATTAGCTATGGCTCAGTTGGTTCTAGGGCGCCGAGAAGTCGCGCATAAGTACTTCGCTAAAGTCGTTGAATGTAAATCTGCCAACCCGTTTTATCGGGCAAGAGCGGCTGAAAAGTTAGGAGACTATTCTATAAGCCATACGTTCTATCAAAAGGGGTTGGCATATTATGAGGTATCCCTTGTTTCTAAAGAATTTCAATGGTTGCGTCGTGGTCGAACCCTATACAAAGCTGGTGAAGTAGCAAGAATTCTAAGACACTATGATTTGGCGGAAGCATATCTTAGAGATGCACAAAAAATATCTATATGGGCTTATGAGTATGGAGATTTAGCACTGGCTTCATTGGCGTATATTTTCGTAATGCAGAGTAAGTATAAAGAGGCAGCTGATATTCTTTGTCCACTTTTTCAAAGGGTGTCTAAAGTTGAAGAGAAAACACCTTTATCACCTTCTGAAGTATTGAGCGTAGCCTACACTTTAGGTTATTGCTTATGTTATCTGACCTCGAAGATCCAGCAGATACCCATTTTGGAGGTATTATATACGAGTGCTTTGGAGGAGCCGGAACCGTTGTATATTTTCGTGAGAAGCCTGGTATCTGACTCTGAGAGATGGTTTTAGCTATTCTAAAGAACTAGGTGGCCTTTAAGATCACCAGGTCCTACAGCAGCGAAGGTAGGCTCAGATGAAAACAGCTTGCTTGCCATGGTGAGTATGTGATCGCTGGATACAGCATCCACTTTGTTCATGATATTTTGTGGAGTCAGAGGTTTCCCGTGGGTAAGCATATGGTTGGCCAGTTGCTCACAGCGGGCGGTGGTGCTCTCCAGACCCATCATCAATCCAGCTTTTAACTGAGCCTTGTTGCGTTCAATTTCTTTATTACTGAGGGTGCCTTCAAGCTCATTGAGAACACCTGAAATCAAGGGCATGATATCAGTAACTTTGTCGGGAGCTGTTCCTGCGTAGATACCAAACAGGCCCGTATCCCGGAAAGATGAATTAAAACTGTATATTGAGTATACCAAACCTCTTTTTTCACGGATCTCCTGAAACAAACGGGAAGACATGCCACCACCCAACAAACTAGATAGAACAGCTAGAGTAAAGTAATCTGGGTGGCCTTGCTTTAGAGACTCAAATCCCATCAGCAAATGCATTTGTTCCGAGTTGCGGGTGTCAACATGTTGACCGCCTTGATAGGTGCCAGGATGCGCTTCACTTTGTGCTGTGGTGGGGAGGTTGGCAAAGTGGGTTTCACACAATTTAACCAAGTGGTCATGATCTACACCACCCGTTGCCGCAAACACCATGCGAGAGGCCGTATAATGATCAGACATATATTTTTTGAGTTGGTCGGAGTTGACCTGAGAAATAATAGATTCAGGGCCTAAGATAGAACGACCTAGTGGTTGGTCAGGGAAGGCTGCCTGTTGAAAGTTCTCAAATATTATATCGTCAGGAGTGTCTTGACTTTGGTGAATTTCTTGCAGAATAACTGCTCGCTCTTTTTCGACCTCATCTTCATCAAAGGTGGAGTTTTGAAGAATATCTCCTATTATTTCAGTAGCATGGGGCACATTTTCTGCCAGTATACGGGCGTGATATGCAGTGGTTTCACGCGAGGTATAAGCATTCAAGTAACCCCCTACGTCTTCGATTTCAGTGGCAATCTGTGCCGCTGTTCGATTATGTGTGCCCTTGAAAGCCATGTGCTAAAGAAAGTGAGACAGGCCATTTTCGTGTGGCGCTTCATAACGTGATCCTACACCTACCCACATACCGAGGGTTGCGGTTTGTACGCCAGGGAGGTGTTCGCTCACAATGCGTAGGCCGTTATTTAGTGTGGTGATTTGAGCCGCCACGTTGGGACTCCTTTCGTAAATAAACAATGACCATTATACATAAAGCAAAAGCCAGGCTAAACCAAGTAATAATATAGGCTATGTGGTTGTTTGGGATGTGTGGCTGGTTGGGTAATGGCAGTATAGGGGAGGGGGGATGGCTCTGTAGAATATAATAAGGCTGAGGGTGGATGCTTATGGCGTTGCCCATGGCTTCTGGATCAATACGGTACCAGTTACCCAAAACGTTATCAGGGTGAAACCAAGATTTTGCTGCAGGATAGCGAATTTGTCCTTCAAGAGTCATGGGTTGATTGGTCAGCCTAATGGATTCATTTTCTTCAGTCCAGCCTTGCAAAACGAGTATGGTCCCGTTGGTCAATGTTTCAAAGGGGGCGAGTACATACTGCCCGACTTTACCTTCAAATGGCTTTGATTTGATTAGGAAAGGGGGTGTGTCCAGAAAGTGTCCGCTGACTGCAATCTGAGTAAATGCCTCCGGAGAATGGAATGCTGATAGTTGCTGTGGGTGGGAGTTAACGCCAGTCTCAATCTGAGCAAGAAGAGCTTGTTTTTGTTCCATGCGAAAGATTTGCCATGTACCTAGACCGCAAAGAATCAAAAAAAGCAAGCTGGCGAAAAATACGAGCTTCCACGCTTTAATAATTATAATCCTGAACCCCACCAGTAGATGCATACGAAGAGGAACAACCACACCACGTCCACAAAGTGCCAATACCAGGCAGCTGCTTCAAAGCCGATGTGTCCTTTGGGAGTAAATTCACCCAGGCGGGCCCGGAACCAGCATACAATTAAGAAAAGTGTGCCAATGATAACATGTAATCCATGGAAGCCTGTTGCCATATAGAAAGTGGAGGAATAAATATTATCTATGAATCCAAAGGCTGCATGAGCATATTCATAAGCTTGGACGCATGTGAAAATAGCACCCAAAATAATAGTAATGCCCAGCCCTTGGATAACAGCTTTATTGTCCTTATCCATCAGTGAATGGTGGGCCCAGGTAATTGCTGTACCGCTGAGTAAAAGAATAAGTGTGTTCAGGTATGGAAAATCAAAGGGATCCAAGACTTCAAGCCCTTTGGGGGGCCAAACTCCACCAATTACCTCAGGCGGGAATAGGCTGGCATTAAAAAAGGCCCAGAAAAAGGCCACGAAGAACATAACTTCAGAGCTGATGAAGAATACCATTCCCATGCGCAGGCCGTGCTGTACAGGAGGTGTATAAATGTCGCCTGATTGAGATTCTTTGATAACGTCTTTCCACCAGCCATACATCGTAAATATGACAGATGCTACGCCAATGAGAAGGACTGGTAAGCCAAATCCATGCATATAAAGGATTAGCCCGAGCGCAGAGATAAAGGCTGCTATGGAGCCTACAAAAGGCCATGGACTTGGGTCAACTAGGTGGTAGGGATGGGTTTTCTTTGAAGACATGCTTCCTTATAGCCTCTTATTATTTTGTCATTAGCCCTGAGAATTCTTCCACCAAAGAGTGATTTCAGGAATCCCCTCAGGTCCAAATTTAGGATGATCTATCTTTTTACTATATACCACATAATCTTTAGACCGGTGGCCAAATGGGATGACGTAGTGACCGTTGAGCAACACCCGATCTAGCGCTTTAACAGCGGCTACCAAATCTTCTCGAGTTTCTGCGCGAGTAATTTTCTGACATAGAACATCTACAGCAGGACACTTGATACCAGAGTAGTTCCGAGTGCCAGGTTGATCCGCTGCTTTGCTTGTCCAGTAGTACTGTTGCTCCCCGCCAGGAGAGAGAGTATGTCCCCAAAGTGTGATGATCATATCGAAATCCTTGTTTACCCGGCGGTTCTCATATTGTGATGGGTCAACGGTGCGTACTTTTGCTGTGATGCCTAAGCGCTTGAGGTCGCGAGCAAAAGCTAAGGCTAATTTCTCGTTTTCCGGTTGGTTCAACAGGATTTCGAAAGTGAAGTCTTGGCCTGTTTTATTATTTGTAAGTTTACTATTTTCCAAGTGCCAGCCAGCATCTTTTAGCATGTGTTGTGCTTTAGCTATATTTGCTCGTTTCTGTTTGGCAAATGAAGGAAGGCTATATTCGGTTGTGAACACTTCTTCAGGGAGTTGATCTTTAAACTCTGCCAGCAGTTCTAGCTCTTTGCCCTCAGGAAGGCCTTTGGAAGCCAGCTCTGTATTGTCAAAATAACTGACTGTCCGATCCATGGCGCCATGTTGCAAGCTTTTGTTCAGCCAGTCAAAGTCAAAGGCAAATGTGAGAGCACGCCTGACCTTTGGGTCGCCAAACAGTGGATTACGAGTATTAAAGGCAAAGGCATGCATACCTACCTGGTGCTTATGAGAGACTTCTGTCTTAATAATGCTACCATCTTGAATAGCCTTGAAATTGTAGTTGGTATTCCATTTTGCGCTATCAATTTCATGGCGATAAGAAATTTTTCGAGCTTTTAGGGCTTCGAAGAGAACGCTTGCATTGCGGTAGTAATCATACTGAATGTGATCAAAGTTATTGAAGCCTTTGTTTACTGCAAGATCCTTACCCCAATAATTTGGATCACGTTCATAGGTTACAGCGCGACCTGCGTTGACTTTAGAGACTTTGTAAGCGCCAGAACCCATAAGAGGTTTGAGCCCCGTTTTTTCGATGCCTTGCTTGCTGTAGATATGCTCAGGTATGATGGTCATAAGTCCCATGGTTAGTGGTAGTTCACGATCATATTCGCCATCTTGCTTGTTGAAAGTCATCTTGACTTTGCGGTCTCCAAGCACCTCAACAGATTTGACTTTTTTGTAATACATGCGGCGGTTAGCAGTGCCTTTTTCAAGCTGTATTTGGTGGGAGAAAGCCACGTCTTTAGCTGTAATTGGTGTGCCATCGTGCCACCGGGCTTCGGGTCGAATGCTAAAGATTACCCAGCTGCGATCAGGGGCTACTTCAATAGATTCGGCAAGCAGGCCATATAGGCTAAAGGGTTCATCAGGGGAACGTTTAAGTAAGCTTTCAAGAGTTAACTCTCTGACGCCAGCGGCTGGGTGCCCTTTCAAAATCAGTGGGTTGAGGCTGTCGAAACTTCCGACTTCGGCAAGCACTATGTTCCCCCCTTTAGGTGCATCAGGGTTTACACGGTCGAAGTGCTTGAAGTTTTGATCATATTTGGGGGCCCCGTGCATAGCGATACCGTGCTGGGCCTCTGCATGGGTAGGGAGTGAGAAAGCTACACAAGCACTAATAATGAGAGATTTAACAAAGCGCATAAAACGAATCCTTTCAATTTTGTCGGGTTCGTACCAGGGTCAATTGAGTGTGAACCAGTAAAACATGAGGCTAATCCTATATTTTTTAGACTTTATTGTCATTAACAAAATTTAAAGAATAAGTTGCCAAAATAAATATAAAGAAAGGGAATAGCTTCATGAGCATTCAACGTACTGGAGACAATCTTGCTATTCGCATTGTGGCTATGCCACGGGACACCAATCCTAATGGAGATATGTTTGGTGGGTGGTTGGTTTCTTTAATGGATATGGCTGCTTCTCTTGAAGCCTCTAAGACTAGTGGTGGGCGTGTTGTGACAGTGGCTATGGATGCTATTGCTTTTCACAAGCCTGTAGCTGTGGGTGATGAAGTGAGCTGTTATACTGAGTTGCTCAATGTAGGTCGCACCAGTATGAAAATCGCTATTGAGGTATGGATTCGTAAGCGCCACTCAGAAGAGGCCGTGAAAGTCACTGAGGGGCAATTTACGTTTGTAGCTATAGATGAAAATGGCCGGCCTACACCAGTAGTAAAGAGCTAGGCCGGGCTCATAGCTTTAAGCAAAAATTTCCTCAAAAAACACAACAACATCATCCCACCAACTGGTTTTCTTTTTTTCTTCCGGGATCTTGATTTTCTTAAGAACCTCAGGGTTAAGCTTCAGCTTTTGTCCCTCTACAGTCTCGAAACTGTTGATCAGAAAGAGATCCTCGTCAGCGTAATCCCGTTGTTCTTGGAGGCCTGTTAGATATTCCTGCAAGGAGGGAAGCATGACGCCGGGTTCCTGTGTGAGCGCATTTCCCTCTTGCTCTTCCCCGGCGCTATATTCATGGGAAGGCGCTAGATTTTGGTCTTCTTCTAACTTAAAATGACTGGCTGACAAGGGGTTAAGTTTTTCAACTTCTTTGTCATAAATCTCCTGAGCCAGGTTTTTTGCCTGGACAGAGTCGAACAGCAAGCCCAATAAAAGAGCTGTGAAAGCCAGTGTTCTCATTAATCCCCCCGTAGATCTGTTACACACTGTAATAGAGTTTGTATTCGATGGGCTGAGGCTTTGTTTCTAAGGCTTCAACCTCCTCCATTTTAAGGCTTATGTAGCCATCAATCAAGTCATCACTGAAAACACCCCCTTCTTTTAGGAACTCACGGTCCTTATCAAGGGCTTCTAGTGCCTCTCGAAGGTTGCGTGCGACTTGAGGTATGCCACGAGATACGTGGGGATCATAAAGGTTGCCTTCGCCGGGTTCACCTGGGTCGATTTTATTTTTGATACCGTCTAATCCTGCCATGAGCATGGCTGAAAAGCAGAAGTAGGGATTGCTGGCTGGGTCAGGAAAACGGGCTTCAATCCGCTTGGCTTTTGGGAAAGGTGTGTGGGGGATACGAATGCAGGCACTGCGGTTTCGAGCAGAATAAGTCAAGATGACGGGAGCTTCATAACCGGGGACTAAGCGTTTATAACTATTGGTTGTCGGGTTGGTGAAAGCATTTAAAGCTTTGCCATGCTTTAAAATTCCGCCGATGTACCACAGAGCCTCTTGGGACAGGTCAGCATAGACTTTTCCGGGAAAGATTGGATCTTTCCCATTCCACAATGATTGGTGTACGTGCATGCCTGAACCATTGTCTTGATCAATGGGCTTGGGCATGAAGGTCGCTGTCATGCCATAGTTCTTGGCTACGTTTTTGACCACATATTTGTATTTCTGCAGGTTATCAGCTGTCTTCAGTAGGGTAGAATAAACGAAACCTAACTCATGCTGCGCTGGGGCCACTTCATGGTGGTGCTTTTCAGCAGCTAATCCCATGCGCTCAAGGACGGTCAGCATTTCCGAGCGAATATCGGTCATATGGTCAATGGGAGAGACAGGAATATAGCCACCCTTGGGAGCCGGGCGATGACCTAAATTGACGAGTTCATCTTCTTGGCCACTGTTGTAAGGGCCTTCAGAGCTGTTGGTATAAAAGAAGCTATGTTGAGACTGTACGTCAAAGCGGACGTCGTCAAAAAGAAAGAACTCAGCTTCTGGACCAAAGTAAGCCGTATCTGCAAATCCGGTTTTCTTAAGGTAAGATTCAGCGCGCTTAGCCACACCACGAGGGTCACGGGCATAAGGTCCACCTGCGGGTTCCAGCACATCGCAGGAAATTATCAGAGTCGTCTGTGCAGCAAAGGGGTCCAGGGTGGCGGATTCAAAGTCAGGCTGCAACAGCATGTCTGAGTTTTCAATCTGCTTCCATCCCGCAATGGATGAGCCATCGAACATGACTCCTTTTTCAAGAACATCCCTATCTACAGCAGAGCTGTGAAATGTGAGGTGGTGCCAACCACCGCGGGCATCAGTGAAGCGGAAATCGAAGAATTGAACGTTTTTTTCATTGGCGTAATCTAGGATGGATTTCGCACTGGTGAAAGGAGGAGTGTTTGATGTCATGTGGCGCTCGCGCAGTTAGGTTAACAACGCCCTTAAGGGATAAAGATGTTTGCCTGTTTGCGCAAGGAGAAATGTTATCCTACAGAACAAAATCTTACTTTAGTTTCTCATAAGAACGAGAAAGTAGGTAGGCGAGTCCTATCCAGATAATACCAACCACGGCTATAGCCCACATATAGTTAAAGCTAATGTATGATGAGACCGCTGCAAAATAGTCTTTAAGCACGAGAAAGTCTTATCAAAAAACTCTGGCTTTCGGTTTCCCAAGACTTGACCTTGGGATCCATTGGAGCTTTGGTTCAGTCACTGCCTGCCAAAATGGGCACCAAGATCAAGCTTCGCATCTGCCCGCTAAAGCGGGCGCTACGCTAGTCTTGGTGCTGAGCGGTTATTAATATGGTATTTTGCAATGGTCTCGTAGTGCTATTGTTCTTATATTTTTTAAGTAATTTTAGTATTGTTAGTAAAGTAATGAAAGAGAAGAGGGGGCTTATTGCGTGGAAAGCATGTCGCTACTTCACTCAAACGCATCGATAAATGCTTGTTGCAAAGCTTGATCGACATCACTCATGGATGCATCGATATCCAGTTCATTCAATGAGGTTACCCCGTAGTCTTGAATGCCGCAGGGGACGATATCTTCGAAATGTCTCAGGTCCGGATTCACATTTAAGGCAACACCATGCAAAGTTACCCACTTTTTCAAGCGTACACCAATAGCAGCAATCTTCTTTTCACCATTCGGAGTATCGACCCAGATACCAATGCGATTGGGGCGGCGCTCCCCAATGACACCCAACGTAGCAAGAGTGCGAATCAGCCATTCTTCCAAGTCAAAGATGTACTTCTTAATATCAGGAGTGCGTTTTTTTAGATTCAGTTGCACATAAGCCACGCGTTGGCCCGGGCCGTGGTAGGTGACTTGGCCACCGCGGCCTGTTTCAAATGTTGGGAATTGTGCTTGCGGAAGGACATCATTTTTGTCAGCACTAGTGCCCAGAGTGTAGAGAGGAGGGTGTTCTAAGAGCCACACTCTCTCTGGCTTCTCTCCTTGCGCGATGTCATGGGCATAAGCATCCATATCTTCAATGGCTTGAGGGTAGCTTACGTAATCCTCTGCTATTTGCCACAAAACCTTTTGACTCATCCTATAATCCAGTGTAAATACCCACACATTGTGGAGTTGTTCATAGCGATTCCCCTTGGTTTACCACCCTTTGACCAAAGGTCAAGGGATAGTTCAAACGATGCGGTCGTGGCGGAACTGGTAGACGCGCAGCGTTGAGGTCGCTGTGGGCGAGAGCCCGTGGAAGTTCGAGTCTTCTCGACCGCACCATTTTCCAGTATACTGTATCCAATAACAAACGTAAGGAATTCAGGCGTGACGGATACATTTGATCAAGCAGCTTTAGATTACCACCGCCAGCCACCCGCTGGAAAGCTAAAGATAGTGGCCACAAAGCCCTTATCTACTCAAGAGGATTTGGCGATGGCCTACTCTCCTGGAGTGGCTGCGGCATGTAAAGCGATCGAAGAAGATCCGAGAGAAGCCGCATTCTTGACCGCTCGGTCAAATATGGTGGCGATTATTTCCAATGGGACCGCGGTTTTGGGTTTGGGGAATATCGGCCCCTTAGCTTCAAAACCCGTGATGGAAGGAAAAGCGGTCCTTTTTAAGAAGTTTGCTGCGATCGATGGCATCGATGTAGAAGTGGATGAGTTAGATCCCAAAAAGTTGGTCGATATTATCGCCAGCCTCGAGCCGACCTATGGGGGCATTAATCTTGAAGATATCAAAGCTCCTGAATGCTTCTATGTGGAAGAAGAGTTGAAAAAACGTATGAATATCCCTGTATTCCATGATGACCAGCATGGTACAGCGATTATTGTGGGGGCGGCATGTATTAATGCCTTAAAGTTGGTTAAGAAGGATATCGACAAAGTAAAGTTAGTTTGTTCTGGAGCGGGTGCTGCAGCTTTAGCATGTTTGGATGTGCTGGTTGGCCTCGGTCTGAAGAAGGAAAATGTTATCGTTTGTGACCAGAAAGGTGTCATTTACAAGGGCCGCAAAGAGCGCATGGACCCGTATAAAGAGCGTTATGCCAGCGACTGTCCAGAAAGAGATTTGTCTGAGGCTATGCATAAAGCGGATATTTTTTTAGGGTTATCAGCTGCTGGTGTGCTCAAGCCACAGATGATTAAAGCCATGGCTGATGATCCAATCATCTTTGCTCTCGCAAACCCTACTCCGGAGATTATGCCTGAAGAGGCTCGCAAAGTACGCAAAGATGTAATCATTGCTACAGGACGATCTGATTATGCTAATCAGGTCAATAATGTTCTTTGCTTTCCTTATATTTTTCGAGGAGCTCTTGATGTGGGAGCAACTTGCATTAATGAAGAAATGAAGCGAGCTTGTGTTCATGCTCTTGCCGATCTCGCCATGCAGGAAGCATCGGATGTGGTGGCCTCAGTTTATCCTGATGAAGATCTTACATTTGGTCCAGAGTACTTGATTCCCAAACCCTTTGATCCGCGTCTTGTGATGGTCCTGGCACCTGCAGTGGCGAAGGCTGCTATGGATACTGGAGTGGCCACATTGCCTATTGAGAACCTTGAGGCGTATGCGAACCATCTCGCTTCCTCAGTCTATCGTTCTGGCATGGCGATGCGACCTATCTTTACTAAGGCCAAATCCAAGCCCATGCGTGTAGCCTATGCTGACGGCGAAGACGAGCGTGTCCTGCGAGCTGTGCAGCATGTGCTTGACGAGAAGTTGGCTCAGCCTATTGTTATTGGTCGACGTAATGTGCTGGACATGCGAATCAAAAAGCTGAAACTTCGAATGAAGATGGACGAAGACTTTTTGGTTATCGATCCTGAAAATGACAAGCGATACAATACTTATTGGACTGCTTACCATAAGCTGATGGAACGTAAGGGTGTAACGCCTGATTTGGCAAAGATGATTCTGCGCACTAATACCACTGTCATTGCCAACTTGATGATTTACTTAGGCGAAACGGATGCGGCGGTCTCAGGACTTGTGGGCCGGTATCCCGACCACTTAAAGAATGTGGTGGATGTTCATGGGCTTTTGCCTGGACTCACAGTGCCGGGGGCCATGAGTGTAATGGTCACAGACCGAGGAACGTTCTTCTTTTGTGATCCCTACGTAAACCAGGACCCCACAGCAGAACAGCTTGCTGAAATGACTGTTATGGCCGCCGACCAGGTGCGACGCTTTGGCCTGGTACCTAAGGTAGCATTGCTATCACATTCCTTCTTTGGGTCCAGTGATAGTCCAGGGGCAGTTAAGATGCGAGAGGCGTTGAAGTTGATTCGGATGATTGCTCCCGAACTGGAAGTTGAAGGCGAAATGCATGCGGACCATGCCCTCAATGAGGAAGTCCGGAGTAAGGTGTTCCCTGATTCTAAGTTGTTGGGGTCAGCGAATTTGTTGATCATGCCTAATTTGGATACAGCAAATATCTCATTCAACCTCTTGAAAGTGCTTGCCGATGGGCAACCCATTGGTCCTGTACTTCTAGGACCGACACGAGCCGCCCACATTTTAACTCCATCTTCTACAACCCGTGGCATTATTAATATGACAGCACTGGCTGTTGTGGATGCACAAAATCATGAATTGGGACGAGATGTAAGATCTGATGGTCCCATAGAACAAGTGGATAAATTGCATGTCTGAAGAAGAATTAGACGATAATAAAGAGGCTCTCGGCGAAGAAGATCCCTATGGTGTTAGCCAGGAACAGATTCGCCAAATTGAGGAAGCTCTTGAGGAAGAACGCCCCAAGCGCGTGCGAGAGCTGATTGAGCCACTTGATGCCCAAAACACAGCTGTTGTTATTGAATATCTCCCGGCCCAACTCCGGCAAGATTTTGTGGAGCTTATTCGTGTTCAGTTCGACCCCCACATTTTGCCCGAACTGGAGGAAAATGTTCGTGATGACGTTGTCTCTCAGTTAGGTGTCAAAGATCTAGCGGCTGCTCTCGCTAACCTAGAAAGTGACGATTCGGTAGCTTTGGTTGAGCATTTAGATGAGGATATGCGTCTTGAGGTGCTTAGCTCCATGCCCATTAGTGAGCGGGTCATTCTGGAAGAAGTTCTGACTTATCCTGAGGATAGTGCGGCTCGTTTAATGCAGCGGGAGGTCGTCTGTATACCTAGCTTCTGGACTATCGGGGATGCCTTGAATTTCCTAAGTCGCTCCTCAGATCTTCCAAAGAAAATCTATGATGTCTTTGTTGTGGATCCCAAACATGCTCCTATTGGCAGTGTATCGCTAAGTGCTCTTTTGAGGACTTCCAAGACAGCAAAGATTTCTGAGTCCATGGAGGAAGACGTTAAGTCGATCTCGGTGAATACAGATCAAGAAGAAGTGGCGATGTTGTTTCGGAAATATAACTTGATCTCAGCGCCTGTTGTGGATGAGGCCGGTCGTATTGTCGGTATGATCACTATTGACGACGTGGTCGACGTCATCGACGAAGAGGCCGAAGAAGACATTATGCGCCTGAATCGTGTGGCGGAATCTGACTTTTTTGCGCCGCTCTGGCAAACCTCTTACAAGCGTATCCGTTGGTTGATTGTGACTATGGTCAATACTCTGATTGCAGCCGGCGTGGTTAAGTATTTTGAGTCTTCCATTGAAGAATTGGCGGTGCTCGCTGTGCTTATGCCTGTCAATGCCGCCATGGGTGGTAACTCGGGTATGCAAACTGTGACAGTGACTGTTCGGGCCTTGGCTACCCGCGAATTAGGTTTAGCTAACATGTGGCGAGCGATTAACAAGGAAGTGGGCGTGGGAATCCTCAATGGCTTATTCTTTGGTCTTGTGATGGCTATCATCGCAGGTTTCTGGCTGGATAACCCTATGCTGGGGGGAGTTCTAGGAGTTGCTTTAATCTTTAATATGCTTTGGGCTGCTTTTGCGGGTGTATTACTTCCCATTATTATTGATAAGCTTGATATGGACCCTGCTATTAGCGCAGGGCCCTTCTTGACAACCACAACCGATGTGTTGGGCTACGCTATATTCTTAGGTTTAGCTAGCTTCTTCTTGTTGTAGAAATCTATCCTTAGCCTTGTCTTAATTGGATTCCTTTTTGCACAGCCAAAATGGCTCTGACCTCATTTCATCTGTGCGGAAAGCATTATCTAGGCCGGGGTACTCAGCAATAGTATTCATATTTGGAGAACAGTAAGAGACTTGTAAACTATCGCCAAAGACACTGCTTAGGAGCTCTCTATTGTGTGCGTTTGTATACATGTTGCTATAGTAGGAAAACGCGTCCTGAAAGTTATCAAATGGTGAGTACCCAGGGGGTTCAATATTAGCTGCTTCAAGGGTAATATTATTGTTGAGTTGTACAAAAGCTCTAGCCAGCTGAAGTGGAATTATAAACTGTTCCCAGTTTTGCCCGAAAAGTCTTTCACGAACAGACAATTCATATGTGCCTGCAAGTTCAGACGCAGCCTCATAAAAACGATTTCTGAATTGTGCTACTTCCGTAATAGCATTCAGAAAAATATCTTCTGGATCATGATCGGCACCAGCAAGAACTGACAGGAAACTGTGAGTACTAGGCACTGGTAGGTAGAATTCACCATCATCTTTCAAAATATCATAGAACGCTCGGATATGCTCAGCTGTCCACATAATATGTTGGTCCGTGCTCCAATCTAATACGATCTGGGAAAAATGTCCTGGAAATGTGGCTCTAAGGTCTGCAAGTTCATCCAGATTATTAAAGTCCATGCGAATAGACGGTGTAGGGCTCTCATACTCACGAATATCCAGAGTGACATGTTGACCGTCATTGAATCGATTGGGGCCTTGTTCCGAAAAAAACCCCTGTGCGTCATCAAAAGCGCCACCGAGTACAAGTGTTGGATGTACCATACTTTTGATTTGATCCACAGTTTCTTGGGGGATCACAGCATTAGCATGGGTGAGGATTATTGAACTGAAGAGCAGCGCGCCAACCGCACTGCGGGAAAATAATTTTGTATAATTCATAATAAGCTCCATAATTAACTAATATTTAAAATGAGCAGCGATATGCTCTTAGACTTCATATAGGTATTAATGATTAAGAGTGCAATGGAGTCAGTAAAATTACTTCAACATCCCCAAAGCATTGACGATGCGATTGCAGGCTTCGAAAAGTTGAGCATCATCCAGAGCGTATGATAGGCGAAGGTGTGGGGTGAGGCCAAAGGCTTCACCAGGAACCACCGCGACCCCAACCGCTTCAAGGATATAGGCAGCAAGATCTTTATCTGAAGTGATGCAAGTGCCCATGGGATTGGTGAGACCCATGTATTTTTCTACACAAGTGTAAAGATAAAACGCGCCATCGGGTGTCATGGTCTCTAAGCCTTCAGCCTTAGCGAGGATCTCTAGCGCACCATCACGCCGTTTGCGGAAATTTTCACGGGCTTTTTTCATGAACTTATGTGAGCCCATCAGGCCAGCAACAGATGCGGCTTGTGTAATGGAGCAAGGGTTGGATGTGCTTTGTGACTGGATGGTGGTCATGGCCTTGATGAGATGCTCGGGACCAGCAGCAAAACCTAGGCGCCAGCCCGTCATCGAGTAGGCTTTGGACATGCCATTGATAGTGAGGGTGCGGTCTTTCAATTCAGGGACGACCTCCGCAATGATGCAAACAGTGACTGTGACGGTACGGGCCCTAGCTACTCGTGAGTTAGGTTTAGCTAACATGTGGCGTGCTATTAACAAAGAAGTGGGCGTTGGGATTCTCAATGGTATTTTCTTTGGCCTGCTGATAGCAGTTGTTGCTGGTTTTTGGGAAAGTAGCCCCATGCTCGGGGCTGTTTTGGGAATAGCTCTGATTTGCAATATGCTCTGGGCCGCTTTTGCGGGTGTATTGCTCCCCATTATTATTGATAAGCTTGATATGGACCCTGCTATTAGCGCAGGGCCCTTCTTAACGACTACAACCGATGTGCTAGGCTATGCCATATTCTTAGGCCTCGCCAGCTTTTTTTTGTTGTAGAAAAATACCGTCAGTCCCGTCTTAATTGGATTCCTTTTTGCAGAACCAAAATGGTTCTGACCTCATTTCATTTGTGCGGAATGTATCAGCTAGGTTAGGGTACTCAGCAATAGCATTCATATTTGGAGAGCAGTAAGAGACTTGTAGACTATCGCCAAAGACATTGCTTAGGAGCTCTCTATTGTGTGAGTTTGTGTACATGCTGCCATAGTAGGAAACCACATGCTGAAAGTTATCAAATGGTGAGTTATCATTAGCTTTAATATTATCGGCTTCAAGGATAAGGCTGTTACGTTCCGTGACAGGGTAATCACAAAGCGCAGGACTGACTTTGTTGAGTTGTGCCAAAGCTCTTGCCGGCTGAAGTGGGATTATAAACTGTTCCCAGTTTTGGCCGAAACGTCTTTCGCGAGCACATAGTTCATATATGCCTGCAAGTTCAGAAGCAGTCTCATAAAAACGACTTTTGGACTGTGGATTTGCTGGTGATGAAACAACTGGCTGACCGTCTTTGCCTCTTTGCACATAGCCCGATGATACTTCCGTAATAGCATTCAAAAAAATATCTTCTGGATCATGCTCGGAACCAGCAAGTACTATGAGTGCTATATGAGCACTAGGGACAGGTAGGTAGAATTCACCATCATCTTTCAAAATATCATAGAACGCCCGGATATGCTCAGTTTTCCACAGAATAAGATGGTTTGTGCTCCAATCTAATACGATCTGGGAAAAATGTCTTGGAAATGTGGCCCTAAGGTCTGCAAGTTCATCCAGATTATTAAAGTCCATGCGAATAGACGGTGTAGGGCCTTCATCCTCACGAATATCCAGAATGACATGTTGGCCATCATTGAATCGATTGGGGCCTTGTTCTGGAAGAAACTCACCTTCTGAGTCGTCGAAAGCACCACCTAACACAAGTGTTGGATGTGCCATACTTTTGATTTGATCCACAGTTTCTTGGGGGATCACAGCATTAGCATGGGTGAGGATTATTGAACTGAAGAGCAGCGCGCCAACCGCACTGCGGGAAAATAATTTTGTATAACTCATAATAAGATCCATAATTAATTAATATTTAAAAAGAGCCGCGATATGCTCTTAGACTTCATATAGGTATTAATGATTAAGAGTGCAATGTGGTCAGTAAAATTACTTCAACATTCCCAATGCATTAACAATGCGATTGCAAGCCTCAAAAAGTTGAGTGTCATCCAGTGCATAGGAAAGTCGTAGGTGTGGAGTGAGGCCGAAGGCTTCACCTGGAACCACGGCCACGCCAACTGCTTCAAGGATATAGGCAGCCAGGTCTTTGTCTGAAGTAATGCAAGTCCCCATTGGGTTGGTGAGTCCCATATATTTGCCCACACAAGGGTAAAGATAAAACGCGCCATCGGGTGTTGTGGTTTCTAAACCTTCAGCCTTAGCAAGGATTTCTAGTGCACCGTCTCGGCGATTTTGAAAATTTTCACGGGCCTTTTTCATGAACTTATGAGAGCCCATTAGGCCAGCAATAGATGCTGCTTGGGTAATTGAGCAGGGGTTAGACGTGCTCTGGGATTGGATGGTCGTCATGGCCTTGATGAGGTTTTCTGGTCCTGCTGCAAATCCTAAACGCCATCCAGTCATAGAGTAAGCTTTGGACATACCATTAATAGTCAGAGTACGGTCTTTCAGTTCAGGCACCACTTCAGCAATGGTGGAAAACTCAAAGCCATCATAAACAATGTGCTCATAAATATCATCAGAGAGTATGTGAACCTGAGGATGCTCTAGCAGTACTTTACCCAAAGCAGCAAGCTCTTCTCGGGTATATGCTGCGCCTGTAGGGTTGGATGGTGAGTTTAAGATGACCCATTTGGTTTCTGGTGTGATTGAAACTGCCAGATGTTCAGGGTGTAATTTAAAGCAGTGGTCTTTAGAGCAACGAATAATATCTGCGGTTCCTCCTGCAAGGGTCACCATGTCAGGGTAGGATACCCAGTATGGGGAGGGGATAATGACGCGATCGCCAGGGTTGAGGGTTGCTTGGAAAGCATTGTAGATGATCTGTTTTGCCCCCGTGCTGGCCATGACTTGGGTGGGCGAATAGTCTAAATTATTCTCATTCTTGAATTTGTGAATGATGGCTTCTTTAAGTTGGGGAGTGCCACCGACGGGGGTGTACTTTGTCTTACCTTCATGGATGGCTTTGATGGCAGCTTCTTTGATAAAGTCAGGGGTATCAAAATCAGGTTCACCAGCGCTAAGACTGATGACATCCTGCCCTTGAGCGCGCATTTCGGCAGCACGGGCTGAAATAGCAAGTGTGGGGGAGGGCTGAACGTGATCTAACCTTTTACTAAGAAATGACATGAGAAGCTTACCTCGAGAATCAAGAATTGCAATTGCTCCGAATCTAACTCATAACAGGGGTACCCTGCAACCCTGGCGAGGAATCATAAGATGGATGTTTCCCTTTTATCACAGAGTGAATTTCAAAAAAATGTGAGCCAGCTTCACTGGGGTACACGGGAAACAGACTTTGGAACAGAGGTTTCTCTGTGGAATGGGGATACTCTTTATGCCCTTGGTTTTGGGGAGGTGAGCCCAGTGAAATCAAATTTGCGATCGCAGTTTGCTTCGATTCACTCTTATGGTGAAGTCGGGGCAATGCCACAAAAACCAAAAGCTATAAGCTTGGTTGGAACATCTTTTCAGCATAATGTCTGGCAAGTGCTGATGCAGATTCCTCTGGGAGAAAAGATTACCTATCAATCTATTGCAGAAAAAAGTGGTAATCCAAAGGCGGTGAGAGCTGTGGGAACCGCTATCGGCAGAAACCCTATTTCTCTGTATGTACCCTGCCATCGTGTCATTCGTCGAGATGGGCATATGGGAGGCTATCGCTGGGGGGTAGATATCAAAGAAAAACTTTTGCATTCGGAGGTTGGTTAATAAAGAGCCTTTCCTTTTTGAAATAGCCGCGTTATAAGGGCAATGAATTTTAACGATTTTACAGGAGACTCCTCATGGAACGCACCTTATCAATTTTAAAGCCCGATGCTACTCGACGCAATATCACTGGCGCAATCAACGCTAAGATTGAGGCTTCAGGGCTGCGAATCATTGCTCAAAAGCGTATTCGTTTGAGTGTGGAGGAGGCCCAACAATTCTATGCTGTGCACAAAGAGCGCGCTTTTTATGATGATCTATGCAAATTTATGACCTCGGGCCCTGTCGTTGTTCAGGTTCTTGAGGGTAATAATGCTGTAGAGCATTACCGTACTGTGATGGGAGCTACCAATCCAGCGAATGCAGATGAAGGAACGATCCGCCGCGAATTTGCTGAGTCATTGGAAGCGAATAGCGCCCATGGTTCCGATAGCTCTGAGAATGCTGAAAATGAGATTAAATTCTTTTTCAGCGACATTGAAATCGTAGCTTAATACAACAGAGTCCAAAGTTGGAAGCAGGGAAGAGCGACTCGGTATGGGTCGCTCTTTTTCTGTCTATGGAGCTAAAACTTTCCTTTTGCAATGTGACCCATGAAACGGTCTACTTGTCCAAAAATTCCCTTGTTCTTTGCCTTCTTTTTGTTGATGGGTGGTCTGGCTTTAGAAGTGGCATTCGGTAAGCCTCTTTGAAGAGCAAGTTCCTCCTGGGACATCTGATTTTGTTTTTCTAAGGCTGCAATTTGGAGGCGTAGCTGTTCCTTTTTATCTAAAAGTGGGTCTGTTGCTATAATCTGCTCTGATGGAAGAGGGGTCTCTACTTTATTTTCCTCATCAGAAAGTTCTGCAGATTCAGGTATCTTAGCATCAGAATCTACTATTGGCTTGTCCTCGTCTAATTCAGACAATGAATTAGGTGGTGTAGACGTTACAGAGAGAGCAAGACTTTGATCGGATGGCTCCTCCAGAGTAGGATCATCTGAATCGGAGGTGTTTCCAAGAGACTGAGATAATAAGGGCTGAGAACCCGTTTCTTGGTTCACAACACGATCGTTAGGATCTGAGGCAGGAGTTCGGAAGCGCAGCACGAGGTGAAGAGTGGAGGGGGCTTCGTCGAACCCATCAATAGGTTCACCGTCACCACCTGACCAAGCTGAACTTGCAAACAGTGGAAGAGCAACCAGTGTACTTTTAAAAAATGATTTTTTCATTAAAGCCTCCATACTAATATTATTGGATTAAAATACCACTACTCATCATAAAGTCGATGGTGCGCATTGGCAAGTCGAAGATGTTGCTGTGTGTAGGTTCAATACATATGAGACTCATGCAGCCTCTCGATAGGAATCATTAATATA
>CAJQNC010000086.1 GCA_905479605.1 uncultured Alphaproteobacteria bacterium | reverse complement strand
ACCATGAGCTGCAAAAAGCTGTTCATAAATATAACTCTTACAGGCCGCATGCGAACTTGAAAATGATGACTCCTTGTGAGTATATTAATGATTCCTATCGAGAGGCTGCATGAGTCTCATATGTATTGAACCTACACACAGCACTTTTCACCCTTTTCATCTCTGAAAAACTACTATACTGTAATACTATGATGACAAATTATATATTACTAATAAGGTAATTGGCGCCATGCGACCCATTTGGCAAAGTGCTTTCGAACGACTGGGTATGGTGATTGCCATTATTGTCTTTTTATGGGTGTGCGTAATATGGGCGCTGTAGAACAAGATACAAAACTACACGGTCCTCACTGTATCCCAGATACTTTCTGGGGCAAAGTGGGTTGGTCCTTACAGCGAGCATTTGGTGCTTATCAGCACGATATAACCGTTCCCCTGAAGGATATCAAAATCAATGTTAACAATCTTAGCGTCAGCTATGGCAGTCAACGGATCCTAAAAGACATCAGCTGCCAGTTTCTACCCAAAGACATGGTGGCTATTGTGGGACCTAATGGTGGCGGCAAGAGTACGTTTCTGAAAGCACTCCTTGGGATTCAACAAAACATTACCGGCGACATTAAGTATTCAGGTGTATGTCCTTACGATGTGGCCTATCTCGCTCAACATAACCAACTGGATCGTCGTTTCCCCCTTACTGTAGGTGATGTGGTCTCTTTGGGTTTATTTAAGCAAGTTGGCTTATTTAAAAGCGTCAATAAAGAACAACAAAACGACATCATGAGAGCTTTGGAAAAAGTAGGAATGCCTGGTTCTCTGGAGACTCCCCTCCAGGCCCTTTCTGGTGGTCAATTCCAACGAGTTCTATTCGCTCGACTGATCCTGCAAGATTCACCTATCATCTTTTTAGATGAACCATTTACAGGGGTAGATACTCAAACCACTAAGGACCTTATGGAACTTGTTCAAGAGTGGCACGGAGAAGGGCGTATGATAATCGGCGTACTCCATGACATGGACTTAGTTCAAGAGCATTTCCCCAAAACGTTACTGCTTGCACGCAAGCCCATTGGCTGGGGGAAAACATCAGAAGTGCTCACTAAGGACAATCTTATCGAATCTATTCGCGCCGCCCGAAACTGGGAGATGTTGGAAACGACCCATGCTTGAAAACTTTCATGACTTTTTCATTGCACCATTTAGCGATTACCTATTCCTTAGGCGCGCTCTGGTGGCATGTTTGTCCTTATCCCTTGGCTGTGGCCCTGTTGGTGTGCTGCTTGTCCTGCGACGCATGAGCCTTATGGGTGATGCCCTTGCTCATGCCATCTTACCCGGAGCCGCCCTAGGTTTTCTCATTGGTGGTCTCTCACTCCCCGCGATGGGACTAGGAGGCTTTATCGCTGGTCTTCTCGTCGCCACCATGGGTGGAGCCATGTCCCGGATGACCATCCTTAATGAAGATGCCAGCTTTGCTGGGTTCTACCTCATCTCCCTCGCCGTGGGCGTTCTCATCGTATCCACCCAAGGTAGTCAGGTGGATCTTATGCATGTTCTGTTCGGCACCATCTTGGCCGTAGATACACTCTCACTTATCCTCGTTGCTATGATCGCAACCCTCACGCTCATTGCATTGGCAATGATCTATCGTCCTCTCTTACTTGAATGTTTCGACCCTGGCTTCTTGCGCTCTGTAGGAGGCCGCGGTGGTGTATATCACTTTTCGTTTCTAATCCTGGTGGCTCTTAACTTGGTTGCAGCTTTCCAAGCTCTCGGTACCCTCATGGCCCTGGGTATGATGATGCTTCCTGCCGTCTCAGCCCGTCTTTGGGCCCGCCATGTGTGGAGTCTCTTTGCTGCTTCCAGCATTTTCGCGCTTGTCTCGGGCTATTTTGGCCTGCTTCTCTCATACCACGTTGGCTGGCCTTCTGGACCCTCTATTATCTTCATCGCAGGCCTCATATATATATTCTTGTTAGTCTTCGGTAAATTTGGTAGTCTCCAACAGAAAAGGATATATGCTTGATGCGCTTTGTATTTTTAACCCTCATCTCTCTTTTTTCATCAGCGTCTCTTTTCGCTGAACCCATCAAAGTTGTTGCCAGCTTTAGTATCCTTGGCGACATGGTCAAAACCATTGGTGGCGAACAAGTGGAGGTCACCACCATCGTAGGCCCCAACCAAGATACTCATGTTTATGAACCACGGCCACAGGATGCGATCAATATGGCCAACGCAGATATGGTCTTCATAAATGGACTAGGCTTTGAAGGCTGGATAGAGCGCCTTGCCGAAGCTTCAGGCTTTAAAGGTAAACCGGTAGTTGCTACCAGTGGTCTTCGCTCCTTTGAAATGGAAGAAAAAGGCAAGGTCATTGATGACCCCCATGCCTGGCATAATCCGGATAATGCGCTAATCTATGTGAAAAACATTAAGAAAGCTCTCATCGCTCATGATCCAGAGAACAAAGAGCTCTACGAAAAGCGAGCTTTGGATTACTTACACCAAATCAAGGATATTTCTACATGGGCTCGAAAAGAACTGTCTCAATTAAAACCACCCCTTAAGAAAGTGATCACGGCCCATGATGCTTTTGGATACATGGCCCGCGCTTATAACATTGATTTTATGGCACCGGTTGGTTTATCCACCGAATCTGAACCCTCTGCCAAAACCATTGCCAATATTCTCAAACAAATTCGGAACACAGGCGTCAGAGCAATATTTATTGAGAATATTTCCAACCCCCGAGTGATTCAGCAGATCTCTAAAGAAGCGGGAGTTCAAGGCAGCGGTGTTCTCTATTCCGATGCACTGTCCGAACCTGGTACGGTAGCAGATACCTACCTCAAGCTCATGCGCCATAATATTTCCACTCTTGTGAAGGCTATGCAGTAATTATGAAGATCGCCACTTGGAACATCAACTCAATCCGTGCCCGTATGGAGCACCTCCTCGTTTGGTTGCGTGAGACAAACCCTGACGTAGTTCTATTGCAGGAAACCAAGGTAACTGATGATCAATTTCCAACTGAGCCCATAGAAGATCTAGGTTATAACTTGGCCGTTCATGGGCAAAAATCATACAACGGTGTTGCAATTCTTTCTAAATCCCCCATTGAGGATATTACAATGGGTTTACCAGGCAATGGCGACGATAGTCAGGCCCGCTATATTGAAGCCGTTATTCATAATGTACGAGTGGCGTCCATCTATGTTCCCAATGGCCAAGAGGTGCGTTCTGAGAAGTTTCAATATAAACTCAATTTCCTGGATCACTTGTATAACCACGTAAAGCAACTGCTCACTTATGAAGAAGCCTTTGTATTGGGTGGAGACTACAACATCGCGTTCACTGACCAAGATGTGTATGACCCTGAACACCGAAGAGAGCGAATTCTGTGCAGCACACCCGAACGTGAAGCACTCCGTAAAACGCTGTACCTAGGCCTCACCGATGGGCTTCGCGCCATGCACCCTCTGGGCACACCGAAAGGACAAGAACTATACACATGGTGGGACTACCGAGCCGGGTCCTGGCAAAACAACCAGGGCTTCCGCATTGATCACCTCCTGTTATCACCACAAGCTGCTGATCGCCTCCAGGGAGCTGATGTTGATCGGGATGTAAGAGGTCAAGAAAAGGCCTCCGACCATGCGCCAGTATGGTGTGAGGTATAATAAAAAAACACCCCACCGTACAAGGTGAGGTGCCATCAGAACTCAGAGCGGGAAAATTAACGGATAAGGTTGAGGGACATATCATCATCCCTCATGCTATGTGAGGTAGAAAACCTCACTGTAGCATCATGAAATAACTCAAACTCTTTCTGAGATTCACGATGCTTATGTTTGGCTTTCCAAGCCTTGAATCGGCTTTTCAGGCCCTTTCGGTTTTTGGCTATATCCTTTTCAGCTTCAGTAACAACTGCAGACTGAGACGCTGCTTTAGCTTTAGATTTCTCTTGATCTTCCGCCACATGGCGTCGGTGATGTTGCACCATACGATCAATGGTAACAGCTGACTTATCTACACCTTGCAGGACATAGCCAGCCGTTTTTAGAATCAGGCCTACTTCATCAGGAATGAAGTTGCCAGTTGTTTTCAAAATGGGAACACAACAGCCAAAAGCCACATGCGCCCCTTTGAGGACATAGTGGACTCCCTTAAGGAATCTCTGTTTGTGGGTAGGATGATCTCCACGAGCTAACGCTTGAGAAGATACTAGGGGAACGACGACGAGCGTCGAGATTACTAACGTGCGGATCATAACACACCTCCAGGTCGAACAAATACCCTAAGCCCTGATGGACACGTGACTGTGGCATAAAAGGTTTAAGGATTGATTAAGATCTCGTTAACCTTTTATAATCAATTGTATTATAACTGAATTTTACTGCACCATTGCTTTCTCTTCAGCAGAAAGGTCGCCTTCAGTAACAAGTTTTACATTCTCAAGAAACTCTTTCTCAAACTTGTCAGCATCATTAAACACCGCTGACTTATAACGGTAAGTCATCTGCGCGACTGCCGTATCATAAGGACCAGAGAATATTTTGACGATAAGCATTTCCTTCATACCCCGGTTGCTATATGTCACCTTCATAGAGGATTCGGTGTAGTCATTCTGAGTTACAAGGTAAAACTCAGGATCATCAACATTGATCTCTCCCACAGCATCCTTAATGCCCTGTAAGATGTTTTCCATCAAAGGGCCTGCTTTATTGCCAAGCCCAATAAATGACTGGGTAGTAATAATACGCATCCAGTTATCGATAGACTCACCGAGAGGGATAAACTCGCTCATTATCATCCGTTGTTCTGGTCCCATGTTTTGGTTCTGCGAACTTCCTAATGTAAATCCTGCTGGCGTCGTAACTTTTAGAAACACGCCTTTGGGAACATTGACTGGTAACAGTAAGCCTGCCCGATAGCCATCTTCCATAAGATTAGAAAATTCTGACATTAAATTATTAAAAGATGGAGACTGCTCACGTGAGTCATCAGCAAACAATGATTCGGAATTAAGAAAAATAGAAAGAGACAGAAGAATAGTCAAAAACCGCATAAGTCCTCCAAAATCTAGAATAACATCCTAGAGAGTTGTAGCCTTACCCCTGACGCAGCGCAATCTTCTTCTTGGTTTCAGCAATTGCTTTTGCGGGATTTAACCCTTTTGGACAGGTGTTCGTACAGTTCATAATCGTATGACAGCGATACAACTTAAATGGGTCTTCGAGCTCATCCAACCTCTCACCTGTAGCCTCATCACGACTATCCGCAATCCAGCGATAAGCTTGTAGCAAAGTTGCAGGACCCAAGAAACGGTCACTATTCCACCAATAACTAGGGCAACTGGTTGTACAACAGTAACACAAGATGCACTCCCACAAACCATCCAACTTTTCCCGCTCTTCGAGGCTTTGTAGGCGCTCTCGATCAGGAGGTGTAGGAGACTCGGTCTGAATCCATGGTTCAATCGATTGATATTGAGCATAGGCCAGGGTCAGGTCGGGCACCAGATCCTTCACAACTGGCATGTGTGGTAAGGGGTAGATCTTGACGTCTTTCTTACACTCCTCGATAGGCTTCAAACAGGCCAAGGTGTTCGTACCATCGATATTCATAGCACAGGATCCACAGATTCCCTCTCGACAAGACCTGCGGAATGTCAGAGTAGAGTCAACCTCATCTTTGATTTTGATAATGGCATCCAATACCATGGGTCCGCATTCATCCAAATTAACCTCATAGGTATCCATGCGTGGATTTTCCTGGGCATCCGGATTGTAGCGGTAGACGTGGAATAGTTTCAGATTCCCATCACGCTTTTCTGCTTGATGGTATTTCCCCTGACGGATTCGAGAGTTTTTAGGCAATCGCAGTTCAACCATGTTAGTACACCCGCTTCTTTGGTGGGATGACCTCAACGTCATCAGTCAATGTATACATATGTACAGGACGGTAGGTTAAGGAAACCTTACTTCCAGTCTTTAAATGAGACACGGTGTGTTTCATCCAGGTTTTATCTTTCCGGTCAGGATAGTCTTCACGCGCATGCGCTCCACGGCTTTCCTTACGGTTCAAGGCTGACTGGATGGTCACCTGTGACTGCTGAATAAGGTTTTCAAGTTCCAGAGCTTCCATCAGGTCTGAGTTCCAAATCATGGAGGAGTCATCAACCTTGACCGACTGGTAAAGATTGGCGACAGCATCTACTTCTTTTGCACCCTCAGACATATTTTTTTGCTCTCTGAATACGGCGCAGTGTTTTTGCATCGCCTTCTGCAGAGCCAAGCGAATACTGGATGTTGAGTGCTTGCCTTTCTGAGCATGGCGAACAGAATCCAGACGCTCAAGAGATTTCATACCATCTTCAGGATTAAGCTGTGTTGGTTCTTCATCCTTGTTGATCACTTCTTTAGCCCGTTGAGCTGCAGCACGACCAAAGACGATGAGATCTAAGAGAGAGTTTGTCCCTAAACGGTTTGCTCCATGAACGGATACACAAGCCGCTTCTCCAATGGCCATGAGGCCCTTGATCGTTCGGTCAGGGTTGGCTTTGGTTGGTGAGATCACCTCAGCGTGATAGTTTGTGGGAATTCCTCCCATATTGTAATGCACCGTTGGCAATACAGGAATGGGCTCTTTCGTCACATCCACACCGCAGAATACCTTGGCGGTCTCAGAAATGCCCGGTAACCTCTCATGCAAGATGTCAGCATCGATATGTTCTAAATGCAAGTAGATATGGTCTTTTTCAGGACCCACGCCTCGACCTTCATTGATTTCAATAGTCATAGCGCGGCTCACCACATCACGTGAGGCCAAGTCTTTAGCTGAAGGAGCATAGCGCTCCATGAACCGCTCACCCTCTGAATTGGTGAGATACCCACCTTCTCCACGAGCGCCTTCTGTGATCAAGCATCCTGCTCTATAGATCCCTGTGGGGTGGAATTGAATGAATTCCATATCCTGCAGCGGTAAACCTGCTCGCAGTACCATGGCATTGCCATCACCTGTACATGTATGAGCCGAAGTGCATGAGAAGAAAGCTCGGCCATAGCCTCCGGTGGCAAGGACAACTTGCTTTGCGGAAAAACGGTGGATTGTACCATCAGCGAGGTTCCACGCAATCACACCCTTACATTCATTTGGCCCTTCCATGATGAGATCGAAGGCAAAATATTCAACAAAAAACTCGGCCTTATGTTTAAGGCACTGCTGATAGAGTGTATGCAATATGGCATGCCCTGTACGGTCTGCAGCAGCGCAAGCTCGCTTCGCCATGCTTTCTCCAAAGTTAATGGTGTGGCCACCGAACGGCCGCTGGTAAATTTTGCCTTCCTCTGTACGAGAAAAAGGGACCCCGAGGTGTTCGAGTTCAATGACGGCAGGAATAGCATTACGACACATATATTCGATACAATCTTGATCACCTAACCAGTCGGATCCTTTAATCGTATCGTACATGTGGAATTTCCAATTATCGCCATCCCCCATGTTATCCAAAGCAGCACCTACACCACCTTGAGCCGCAACCGTATGGCTACGTGTGGGAAAAACTTTCGTGATGCAAGCGGTTTTCAAACCTTCAGCCGCCATACCCAATGTGGCCCGCAGACCGGCTCCGCCTGCACCAACAACGATAACATCGTAAGCGTGATCAATGATTTTGTATTCGCTCTTCATGAAACTTACCTTTTAAATGGTTTCTTGCATGCAAATTCTATTTAAAACAAATCACCAGACAGGAAATGACCGCCAAAGTTCCCATGAAAACGCTGGCAAACTTCGTAAGCAGCAATAGGGTTATCTTCAGCGCTTCCCCATGGATGTAATCTTCGATAACCACCTGCATCCCTAAGTATCCATGATAGAATAAAGAGATAGCCAGCAGCACCATCATGGTCACCACAAAAGGTGACTGCATCCACTCATAGACCATGATGTAAGGAGCGGGCAGCATGATAATGAATGAGGTTACAAACCACAGCAGCAAAGGAATCAGCGCAAGGGCTGTAATCCGTTGAGCTTTCCAGTGCCCCACACCATGTTTTGCAGAGCCATCGCCTCGGGCTTGCCCTAGTTTTGTTCGCATACTCATGACCAGAGAGCCCCCCATACAATTGCTTGCATCCATGTTAAAGCTGTCAGAATGACTGTGCTAACAATGACAATCCACCCTGTCTTAGTAGCCGTTGGAATATCCACCCCAACACCTGCATCCCACATCAGGTGGCGAATACCGTTGAGCAGGTGATAGAACAGAACAAAGCTCCACCCGACCAGTACAAACAACCCCAGGGGGTGAAGGGCTAGGTTTTGGACCCACACATAACACTCTGGCCCGGAAGCTAAACCGATGAGCCAGCCTGCCCAAAGGAAAGCGCCAAAGAACAGGATAATGCCTGAAAGTCTATGAAAAATGGAGAGAACCGAAGTCATCTGGGGTTTGTATATTTGCAGATGGGGCGACATAGGGCGCCCTTTATCAAAGTCCGAAGACATACCTTATCCCTGCTTGTTTATTTATTATAGGCGATATCCTGACAGAAGGGTGGAAAAAGGTCAATGGAAGGAAGTAAGGGTCCAAAAACTACCCAATACTGTACAGAACCCCAATAATCGTACCACTCATACAGCTTGCAACGGTACCTGCAATCATGGCCTTGAATCCTAAGCGGATGATCTCTTGCTTACGCTCGGGAACCATGGTTCCGATGCCACCGATCTGGATGCCGATACTGGAAAGGTTCGCGAACCCACAAAGTGCGTACGTCATAATAAGGCGGCTTTTTTCACTGAGTACGCCATCCTTCAATTCAGCAAGGCCAATGAAAGCGATGATCTCATTTAGGATGGT
This sequence comes from uncultured Alphaproteobacteria bacterium, assembly GCA_905479605.1. GTDB lineage: Bacteria > Pseudomonadota > Alphaproteobacteria > UBA9655 > UBA9655 > CAJQNC01. The sequence goes on along the minus strand of CAJQNC010000086.1, from coordinate 4,634 downwards.
TTTCTTACCCAACAGGGCTCCTGCATGAATGGCCTCACTCCATGGAATACCCATCAGCCAGGTCACGGGAGAAAGAATAAATCCCATTAATAGCTGCAAGCTAATCGGTTCATCAAAGGGGCTGGGGAAAATGCTCAAAGTGGCATTGGCAAGTGCTACCAAAGAAAGGAACACTATCAGCATGGCCAGAATATTAAGGAAGAGCTTCATGCCATCGCCAGTTCCTTGGGAGATCGCTTCCATAGCCCCTGAGAATTTGTAAGGCATAACCAAGTGGCCAGTTGTTTCTTCACCAACCTGAGGAATCAATATTCGGGAAATGGTAATGGCTGCAGGGACGCTGATGATAGAAGCTGTCAATATTTGAGCCATGGGATCAGGAATGGTATCCTGCAGGATCATGGCGTAAAGAACCATGATAGAAATTGACGTCGTGGCCATACCTGCCACCATCACGGTGAAGAGTTCACTACGTGTGAATTTAGCTAAGTAAGGACGAATGAGAAGCGGTGCTTCGGTTTGTCCAAGAAAGACTTTTGCTGCAGCGCAGACACTGAGAGCACCACCAATGTTCATACTGCGTTGGAACAAGAAGGATGCACCCTTGACAAAAATCGGCAAGACTTTCCAATGGAACAACAGCATCGACAAGGCGCTGATCACAATCACAATAGGCAAAGCTTCGAAAGCAAAAATAAATGTGTTTGCACCCTCTAAAGGCGCGAAGGGTGAAGCCCCACCCCCAAGGTAGCCAAATACAAAACTGGTACCAGCAACAGTGGCATCTTTCAAAGCAATGACTGCAGCACCAAGCCAGAGAAAACCTTCCCGAACAAAACTAAATTTATAAACCAGTACTGCAATGAAGATTTGAAAGCCCAACCCCATGAGAGCGAGCTTGACATTGACTGCTTTCCTGTTTTCACTGAAGAACCAGGCTATGCCTAAAAAGGCAAACAATCCAAAAATGGCTTGAATAATAAGTACAAAATCGGCCACCGTGCCCCTCCATATCCTCTGGTAAAATGTATCTAAAAGGTGTATCTCTTAGATTAGGGTATGAGCACTTTCTAGACTAAGTTTTCGTAAGAAGCTAGCCCTAATTGAGATGATGGCCGAAATAAATTTTAATTTAAGACGATAAGTAGGCAATATATGGATTTTTTTTCTCACGGAGCCGCTTTCACAATTGGATTGGTTGTTGCTGCTTTTGCAACCAGCTTGTTCTTTCTGCGCAAACTCTCTTATTACTCCCATAAAGTCGCCGTTTATGAAGAACGTTCTGATCTCATGGAACAGGCATCCAAGGAGAAGCTTGCTGAGATAAAAGAAATTCAGGCCATATGGGAGGATAAATTTAAAGCCTTGTCTGCGGACGCTTTGGCTACAAATAATCAATCTTTTATGAACCTGGCCCGCACCACATTTGAGAAGTTCCAGGAGAATACCCACCACACTATGGAACAAAAACAAAAGGCTATTGATGATATAGTGAAGCCCGTTGGTAAGTCACTTGAAGAAGTCGATAAAAAACTACAGGCCCTCGAAACAGAACGAGCCAGTGCATATCAAGTCTTACGCCAACAAGTCAGTGAGCTGGTCACATCTCAAAAGGAACTTCGAACAGAAACCTCTAACCTTGTTAACGCTCTCCGCTCCCCCACAGTCCGTGGCCGCTGGGGAGAGATTCAATTGCGTCGCGTCGTCGAAATGGCCGGCATGCTGTCTCATTGTGACTTTGATGAACAGGTTTCTGTAAACAAAGAAGATAAGCGCCTCCGCCCCGATATGATTGTGAATTTACCAGGTGGAAAACGTATTGTTGTCGATGCCAAGGCCGCTTTGTCTGCGTATATTGAATCTTTAGAAGCTCCCAACGAAGAGATTCGCAAACAAAAGCTACTGGAACATGCCCAGCAAGTACGGTCCCACATCAAAGAGCTTTCTAGCAAAGCCTATTGGGATCAATTCCAGCCAGCCCCTGAATTTGTTGTGTTATTTTTACCAGGGGAAACTTTCTTTAGTGCGGCCCTTGAGCATGACCCTTCCCTAATAGAAGTGGGTGCTGATGCGCGTGTAATCCTTGCCACGCCTACCACACTGATTGCCCTCTTGCGAGCTGTGGCTTATGGTTGGCGCCAAGAAAGTCTTGCACAAAACGCACAGGAGATCAGCGAATTGGGTCGTGAACTCCATAAACGACTTTCCGACATGGGCGAGCATTTTATAAAGTTAGGTCGGAATTTAGGAACGGCAGTGCACTCCTACAACCAAGCCATGGGAAGCTTGGAGTCACGGGTTATGGTGAGTGCTCGTTGTTTTAAAGACCTTGGTGCAGGCGCTGCCCAAGTCGACATCAATGAGGTCGCTCAATTGGATAGCATTCCAAGAGAGGTACAGACACTAGAGCTAAAGAAGACGGGATAACAACTATGTTCAAAACACTACTCACACTTTGTTTATTTCTGCTGCCTACTTTCTAACAAGCAGAAGTCGTTGAAACAGGCAAAGCCCCTGACGAAATTATTCTGGTCGTTTACCCCGAAGGGCGAGGACTGATTAGAGAAAAACGCCATGCCCTCGTTGTACCTGGCTCCAACAAAATTCTGATTCGCAATATTCCGAGAGAAGTCCAATCAGGCTCCATCCTGCTACAAGCTCCCTCTGCAGAAACACCTGTCACATTCACTGAATACAGCTTCCAGTCAGACCTCATCACGCGCAAAACTCTCCTCGAAGGCTCGGTGGGCACGGAAGTCCTTCTTGCACCTCAGGCTCCAGGTGGAAATTTTGAGGGTGTTCGGCTCGTAGCTGTAGATGGTACCGAAGCCATTATTGAGACTCCTCAGGGCGTCAAGCTAGGAGTGCAGTCTAATATTCAGGCTGTGGACGCAAATCGGATTGCTTTTAAAGGCATACCTTACAGGCTGACACAACACCCCCTCATGACAGTGAAGCTTCTTAGTAAAGCAAAAATGAATCTAGACTATGAAATCAGCTACATAGCCCAAGGCTTGTCTTGGGATTCTAGCTACACCATCATTGTGTCCGATGATGCATCAGCTATCGATATCAACAACTGGATAAACATTCACAACGCCACAGGGGTTGAGTTTACAAAGGCTAATATTCGCATTGCGGAAGGGCAGCGCGAAGAAGAAAGCGTAACCTATAATATAGAACGCCCTATCACCATTCCAGACTTAGCATCAAAAAATGTTGAATGGTTTTCTGCTCAAAACATCCTAACAACAAAGAGTTACCGTCTCTACAGCCCAGCTGAGGTAGAGAAAGATGAGAATGGCTTAATTATGAAGCCGCAAGCTGAGCAGTGGCTTTCCGTAAAAAATGAAGATAAAAGCGGCCTGGGACAATCCCTTCCAGCGGGCGTGATCAAGGTCTTCCAAAAAAATAAGCAGGGCCACCTCAGCTATATGGGTGAAAACCAAACGACAGCTATTGGAAAGGGGGAGACCTTTTCTTTGAGGCTTGGTAATACCAACGATGTCACGTCCGAGTTAAAGCAAACTGATATCCGACGACTCAGCAACCAAGTCGTAGAGACAGGTTACACAGTCACATTAACGAACCAAACAAACTCTCCACTTGATATCAGCTTTATACAGAAGTTCAAAGGTGAGTGGTCCCTATTACGAGAAACCCATACTCATACAGAAGTCAATGGTGATGCGGCCGAGTGGAAATTATCTCTTCCCGAGCAGGGCACAGAGACGTTGCGTTTCCGTTTACGTATGAAGACGTCTTAGAAAGTTATATTAACAGATCCCTAATAATTGCAATAACTTAGAATATAATAACTTACAAATAGATTGACTTTACGTCTCGGACACACCATATTTAATTTAGTACTTAATATTATAAATTATTGTTAGAGGTAGTCTAAATCATGTATTCATTCAAAAGTATTTTTGCTAAAGCAACCGCCGTAGCTGCATTTTCTCTATGCATTTACTTACCGTCACTAGCAAATGCTGTTCCGTATTTATGTGGCTTTGATCGGGAACATTTTCTAAATCAACATGCCCCAAAATTAAAAGAGAAATATGGAGCATGCCACTCTTTTGATGAGAAGGATCCTTCTTCTAAGCCCCTTATTTCTGACGAGACTCTGATGCAAGCAGCCCTTGATAATGGTTACAGCTGGGTTTATGGCTGCCCAAAGGATTTGAATTTATATGAAGCAGATCGCCTAAACCCTTGGATTAAAGAAAACTTTGACAAAAGCTTTCCCGCTTTGAACAGCACCTCAATTGATGCAATGGAGCTCAAAGCCTTTTACATGCGTTATGTTCAAGATGCTGTTTTCACTACCTTCTATAGCCCCACTCCTTTGGTGTGGATAGAGGGTGTTGCACCAGAGTTTGACTGGCAGGCAGCCGATAAACTTTCTGTAGAAGCTAAGCGACCAGGAAAAAGCTGGATTGAACGAGCTCACGATCTACAGGTTCAAACTAGAGATGCAAGGTTGGAAGGGGCAATTTCAAGGGTGAAGTGCGAATTCCGATTTAGAGGCTACCCCTTTTTAGTGCCTCTTTCAAGAAGGCTTCTTTGGGTGTCATAAACTCTAACACCTTCATAGGCCTGTTGTTCAAATTATCTACGATCTCATCAAT
>CAJQNC010000085.1 GCA_905479605.1 uncultured Alphaproteobacteria bacterium | reverse complement strand
TTGATGAGATCGTAGATAATTTGAACAACAGGCCTATGAAGGTGTTAGAGTTTATGACACCCAAAGAAGCCTTCTTGAAAGAGGCACTAAAAAGGGGTAGCCTCTAAATCGGAATTCGCACTTCACCCTTGAAATTGCCCTGCAGGTGCTTTGCAGTCAGAAATTGAGGTGATGTAATGCTCGATGTACTTCCTTCTTCAACCCTTGGAACGCAAGCTCTTCATGAGCCACAAGGACCTCAGCATGCCAAGGACTACGAACAGGCCTATGACCAATCAAGGCAGTTCTTTGGTATGCTACTAGGCAAAATTTTCTCCCCTCCCCTTGAAGACAACGAAGACCAAGGTGACTCTTTGTTTGGCAACAGCGGTGGAGCCAATGACATGCAAAACTATTTTCGTGAATCAACGTTTGGTGAGGCTTTGTCCCATGACGCTGCGTTTCACCCCTTTGTCGCCCAAATGGCGGATCAACTCTTAATGTTACAGGAGGCTCAAAATGCTTAAAAGATTCCCACCCGAAATTCAGAGGTTCATGGACCTTACTTACCAAATCAATGCTCTGATGGAGCAAGAGATTGAATATATGCGCAACCATGACAACGACAAGATGGAAGCCTCACAAAAGCGTAAAGATAAGCTGACCGGTCAATACGCCGTCCAAATGCGGCTTCTGGATCAGAGGCCAGAACTGATTCGCGGGCTCTCCCGCGATGCAAAAGATGAATTCATTGCAGCAACCAGATCTCTGCAGTCTTCCGCAGAGCGAAATTCCCAATCCATTAAATCGGCCTATGATACAGGACAGAAGATCATGATGGTCATGCTTGAGGTCGCCAAACAAAATAACCGGAATGTAGATGCCTACAGTGGTTCGGGCGCCATGATTCCTCAGTTTAACAAGGTGTATGGTCACACGCCAACACCGCTCACTATGGATCAGAGGTTCTAGCATGACTGGATCAACTATCGCTGCCAATTTATCTGCTCAGGATGCCGCCCGCCGCATGATGGAGGTTGGTACCAACAACCTCAGCAATGCCATGAACGAAAATTACGTGGCACAAAAAGTGGTATTGCAGACCAATGCAACCCAAGGCAAGGCTCAAGGTGTCCGCATTACGGACATCAAGCGACAGTTTGATCAATACCTGCATGATAATGTGATGAACCAAACATCTAAGCTGGGTGAAGCTGAGGCCACCCATGAGGGCTTACGTGAGATTCAGCGGTTCTTTGGGCTGTTTGGAGAAAAAGAAGATACCAGTCACCTGATGACCGAATTCTTTAAATCCTTGGATGTTCTTAGCTTAAACCCTACCAACCCTCAGAGTGCTACTGACGTTATGCGTGCAGCTGAGCAAGTGGCGGAGCACATCAAAACGTTTGCTGATGGTGTACAAAAAGAACGTCTGGAAACGGAAACCCTGATTGATGAGGCCGTGACCGAGGTCAATAAAATTCTTGATCAGATGGAAGCCAATAACCGTGAGATGGCATTTGCTCAAGGCAAAAGAAGTAACGCTTCTGCTCTTCTTGATCGCCGCGATTCATTGTTGCGACAATTATCTGAATACCTGCCTGTTGAGAATCTCAAGAGAAGTTCTGGCAATGATTACATTCAGACAAAGTCAGGCATTCCCTTATTAATTTCTAAAGCCCGCCATTTGAGCTTCAATCCAAGCAGTCAGCTTTCCGCCCAGCTCAGTTATCCTGACAATGGACTGCAGGGCATCTTTGATGTTGATGGACGGGATATCTCAAACCAAATCAAGTCAGGTAAGCTCAGAGGGCTACTGGACCTGCGCGATAAGCACCTTCCTCAGACTCAAGAAAAGCTGGACGAGTTGACAGTTCATTTAACCAAGGCCGTCAACTCCATTCACAACTGTGGCACTAGCTATCGCGCCTCGAGCACCCTGACCGGTGAGCATACTATCCCAGGGGCAGATAATACAGAGCGCGACACAATGGCTCTCAGCGCTACGGGAATGCTACGTGTCGCTGTCATGAATACCAATGATAATAAGGTTGTTTCTTATACTGACTTAGATATGTCGACAGTCACAAACGTGTTCGATTTCCGAAATGCAATCAATACGGCTATACAGGGTGATGTTGCGTCATTTGATATGCGGCTTACAGCAGGTGGCACATTAGAAGTGACTTCTGGAGCAGCAACCCTAGGAGTTGCCATTACCTCTGTTGGGGCTTATGCGATCGAAACGGAGACCGGAAAAGGCATCTGTGAATTCTTCCGGCTCAATGACTTTTATACCATTGATGATGTTCAGCCTCCTAAGACGCTAACAAGCGCTGTGACTGGACTTGCAGGGACAGATGGATTTGATTTTACCGGCACATTACAAATTGCTGTAGTCGATAAAGTTTCCGGAACCGTGGCAGAAAGTCATAACCTCGACCTCACAACGGCTGCAACGCTTGATGATGTAATAACCGCATTCAATGGCAGCCTTACTGCTGGTAGCTTTGATATGAGCATTGTTAATGGAGCCCTTGTGATCAATTCGGGTAATGACGACCTGGGCATCCAGATCAACTCTATCGGGGAGCTTGCTACCGAAAATACAACAGGCGAGTCTTTCCAGAAGACATTTGGTCTGCAGCCTGACACCAACCCTCGTTTAGGGGCAGCCAACACGATTCGGGTCAAGCAAACACTAAAAGACCAACCCTCCCTTTTGGCGCGATCAATCCTAACTGATCAAACAATCACGATGGGTGTAACCGAAGGCATTGCTGCCGGTGATGCCCGCATTGTTGACCAAATGGTCAACCTTCATAAAACAACCCATGACTTTTCGAGCGCGGGTGATTTGAACCCTGTGACCACAACATTAGAATCCTATGCAGCCTCAATTTTGGGAAGTGAGTCTCGCAACGCGGCCAATGCCAAGCAGAGCTTCGAGCAAATCGAGACATTAAAAGTTAATGCTGTGGAGGAAATGTCCGACTATAGCGGCGTCAATGTGGAGCAAACATTGAATGACTTTCAGCTCACATCCATCTGGTATAACGCTATTTTAGCATCACAACACATTTTCTTTAACGCACTCAATCGAGTCATTAACGTGGCCGCTGCGGCATAAAAGAGGAACAAACCATGGTTATCACTCCATCCACCTTGGCACAAAATATCCGCGCTGAACTCAACACCAGCCGCGCCCAAGAACAGGTCAATCGCTCGACCGCGCAGATTTCCAGTGGAGCTGAGGCCACTAATTATGCTGAATCGAAAGATTCAGGACGGGTGGTACGGGCGGAGGGCAAAGAAACTTGGGCTGATCACACAATCCGCCAAACTGAATTGCAAGGACTTAAGCTACGAGATGCTGAGACAGCCATTCAAAATGTGGTGAATATTGCTCAAAGTCTATATGCTGACACGGTTGGGGCCAATAATGATGCGAAACCAGATAACTCTTCTTTCCCATTAATTGCCCAGAATGCTTTGGAAGAAATGGTTCGCCAGCTCAATGTCCAAGATAGTGACGGCAACTATATTCTAGGTGGAACCAAGATTGACTTTGCTCCTGCTAAGCTTCATGAGATGCACACACTGATTGGAACGAAAGTCATTCCAGGAGCCACCGATATTGACCGGGACAATGAAACCTTCGCTGGGAATGGTCTTCTCAATATTAAAATTCGGGACAATACCACCCGAACCACAGCCTTTGATGTGACTATCAACCTGACCAATCCCCCCTCCCAGATTAATACTATGGCTGAATTACGCACCACCATTCAAGATGCCATGACGGGTGCTGGCTTGGGTGGGTTTACGGTGGATTACACAGCTTCAGGTGCTTTGAAGTTCTCAACCAATGACCCTAACTTGGGGATTATGATTGGCACGGGACAGCCAACCTCTGCTGTAACAGGAACGACTCCGGTACCTGGTGGCAACGATCCTACGCGGGATGCTGTAGGATATGATCCACTCACCAGCCCCAACTCGCTGACATTGGCCGTTCGGGACGAAGACAGCAACATGCTGTTAAAAGAAGTCACGGTTGACCTGACTGCTGTCACCAACATGGGAGAGCTCCGAACAGCTGTTGCTGCAGCGATGACACCGCACGTTGCAGGCTTTACAGCCACTTATGATGCTGGTGGTCACTTGCAGTTCTCTACGAATGACAGTGGTAAACTACTCATTCTTGGGGGTGCCAACTCTGACCCCACAGAGGCTACGGGAGGATTAGGTTTTGAGCAATTCTTTGAGCTTCCTAAAATCGATTATTATCAGGGAAATGATGTCACAAACCTGGTGACAGCAGATCACACAGGCTTTGAGAAGGTGTTACGTGGAGCCCTGATGGCAGCCACTGCTACGACCAGTGGTAACCCTGACAACGCATGGTTGGGGGCTGCAGCTGACCTGCTTATGGAGGGGATCACTGAAATATCGAATGGCCCTTACAGCAAAGTTCTTAACGAACAGCGGGATAATGAACGAGCCAAGAAAGATGCTCAACAGAACCACGACTTAGCCCGTGAAGAAGCCGATGACATTCGAGCCACTAAGATTTTTGAGAAGATCGTACAGCAAAAGAACCAACAAATTCAGTTGCAATTGGCCCATACCATGACAGCCAAAATGCAACATCAACTAAGCGAGTTCGTGAGAAATTTCGCAGCACAAGCCGCATAAGGGGAGATCACTATGACTTTTACAGAACAAAACCAGGAAGCCACAGAAAGTTACATTGAAAACCAGGCTGGGCCAGCTTTCTCCACATCATCAGAGAATTCAGATACCATTGAGACACTCGTCACTCCTTTTGGGGACATTCGGGTAGATGAAGCAAAAGCGATTACATTTGAAAAAGGCATGCCTGGCTTAGAAGAAGCTACTGAATATGCATTAGCGCCAATGCCTGGAGCTAATCTATCCAGCTTTCTCATGCTACACAGCTTACAGGTACCTAAGCTCACTTTGGTGACTTTGCCTCTTGACCCAAAAATTGACCTCATTGCCCAAAAGGACCTGGAAGAAGCTGCAAGTGCGTTGGGTTGTGAGCTTGAAGACGCTCTATTCTTGTTGCTTATCTCTACCCATTTTGAACCACAACCTATGGTGACCGCTAACTTACGTGCTCCTGTTGTCATTGATGTCAATACACGCAAGGCCGTACAGCATATCCTCACCCAGGGCGACTATGATACGCGGTTTAAGATAAAATAAATAAGCGAGCCGCTTTATATTTGGCTGCAAGATGCATTTTCCTGTATAGTGATAAAGTAGTATTTTATTGAGCTGACACAGGAAAGTCTCTATGCCCAACATCTGTTTTCTGGCCTCCCCTGCTGATGAAGCTCAAGCTGCTCTGCGGGAGTTAACCCAGTGGTATTCCAATAAATCTGCGGATGAAGCAGATGTGATCGTGGCTTTGGGAGGGGACGGTTTCATGCTTGAAGTCCTGCACCAGCACCGACCCAAAAGCACTCCAGTCTATGGAATTCATTGTGGCAGTGTTGGTTTCCTCATGAATGAACTTTGCCTGGAAAAATTACCTGAGCGCCTTGAAAAAGCTCATAGAATCACTCTTCACCCCTTAGTTATGGAAGCAGAAACTGAAGGCAAGAAGCGCCACAAAGCCATAGCATTCAACGAGGTATCTCTGCTTCGCCAGAGCCGACAAGCCGCCAAGTTACAGATTGCCATTAATGGAGTTATTCGCTTGGGAGAACTCATCTGTGATGGCGCCCTCGTGGCAACTCCTGCAGGCAGCACGGCTTATAACCTCTCTGCACATGGACCCATCGTCCCCATCGAGTCAGATCTCTTAGCTCTCACTCCCATCAGTGCCTTCCGCCCGCGCCGCTGGCGTGGAGCTTTGCTGCCCAATACAGATCATATTACTTTTACGGTTCTCGAAACAGATAAGCGCCCCGTCAGTGCTGTGGCAGATTTTACAGAGATTCGTGATGTGACGCGAGTCAATATCTACCAAGATAAAAATCAATCAGTCACTATCCTTTTTGACGAAGATCACCATTTGAATGAACGAATTTTGCGGGAACAATTTTTTGCGGGTTGAGGCCGACGGCATTTTGACTATACTAGGGATCATCAATCAATAAAAACTCTGAGGATCTCATGAAAATAACTCTCTTTACCACTTTAGCCCTATGCGCATCATCTGCCATGGCTGCCTCCCCCCAACTCATTGGCAACTATGGTAAGTGGAGCGCTTACAAAGCTGATGGAGTATGTTTTGCGGCTTGCCAACCTGAAAAAAGTGAGGGCAACTACACTTCACGTGGCGATACATTCCTAATGGTCAGCCACCGCCCCAAGGAAAACGTGAAAGATGAAATTAGCACCATCATGGGCTATGCCATTAATACCAATGCGCCTGCTGAAATATTAATCGATGACAAGACTAAATATGAGTTGCAGACAACTCCTGAAGCTGCATTTGCTAAGGAAGACACAAAAGTAGCGACCTCTATGAAAAAAGGTATGAAATTAATTATTCATGCCACGTCGTCACGGGGTACATTGACAACAGATACCTATACTTTGAAAGGCTTTACGAAAGCCAACGAAGCGGCGCAGAAGGCTTGTAAGTCCTAGTGTAAAAAAAGAAGCTGGAGGTATTGGCCACCAGCTTCATTGTGTTTACAAAGTTTTCAACGTATTGAATGCTCTAGATGTTCTCTGGCAGGCTTATGATATCCTTCGAAGCTTCAAAAACAATTAGGTCTATTTCTATTTCCACATCTGTGAGTAAGCTTAGATCAAGTAGATCAACAGCTAAATAGACTGTGCCCCAGAGAATTGTCAGGATACTCATGCATCGAAGGAACGCTATCCCCTGAAAGGGTATTAAAGCCGCCTGCTGCTGCATCAACACCCATGAGATCATAACTTAAGAGTTCTCACTCTCACTACCGTAGGATTTTTGAATCAAGAACATCTAGTGAAATTAACTAAATTTAACCTCTCCCCTTGTGGTGGCTTTGTTGAATAAATAGTTGGGGAACCTCCCCTTTGAAACTTACAATCACGGAGCATAGACGAGCCCAGAATTTGCCTGGGTTGCGAGTCACGTATCCGAGATCTCAGGAAGAAACGCTCACTTTTGCAGAGGGACCTTAAATAGTTATCTTATTTTTTATTGCTACTTTTCCACTTTCGAAAGCTTGAAGAACTTGAACCTAACACTAAGGTCTGTGTCACTAGATTTTCCTTTGCTAGCTGTAGCCGTTGATTATCTATAATTGCCTTAAGATCCCCTTCAAGCTTTTCATCCATTACCGTTTTAAACTCTAGAAGCATTCTGATTCTTTCCAGAATCACATCTATTTTTGATTGAGCAGATGTTCTATTATCTGCAGGATTAAGTGCTGCCAGCTCGACCCTTTCTCCAATTTTCTTTATCTTTTTGTCCCTTTGCCTTTCTAACTCAGCTTTTCTGCCCTCTTTATCGGGAGAATCTCCAAGAAATTCAACAAGTCGATCGTATTTTTCTTGGATTTCTTGCATGACTTCTTGTTGTTTTGAAACAATGTCTAGGTGATACATCTGTAAATGTTGATAACCTTTAAGAAGCGCTCGAGCACAGGAAGTAATATAGAGCCTATCATATTCTGGATTTTTAAGCAGAAAACTATAAAAGCTTTTTAAGACGAGATTCAACCTCCATTGGAGCTGCTTTGGAAAGGTTTCCATTATATGCGTTACCTGAAAGAAATCCAGAAATACAGCAACTTTCCTACATTCATCCTCAGCTCCTCGGTGATAGATTTCTGGATTCTCTGTGGCTTCTGCTTGACGACTTCTAAGGCGAAGTCGTTTTGAGTTTCCATGTTCCATCAACTGTTCAAATAAACTTAGCCTCTCTTGAGGAGAAAGGTGTTTACAGTGTTCGCTTAAAGATACCTGCAGCTCTAGTGTCTCAATCGTGATCTGTGCTTCACGAGCCGCCATGGTTTCTAGAACATTTACATGGAATTTGGATAAGTGTTCATAGCGATCAACTGCCATTTCGAGAAATTGCCGCGGAAATTTTGCCGCATAAGCTTCCCAATTGTCTCCTATAAAGGTTGCACGCAGACCTCTAATAATATCCTTTAGTCTTATCATTGTAAGCGTATCAACTGGTTGACTCCCAGGCGACCTCAGAAAGTTATAAGCTCTTACTTGCAGGTTAATCAAACGCGCTTGAAACTCTTCACCTATTTTATCTTTGTCCCGAGTCACGACTTGGTGTGTTTCGTCAAAAGATTTATTTTGCAATTGTACCATCGCATAGACAGCTTGCAGCTCTTTCATATAGCATTTGCTTAGCTTGATTTCCAATCGCGGGAAGTTATGCCCTTCCAACTTAACTTTAATCTCAAATGGTGTCACGCTCGCTGGTGTCTTGAGAGCACAAGAAGCAACAATAGTTGTCAGCAAAGGCTCTCCTTCCTCAGCACTATAGGTGGGGTCTGACCATTCTAGAATTTTATATGATCCTATGCCTTTAATACGATATGCATCTTGAATAGAATTTCCTTCAGCTGTTAAGACTACTTTTTGCCCCTCTCCTAAATCATCCTTTGTAACGGCTTTTTCATCACGTAATTCCTTACGTTCCTTATTATTATCACTTCTTGAAACCTCTGCAAAAGTCCCCCATCCGGTCTAATTAGTGTGTAACTTTCTCTGTCATCAGGTTATAATTTTTTCAATGATAGACTTACATTGGAGGAACAATGAGCAGCTTTGCAGATATACTGGTGACTCAATCGAC
>CAJQNC010000084.1 GCA_905479605.1 uncultured Alphaproteobacteria bacterium | reverse complement strand
TTATGGTTTGGATAAGAAATCGCATGATCACACAATTGCAATTTACGATTTGGGTGGTGGTACCTTTGATATTTCCATTTTACAGTTAGGCGATGGTGTATTTGAAGTTAAATCTACCAACGGAGATACCTTCCTCGGTGGTGAAGACTTCGATGCTCGCATTATTGACTACCTCGCTGATGAGTTCAAAAAAGAACAAGGAATCAATCTGCGCCAAGATACTATGGCGTTGCAGCGGCTAAAAGAAGCAGCTGAAAAAGCAAAAATCGAGCTTTCAAGCAGTCTACAAACCGACGTTAATCTGCCATTTATCACAGCTGATGCTTCAGGACCAAAGCACTTGAACGTCAAGTTGACCCGCGCCAAGCTCGAAAGCCTGGTAGATGATTTGATTGAACGTACGATGGGTCCTTGCAAAGCCGCTTTGAAAGATGCTGGCCTTTCAGCTGGAGATATTGACGAAGTAATCCTGGTAGGTGGTATGACCCGCATGCCCAAGATTATTGAGAAAGTTAAAGAAGCCTTTGGTAAGGAACCACACCGTGGCGTAAATCCTGATGAAGTTGTTGCTATTGGTGCGGCCATCCAGGGTGGTGTCTTGAAGGGTGACGTAAAAGACGTTCTGCTACTGGACGTTACACCTCTGTCCTTGGGTATTGAGACTCTCGGGGGTGTGTTTACTCGCCTCATCGATCGCAATACAACTATTCCTACAAAGAAAAGTCAGGTTTTCTCAACGGCTGAGGATAACCAAACAGCCGTGACCATTCGCGTCTTCCAAGGTGAGCGTGAGATGGCAGCTGACAATAAAATCTTAGGTCAGTTTGATCTGGTAGGTATCCCAGCTGCAGCTCGCGGCATTCCTCAGATTGAGGTGGCATTCGACATTGATGCAAACGGTATTGTTCACGTCAATGCGAAGGACAAGGCTACGGGTAAAGAGCAACAAATTCGAATTGAAGCTTCCGGTGGTCTATCAGAGGATGACATTGATAACATGCTCAAAGAAGCGGAATCGCATGCCTCTGAAGACAAAAAGCGCCGCGAAATGATTGAAATACGCAATCAAGCTGATACTCTTGTCCACACCACAGAGAAGACTTTGTCTGAGAATGAAGACAAGATCGGTGCTGAAGATAAAGATAAAATAGAAGCGGCTATTAAAGAGTTAAAAGAAGCTCTTGAAGGTGAAGATAGCGATGACATCAAAGGAAAGATGGAAGCACTCACTCAAGCCTCTATGGCATTAGGTGAAGCTCTCTATAAGGCTCAGCAAGAAGCTGCTGGACCCGAAGGTGAGGCCCAAGCCTCTGAAGAAAGTTCTGATAACGTGGAAGATATCGTTGAAGCTGAGTTTGAAGAAGTAGACGAGTCAGACACAGACAATGACGAGTCTCAGAAAGCCTAACCCTTTAAATCCAGGGCCCTTCGGGGCCCCCATCTTTTAAGAGATCCAATCATGGCAAAAGACTATTACGAAATTCTCGGTGTTTCTAAATCTGCATCCCAGGACGAGTTGAAGAAAGCTTACCGCAAACTCGCAATGAAATATCACCCTGACAAAAATTCGGGTGATAAAGAAGCCGAGACAAAATTTAAAGAAATTAGCGAAGCCTACGATATTTTAAAAGATGAACAAAAACGCGCTGCATACGACCAAATGGGTCATGCCGCCTTTGCTGCGGGCGGAGGAGCTAATCCCGGCGGATTTGGTGGTGGATTTCATCCCGGTGATGCTGGTGGATTTGGTGACATCTTCGAAGAAATGTTCAGCGAATTCATGGGGGGTGGCGGAGCCCCAGGGGGTGGTCGAAACCGCCGCACATCCGCAGCAGAAGCTCAAATGCGTGGCTCTGACCTCCGTTACAATATGGAGATTACACTTGAAGAAGCCTTCAAGGGATTGAAGAAGAAAATCAAAGTTTCAACCCATGGGAAGTGTGACGATTGTTCAGGATCCGGTGCTGCCAAAGGCTCGAAGCCTGCCACTTGTTCGGTTTGTAATGGCCGCGGTAAGGTTCGCGCTCAGCAAGGATTTTTCACTATCGAACGCACCTGTCATGGCTGTCATGGTATAGGCCAAGAGATCAAGGATCCCTGTAAAAAATGTCATGGATCTGGCAGGATTCGTAAGGAAAAAACTCTCTCTGCTAATGTGCCAGCCGGCATCGAAGATGGCTCTCGTATTCGTCTTGCAGGCGAAGGTGAGGCGGGTCTTCGTGGAGGCCCTGCAGGGGATCTCTATATCTTCTTGCACATCAAACCCAATAAATTCTTTGAGCGCCACGGCAATGACATCTACTGCCAAGTGCCAATACCCATGGTCACAGCAGCCTTAGGGGGTGACATCGAAGTCCCAACTATTGATGCAGGAAAATCCCGCGTGAAAATCCCTGCAGGAACCCAATCAGGCAAGCAGTTTCGCCTCAAAGACAAGGGAATGTCTATTCTTCGCACAGGACGACGAGGAAATATGTTTATTCAGGCTATGGTGGAAACTCCCACAAACCTCAGTAAAAAACAAAAAGACCTCTTGCAGGAGTTCTCTGGCTTGGAGAAGAAATCGCACTCAAGTCCTCAATCAGAAGGCTTTTTCACCAAGGTGAAAGATTTCTGGAAAGATATGAAAGATTAGATGTGGACGAGAGCCTTTCGGTTTTCCCCTGTATTAGATTGTAAGAATGATATATCAGTACTAAGCTTTCCGTCTTACTGCCAGCCAACTGAACCCAAGTGTACCCAGGACACATCCTAGGGGGATGATGGTCAGAGCCATTGTATAAGCGTAAGAGTTATAGATTGCCGCACCATCCGCCGTTGATGAACCATCCCAAAAGATAGTGAGTAATTCACCAATAGAACTATGGAACAGGTATCCAAAGCCCATAATAATCATGTTGGCACATGCAGTTGTCAGGCCTAAAACCTTCTCATGTACATAGGTGGTGGCCAAGTAGATAACTAGGATTTGGAAAGCTGATAGAATCCCAATAATGCTAAAGATAATCATCATGGTGGGACGGTCCAGAAGCCCCATCAGAAGAAGTGTAAATCCTACGGCCATGCCTATCCCGGACAAAATAGTCATTCCGTAGTATGAATGGGTTTTGTTAGCAAGATAGGCAAGCAAGGGAGCACCAAATCCCACTCCAAAGAAAATAAAGGAGGGTAAGGTGGAGCCCCAGTTGTCACTGTAATGATAAACTGTTTTGAGGTATTCCGTTGCCCAGACACCCGCAAATCCTTCGAGAGGCCCCACCATCAAACCACCCAGTAAACACAGAGATAAAACCATGGGATTGGAAAAAACAGCCCAAATATCTTCCCAAATGTTTTGAAATTTCATAGGTTCAATCTTCTGTTTAGGCATTACTAAATAGGAGAGTGAGGCAAGAACCATACCTATAACAAACAAGCCCAACACCACATTTTCCCATCCAAACACAGTGATATTATAGTTGTTGGGTTGAAACCCATAGATAGCACCGGCAAAACCAATGGCAATGGAGATACCTGACATGAGAGTAAACTTCTCCTCGGGATAAACGATACGAACAATTTTGAAAATACCCAGAATGGCACCTGTAGATCCGATGCCAATGAGGGCTCGACCCATAATTGGGTAGATCCAAACGTCAGAATATAAGAGAGGAAGCATGCCCGAAGCAGTGAGTAGAATGAGGACAGGTAGAACCAAACGAGGCCCGACACGATCAAGAAGGATGCCTACAGGAATGTGAGCAATAGCATAGGCTATGTAGAAAATGCCTGAGAACTGCCCAAAGACACTCGCATCCATTTGAAATTTATCCATGACGTCGGGCATGATCAAATTAGGAAGTACACGAATGACGTACTGATAAGCAAAAAAGAGGGACGCGAGGCTCCACATGGCAAAGGCATTCCAACGACCTAAAGAAAGTGTCATTTGTATCTCCATTAAAATAATATAACTAGAAAGGTATAACTCAAAAATTATCTTGTAACTACATTATCTAAGCATTCTTCTAGTATACATTCTATAACTCCAACATTTTCCTAGCTATTCATTGCCTTCCATGCTACGAGAAGGTGATATATAAATTGAGAGTATACAGCTATGTTACGAAAAACTTATGATTGGGTTTTAGGCTTTGCCAACCACCCCAAGGCTGTATGGATTTTGGGTGCAGTTTCCTTTGCGGAAAGCTCATTTTTTCCAATCCCACCCGACCCTCTGTACATGGCCATGTTATTAGGTCAGAAAAACCGTATCTGGTTCCTTGCATTTCTATGTACTATTACGTCAGTTATTGGGGGTTGGTTTGGCTATTTAATCGGCTATGCCTTCTATGAAACCATAGGAGAGTGGTTGATTGAAGTTTACAAGATGCAAGAATCTTTTAGCAGCATCCAAGGCGTCTTTGATCGCTGGGGATTCTGGTTTATCTCTTTTAAAGCGCTCACGCCCATCCCTTATAAGTTCGTGACCCTCACATGTGGAGTTGTACACTACAACTTTGCCTTTTTCACAATAGCCTCAATCATAGCACGGGGCACCCGATTCTATATGCTGGCGGCGCTATTCTGGAAATATGGACCCGCCATGAAAGAGTATATTGATGCAAACCTGACCTTGGTCACAAGCATTGGTTTAGGGGCCCTTATTAGTGGGTTTGTAATTCTTTCCTATTGGACAACCATCGAAAACTTTTTAATGAAGCTATTTTGATTTTCATAAACAAGAGCAAAAAGCATGACACAAGACTATCGCTCCACTCTATTTCTTCCCCATACTAACTTTCCCATGCGAGGTAATTTGCCCGAAAGAGAACCCGCTCTTTTGGAGCGATGGGAAAAGATCAACCTCTACAAAAGATCTCTTGAAGTTGCTTCAGAGAGGCCCTCTTTCACCCTGCATGATGGTCCTCCCTATGCCAATGGAAACCTGCATTTAGGTCATGCCATCAATAAACTTCTTAAGGATATTATCAACCGCTCTCAATTTAAGTTGGGTCATAAGGTGGCTTATGTTCCAGGTTGGGACTGTCATGGCCTCCCCATTGAAACAAAAGTAGAAGAAGGCTTTCGCAAGGAAGGTAAAGATAAAGATCAAATCCCACTGCTGGAATTTCGCCAAAAATGCCGTGAATTTGCCCAACATTGGATTGACGTGCAAAGAGCTGAGTTTCGACGCCTGGGAGTCATGGCAAATTGGGACGATTACTATTCCACTATGAGCCACGAAGCCGAAGCGGAAATTGTACGCCTCTTAGGTGAGTTTATCCTCAATGGTAATTTGTATCGTGGCTTCAAGCCTGTGATGTGGTCTGTAGTAGAAAAGACTGCACTTGCTGAGGCAGAGGTAGAATACAAAGATCACGAGTCCCCCTCTATTTATGTCCGTTTCCCAGTGGTCAAAACGGCTGTCCCTGAATTGGAAGGTGGTGCTGCTGTTATATGGACGACAACACCGTGGACACTGCCTGCGAACAGGGCCATTGCCTACGGTGACGATGTTGACTATGTCATCCTGAAAACTCAAAAGCTGACCGATGAGTCAACTTTAGAATCAGGAGATCTGTTGCTCGTTGCCGAAGGGCTCGCGGACTCCTTGAAAGAAGCGGCGGGTATCGAAAGTGCCGACGTGGTGAAAACCCTCAAGGGTTCAGCACTGGCGGGTACCCTATGCCATCACCCCTTGCATGGACAAGGATACGACTATGATGTGCCTCTATTAGCTGGTGAACATGTCACAACTGACGCCGGTACCGGTCTAGTCCATACTGCACCTAGCCACGGTGTAGAGGACTTTGAGCTGGGTAAGAAGCATGACCTTGAGGTCCCAGAATTAATGTCTGATGGGGGTTTGTTCCATGACTTTGTCCCACTGTTCGCCGGCCAACATATCTATAAAGTGAACCCAGCTGTTTGCGAGACACTCAGAGAAGCCGGGAATCTCTTACATGAAAGTAAACTCGTTCACAGCTATCCTCACTCTTGGCGATCCAAGAAACCGCTGATTTATCGGGCAACCCCGCAATGGTTTATTAGTTTGGAAACTAACAATCTTCGAGACAAAGCTCTTCAAGCTATCGATGAAGTCAAATGGATACCGACCCAATCCATCAACCGTATTAAGGCAATGGTGGGTGGTCGTCCCGATTGGTGTTTGTCACGACAACGGTCTTGGGGTGTTCCCATCACTGTGTTTGTCGATAAAGAGACGGGTGAACCCTTACGAGATCCGAACGTCATGACCCGCATTGTAGAGGCTGTGAAAGAAGAGAGCACAGATATTTGGTATACAGCTGACTCGCAACGATTCCTAGGTGACAATTACAAAGCCGAAGATTACGAGCAAGTTTTGGATACTCTCGACGTCTGGTTTGATTCGGGCTGTACTCACAGCTTTGTCTTGCGCAATCGTGAAGAACTGGAATGGCCAGCAGATCTTTATCTTGAAGGGTCTGACCAACACCGCGGTTGGTTTTCCAGCTCACTTCTGGTTTCCTGTGCGATATTTGATGCCCCACCGTATAAGCAAGTGCTCACCCACGGAATGGTGCTAGATGAGCAGGGCTATAAGATGTCAAAATCTGCCGGTAACATTGATCCACCCGCAAAGATTGCTGACAAAACAGGAATCGACATTTTACGCTTACTTACAGTTGGTACGGACACCACTCAAGATATGCGTGTAGGACCCCAGTTGTTACAAAAACAGCAAGATATCTACCGCCGCTATCGCAACACTCTTCGTTATCTCCTCGGTGCTCTAGATGGATTTGAGGAATCAGAAGCCGTTTCTTTTGAGGAAATGCCTGAGCTGGAACAATGGGTTCTCCACCGCCTTTACAGCTTAGATCAAAAGGTTCGCCAGTGCTCAACGGCATTTAGCTTCCAGGAACTCTATGTGGAGATTCACAACTTCTGCTCCTTAGATTTGTCCGCATTCTATTTTGATATACGTAAAGACAGTCTGTATTGTGATCTAAAAGACAGCCCCATCCGTAAAGCATCACGCACAGTCATGTGCCATGTCTTTGACTGCTTGGTCAAGTGGTTGGCCCCTGTGTTGTGTTTCACGGCCGAAGAAGCTTGGCTCGCCCGTCATCCTTCCGAAGATGGAAGCGTCCACCTGGAGCTGTTCCCAGATGTACCGAAACAATGGGGAAATTCCACACTGAGTGACCAGTATGAGAAACTTCGGGAGATTCGCTCAGTCATTACGGGTGCTATTGAATTAGAGCGTGCAGAAAAACGTATTGGTTCCAGCCTGCAGGCACAAGTTGATATCTTCGTGACTCCAGAGCACGCACCCCTTCTTGAAGGGTTTGATCTGGCTGAGTTCTCGATTACTTCAGAGGCTAATTTAATCCCAGGGGAGATCCCTGCTAAAGCCTTCCAACTGGAAGATATCCCAGGAATCGGTGTGATTGTTTCTGAGGCCAAAGGTGAGAAATGCACTCGCTGCTGGAGAATCCTCGAAGAAGTGGGAGAATCTGCTGACCACCCAGAGTTATGCAAACGCTGTGAGCATGCCGTTGAGGTCGCCCATGCAGCCTAGCCTTCGTCGACGAGTCAGTGCTTCTTTGATAATCGCTCTTGGTATATTTACCCTTGACCAACTCACTAAGTGGGTCATTGCGTTTCAAGTCATGAATCCGCCTCGAGCGATTCCGATCACATCATTCTTCAATATCGTGATGGCTTGGAATCCAGGTGTGAGCTTTTCTCTTTTCGCAGCGGATTCTGAATTACAAGTATGGCTTCTTATCCTGTTTGCCCTATGTATCATGAGCTTTCTATTCATCTGGCTGTTACGCACGAAAGGCCCCTTGCTTTTATGGGCAATAAGTTTCATTATCGGGGGCGCCCTAGGAAATATTATTGACCGTGCTCGTTTTGGAGCTGTGATTGATTTCCTGGATTTTCATGCCTATGGGTGGCACTGGCCGGCTTTCAATGTGGCCGACAGTGCAATCTGCATAGGTGTGGGGTTGATTTTATTAGACAATTTTATGGGGAAAGACCGTGAAGACTAAGCTAATTGTTACTATTTCCGCCTTAATGGCACTCACTGCCTGTTCATCTGTTCGCCAAAACCTAGGTCTCGAGCGCAACACTCCGGACGAGTACGCTGTCACTCCCAGCCAAGTCTCTTTGGAAATGCCACCTGACTTTTACAAACTGCCCACACCGCAACCGGGTGCGCCTCGACCACAAGAAGTTCCCCACCACCACCAAGCTCATGAGCTTCTGACTGGGCAAGCTCACGGTCATTCATCCCACCACGAACATACAACTGGTACTCAAGCTTTCTTAGACGAAGCCGGGATTGTCATGGGCCAAGATCAAATTCGCTATGAACTCGATCAAGAAGCAGAAACCAAGAAACGTACAGGTGGTACAGTTGTTCAACAATTAGGCTTTAAAGACAGGAAACCTGGAGAGGTTCTAAAACCCACCGAAGAGCAAGGTCGCTTACAGCAAGCTGGTATTCCTACCTCACAATACGTTGAAGAAGAAGATGAAAATTAATTCTGAACCTTTGCAAGATCAACAAGAGGCTCTTTGTCAACAAGCACACCAGTTTCTGCAGGAATCTGTCAGAGATCTCCCCATGTTCAGCATTGCCGCAAGGCGTGATGATTTATCTGAACTAGAAACCCACGCGAGTCGGTTCCGTGATTCGTTTGATGATGTTGTCTTATTAGGAACCGGTGGCTCTAGCCTGGGTGCAAAGACACTCTGCGCTTTGCAGGAAAGCTTATCACCGCGCCTCCATTTTATGGACAACGTGGATCCTCATACTTTTGCACGGCTTTTTAAGACACTAAATCTGAATAAAACCGGCTTTATTGTAATCTCCAAATCAGGGAATACAGCCGAGACGCTCTCTCAGTTTCTCACTTGCCTACAACATTGGAATAAAAACTTAGGGGAAGATAAGCTACCTGATCATTTCCTACTCATTTCTGAGCCCACTGATAACAAGCTACGAGAGCTTGGGAATCATTACAAGCTGCCCCATTTGGACCACCCTACTGATATTGGTGGACGGTTTTCATGCCTTTCACTCGTAGGCTTGTTACCTGCGCTTATTGCAGGATTAGATGCGGCTAAGGTTCGTTCCGGCGCACAGAGATATCTCGAGGCCTGTGTCGATGGAACTCAGTTAGCTCCCCAACAGGGTGCTGCTCTCGCAAAGAGCCATGAGAAAACGCATCCCATCAATGTGATCATGCCTTATGTGGATCGCTTGGCAGATTTTGGGATGTGGTACCGACAGCTTTGGGCGGAAAGTCTTGGAAAAGAAGGCCGTGGTATAACACCCGTTAGAGCTATGGGCACTGTGGACCAACATAGTCAACTTCAATTGTATTTAGATGGCCCCAAAGATAAGCTGTTTACTGTTATCGAACTCGATACAGAAGGGCAGGGTGATACCCTCACCAATACAACCATCGACTATTTAGAAGGACATACTCTGGGGGATCTGCTGGCAGCAGAGACGAAAGCTACCCTTGAAACCCTAAAGTCACATGAGTGCCCAACACGTCATATCTTCTTGGAACAACTGGATGAAGGCACATTGGGAGCTTTGTTCATGCATTATATGCTAGAAACAGTCCTCACAGCACACCTGATGGGAATCAATGCTTTTGACCAACCTGCGGTAGAACAAGGCAAGATCCTGACTCGTGAGTTCTTAGCTGCATGAATATCCGCCTGCTAGAACCCCATCTCATCAATCAAATTGCTGCAGGAGAGGTGATTGAACGCCCCGCCTCAGTCGTCAAAGAACTTGTCGAAAACGCCATTGATGCAGGTGCAACTGAAATTACCGTCACACTCAGAGATGGCGGTCGCAGTTTGATTTCCGTAAAGGACAATGGCTGTGGTATGACCCCTGATGAACTTGAATTGGCTATCCAACGGCATGCCACTTCGAAACTTCCTGACAGTGACCTCTTTAATATCGCCACATTGGGGTTTCGTGGCGAAGCTCTACCGTCAATTGGTGCAGTGAGTCGCCTCCATATTACCAGTCACAAGCGTGGTTCAGGAGATGCCTGGACACTGAAACTAGAGGGCGGTCAAAAGCAGGACCTAATGCCAGCAGTTTTTCCTGAAGGTACAGTACTCGAGGTCAAAGACCTTTTCTATGCCACACCGGCTCGCTTGAAATTCCTTAAAGCACCCAATACAGAATACAACCATGCTGTGGACCATATCCAACGTCTGGCCATGGCTCACCCCGAGATTCACTTTAAGATTGTGAATGACCAAAGGGTCTCTGCTGATTTAAAAGCCACCACGGATCCTCTTGAGAGACTAGGCCAAATTATGGGAACTGATTTCTCAGAAAACTCCCTGGCTGTTGATTGCGAGCGGGATGGTTATTCTCTCGAAGGTTATGTCTCTCTCCCAACACTCAACAGAGCCACAGCAAGCCATCAATATCTGTTTGTAAACAATCGTCCTGTTAAGGATAAGGTCTTGGTAGGCGCTATTCGAGCCTCTTTCCAGGACTTCCTGGCGAAAGATCGCCATCCACTATTGGCTCTTTTCCTGCAAGTCCCCTCTGCAGAAGTTGATATGAATGTCCATCCCGCAAAGACTGAGGTTCGCTTTCGTGAAGCACAGAAGGTGCGCAATCTCATCGTCAGCTCTATTAAGCAGGCACTGACAGGAGCAGGACATCGCGCTTCAACGACCATTGCTCAGCAAGCTGTGGCGGCCTTTCGGCCCTCAACGCCAGCTCCAACGAGGTCAGCTTATCAACCCTCACTTCCTCTGCAAAGCTCATCAGGAACCAGTACGTTAAGAGCCCAACCTCTTTATGGCTCCGCTCCTGCACAATCATCCTCCCCCTATATTCAACCCGCACCAACTCCTGCCCACACACCTGAGCTCAGAGAAGCTTCGGCTGTCCAATCCTATGAAGTGTCTAACCTCCCTTTAGGTCATGCCAAAGCCCAGGTCCATGGGACTTATATCGTAGCGCAAACAGCAGAGGGAATCGTCATTGTGGATCAACATGCCGCCCATGAGCGGTTGGTTTATGAGGATATGAAGAAAGCCAAGGCCGCAAATAATATAGTGCGTCAGGCTCTGCTGATTCCTGAAGTAGTAGAACTAGATACAACCCGTGCTCAGGCCATAGCTGCAGCCCAAGCAGAGCTCCATAAGTTAGGCCTGATAATCGAACCCTTCGGTGATACCTCTATCCTGGTGCGGGAAACCCCCGCGATCATGGGCCAAGTTGATTGCCAGGGCCTGATCAAAGATCTCGCAGATGAGATGGTGGATCTGGGTAAAGGATTCAGCCTGAAAGAACACATCGATGAAATCCTCGCCACCGTATCCTGTCATGGCAGCGTGCGCGCAGGCCGTAAACTCACCGTACCTGAGATGGATGACCTGCTTCGGCAGATGGAAGCGACTCCCCATTCAGGCCAATGCAATCATGGTCGCCCTACTTATGTAGAGTTGGGCCTCGACGATATTGAAAAGCTGTTTGGACGACGGTAGAGATCCTTTCCTGCATGCCTAGAATTATAAAAGCAAAATTAAATTCCTACATAAAAAATTTGACAATGGTTCAACAGTTAAGTAAATCTTTATAGCAGATTATCTTAACATTTACACATATCCGTAAAATGGTATTCCAGGTTATCAATGAATGACTTTGCATTATCAGAGTAAGACTTCAGTCTTTGTTTAATATTGGCCCACATGGGTTCAATTTTGTTCAGGTCAGGTGAATAGGGAGGTTGGAAGAGAACTCTGCAGCCTGCAGCTTCAATTAGCTCCACCGTACGCTTGGAT
>CAJQNC010000083.1 GCA_905479605.1 uncultured Alphaproteobacteria bacterium | reverse complement strand
AAGGTCACCAGAATAGCTTGGCTTCAAAGATGGCCTGGAGGAGCGAGCCTCAAAACAATCTTAAGAGAAGCAGAAAAACTGGAATTTCTTAACCTCCTTGAGTTGCCACAAATCTTGAACACCCTTCCTCAAAAGGATCTTCTCAAATACTATCGTTATATTTCTAATAATTATCCTCATAATATTAAAAAAATGCCCGACACACGACGGCACGCTTTTTTGGCTATTTTTGCTTTTGTAAAACAAAGGCAGATTATTGATAATTTGGTTGAGCTCTTAAGTCGTTTGACTAAAAAGTGCCTTCAAGCAGGAGAAAAAAAATTAAAAAAAGAAAAGTCCCGCCTTCCAGAAATTAAAAAAGATTATGATAAAAAAAATCTTCTCAACACACTCATTGAGACCCTTATTAATAATGAAGATAAAATCATTAAGGAGGCGGTTTACCCGGTTGTTTCAAAGGAAAGACTACTAGAAGAACAAAAAAAGAGCCCTCAAAATAACGAAATTTATGATCAAAAAATTCATCAGCATGTGCGCAATTCTTACCTTTATCATTATCGCCAAATGATTGTTGGGGTGCTTCCCCTCTTAGAGTTTCAAACTCATAATAGCCTTCATCATTCTCTTGTTGACGCTCTTCACTTTATCAAGCGACATTTACAAGACTCAGGGATGTACTATGAACAAACTGATCAAGTTCCTTTAAAAAATGTTATCGGCCCAAAAGAAGAAAAAATAACTCTTGATTTTTCTTCAGAAGAAAAGAGGGTCAATAAAATTAACTATGAAATTTTTGTTTTGAAACACTTGTGCGATAAAATACGCACTAAAGAAGTATGGGTTGCAAAAGGGTATCACTATCGTAATCCTGAAAAAGATTTGCCTCAAGATTTTGAAGAGAGAAAATCCTATTATTACGGACTTTTAAACCAGCAAAAATCCTCCCAAAAATTTATTTTAAAAATTAAAAAGAAATTGAAAAAACGTCTTTCCCTGTTGAACAAGACGATCAACGACAACCCAAGTGTTCACATTTTAAAGAAACCGCAAGGGCACATTAAAGTGAGTCCTCTCGAACCGCAACCTGACCCTCCCCAGCTAGAAGCTATTAAGCAAGAGGTCTTTAAGAAATGGCCCGATATAAGCCTTCTTGATGTTTTGAAAGAAACAGATTTATTCGTCAATTTTATTGATACCTTTATTCCCAGCGGCCCCAAGGAAGGTCTCGATCAAAATACCCTCAGAGAAAGACTGCTTTTAATTATCTTAGGCTATGGAACGAACACAGGGCTCAAGAGTGTTATTTCTATTAAAAATGGGGTGACTTATAAAGAACTTCTTCATACAAAACTCCGTTATTTGGAAACAGAAAATCTCCGGCAAGCTATTCGTATGGTTGTTAATCAACTTCTCGACATACGTCTTGCTGATCTTTGGGGAGTTTGCACAACATCTGTTGCTTCCGATTCAACGTTTTTTAAAGCGTCAGATCAAAACTTGATGAGCCGCTATCATCCTCGATATCATGGCAGCGGGGTGATGGTTTATTGGCATGTGGATCGAAACTCTATCTGTATTTATTCCCAACTTAAAAGCTGTGCCTCTTCAGAAGTTGCCTCCATGATTGAAGGGGTTCTACGTCATTGTACAGACAAAGAAGTTCAACAGGGTTATGTCGATACACACGGTGCTAGTGAAGTTGGATTTGCCTTTTCTCATTTGCTGGGATTCGACCTTTTACCGCGTTTGAAAGATATTAACCGTCAAAAACTTTCCCTATCCGATTCCTCAGATCAAAAAAAATATCCTCACCTTCAGCTGATTCTTGATCAAGCTATTAGGTGGAAAGTCATCGAAGACCAGTATGATCAACTCGTTAAGTATGCCGCGGCCCTCAAGTTAGGGACAGCAAACGCAGAAACGATTATGAAACGCTTTACGCATCATAATCTTAAACACCCAGTTTATAAAGCGCTGAGAGAACTTGGAAGGGCTCTTAAAACGATTTTCTTATGTCAGTACCTTATGTCAGAAAAATTACGGCAGGAAATTAATTCAGGCCTTAATATTGTTGAAAGGTGGAACGGCGTTAACGATTTTATTTTTTATGGAAAAACAGGTGCTTTGAGAAGCCATAGACCTGAAGAATTAGAATTGTCCATGCTGTGTTTGCATCTTCTTCAGCTCAGCATGGTTTACATTAATACGCTGATGCTTCAGCAGGTTATTCAAGACTCTAAGTGGCTTGAGCGTATGACACAGGACGATAAAAGAGCGATTACACCTCTTCTTTCATCCCATATCAGACCCTATGGCGAGTTTACTCTGGATATGACCCAACGCCTTCCTTTGACTCACCCTCCCCTTCAGCGAGCAGCTTAATGGAAAAAAGAACAGGCCCTCATAAGAAAGCTCTTCAACTCGCAAAGTTTTTGCGTCAAGAACATCCTGATTATAGCTACTTAAAAGCCGTTTTTAGCGAGCTTCGTAAGGTTTTGGATGTTCCCGTCACGAAAGTGCCTCAAAAACTGCCCTACGTACCAACAGAATCAGATCTTAAAAAATATTATGAGGCCGTCTGGACGACTCAAAATATGCAAGATATGCTGATTATTAAAACGCTTCTTTATACAGGCATTCGTGTCAGTGAGCTTATTCGCCTTAAAATTCAAGAGGTTGACCTGAACGCGTGTCAGTTAAAAATTATTTCTGTAACAGGAAAAAAAGACCGCAAAGTTCCGTTTCCAAAAAGTTTTCGAGAAACACTGGCGTTACATCTTTCAAATGCTAATAAAAACAAACAGTTAAACGTTTTTGAGTCCTCATGGAAAAAGCCTTATTCAGACAGGGGAATTCGAAGGATACTTGAAAAATACAGTAAAATCGCCGAAATGGATCAAAATATCTCCCCGCATAAGCTTCGACATTTTTTGTTCACTTGGCTAAAAAAACAGAACATAGAGGATGCCCTTATACAACCCTACTCAGGCCATGAAACAAGCCAATCTCTCGAGATTTACTCAAAACTTTCCCTTCCAAAAGCACAAGAGGTGTATGACGAAAACATCAAAAACTTTCCTGTTTGACACGCTCAGATGACACTTTTGCGCACGATCTTTGTCACTGGGCCTACACATAGTTAAGACAAGCAAGAGAAACCGATTCTGGCACTCTTAATCTTCGCCAAACCAAGGGAGTAATGCCCCTAAGAACCAACTTTAAAAAGTAAGTCCTCATCCTTTTCACCTTAACAATATCTAATGATTTAGTATGGCCCATTATCGCCAAATAGGAAAGGCCTGAACTTATTCAGAAACAAAATCTCCCCCACTTTTTTATGCTCTCCCGCCGCTGCCATCGACAGACTCGTACACCATGGCATTATTTTAGAGCTAAATGTGGAAAGTTATCGCATGGAAGTTGCCCAAAATAAGGAGCGAGATAACACAAAAAATGCAACAAAAGGAGAACAAAAAATGGGGTAAAAAACTTTCCTAAAA
>CAJQNC010000082.1 GCA_905479605.1 uncultured Alphaproteobacteria bacterium | reverse complement strand
TTAAAGCTGATGGAGAGCGTGTAGAAGTCGATGCTCCTAATGGTGTATCCATTATGGAAATTGCGCATATGAACGCAGATAAAGTTTATTTAGAAGGGGCTTGTGAGGGCTCGCTTGCTTGCTCCACATGCCATGTAGTTGTGGATCCAGAGTGGTACAGCAAATTATCTGAAGCAACCGAAGATGAAGAGGATATGCTGGATCTGGCCTTTGGTTTGACACAAACATCTCGTTTGGGATGTCAGCTCATTATGTCTGACGAGCTGGACGGCATAGTGGTGCGTTTGCCTGCTGCCACCCGAAATATGGCTATGTAACCTGGCTTTCTCTAATTTTTTTGCCCATAATGGGGAGCGTTTACCATTCGTTAAGGCTACCTCGTTACACTGAGAATCAGAATAATAACTAAAGAGGGCAAACCGTTGGAATCACTTCCTCAAACACTATCGAATGCTATTGACCGTGAGCTGGCATCATTACATCCAGATCACTTGCGGCAGTGGTGTTTTGAGCTAAGTCAACGGTACCGTCAGGGTCTGTTTATGGAAACCCAAGAACATCGTTTGGGCTATGTTGCGGCTCGTCTACCTGCCACTTTTGGCGCACAACATCAAGTCTTTAAAAGGATTTCTGATCACTTGGACAATGCTACCAGCTTATTGGATTTAGGTGCAGGAGCTGGATCTCTAGCATGGGCTGCCGCTGATGTGATGCCTAAGCTCAATCGTATCACGATGGTCGAGCGGGATGTGGAGATGGTTCGTCTTGGTCAACAACTCACCGGAGATCATTTAGCCCCTCTCGAGTTGGCTTGGTGTCGTGATGACCTCACCAAGGCTGAGACTTTTCCCAGTCATGATGTTGTGACTATGTCCTATGTGCTCAATGAATTGCCTAAGGTAGAGCAGCTCAAGCTCCTGGATAAAGCTTTTAGCTCAGCTGATCAGTTTCTGGTTATCATTGAGCCCGGAACCCCGCACGGCTTTGGCCACATTCTTACAGCTCGCGAGCATTTACTTTCCATGGGAGCTAATATTATTGCTCCGTGCACTCACAACCTGGTTTGTCCATTGGCTGAGGACTACAAGGAAGGGAAGGACTGGTGCCACTTTAGTGTGCGCATCCCTCGTGGCAAATATCATCGTCGAGCTAAGGCAGGAACTTTGCCATATGAAGATGAAAAATACTGCTATCTTGTTGTTTCTCTGGCAGATCATGAAAAGCCCTATTCTCGCATTATCCGCGAGCCTATTCGCAAAACGGGCCATGTGATCCTGGACCTCTGTAACGAGAATGGTCTAGAACGTGATACGGTCGCGAAGAGTGACGGTGCTGTCTACAAGCTATCCCGTAACGCCGAATGGGGAGATCCCTGGGAATAGGGTACTAGTCTCGGGGAAACGTATTATTGTTTTTTAAGACCATAGTTACGTTCTCCGAAAATATATGTACTCTGCTCATGGATTATCCGGGGCTCATGGTATTACAAAGGCAAAGACTATTTATAGGGTAACAGTGTTGCTCTGTATAATCGAAGGTAATCTGCTTTGTCCGGTGCTAATATCCCAACCTCTAACCTCTTTTATTCTCCAGCACCCGGCTTCACACCAATAATCCCCACAGTTTCTTTACCATCAAGCACCGCGTCCTTGGGTATGTGGCTCTTGGAAAACTGGGAGCATTTTTCGACCATAAATCCAGCTTTCTCAAAGGAGCGCCTGAGTATTTTTTCATCTAAGAAGTGCAGATGGTTAGGTAAATGATTTTGCCTTTTTGGCATCTTAGAGTGTAAATTTTCCATTTCACCTGGCCAATAATGATTTTGGCTTTGCCGCTTCATGTGCTCAGCAATAAAGGCCTGGAACAGGTTTTTGTGGATTGTCTCAGCGATGATATAGACTTTTCCACCAGGCTTTAGCCAGGTAAATATTTTTTCTAGGCCTTCTTCAATCTCTTCACCGCTGAGAAAATTGAAGACACGCGATACCAATACAGCTCCTAGGCTGTTGGGTTCAAAATTGGTCTCGTTAGGGAATCGACCGACATTGAATGTGACTCTATCCTTAAAAAGCTCTGGAATATTAGCCTTCAAAATATCAAGGTGAGGGGGGTAAATTTCGTTGGCAATAACCTGAGCTCCCAAGAGTAACGCGTCTTGGACACTTACACCATAAGCGACCCCAATGTCTAAAACGGGGCCATCTACATTTGGGATATTATTGAAGTAGGCTTGGAGGTATTCATTAACATTTGGATAGTACCTCTCGTACATATATCCCATACCATTCAGGGTTGGGATAATATCGTATTCTTCTCTTTCTGCTTGTTCTTCAGGTGGTAAATCAATGTTGATTGAAGGTTTTACTTTGTTATTATCTATGCTCTTTTGATCTTCAGGTGGTGAGCTGCTATTATCTGCCATTATCATTTCCCATTAATTATTATTGTAACAATTCGAAAGAACTACTCTCCTGAAACCAGGGCTTGCTCTTAATATACTGAAAATTAAGTACCAAAGATAAGGCTAGGCCGCAAGTTTTTTGACAGGTTGTGTATCATCTATAGCATGTGCCTCTTCGTTCTCATACAGATTGGCATAACTGACTGCAAGCCAACCGCAGAAATTGGCTATACATAGATAGTATGCAGGGGCGAGGGTGATACCATGACTGACCAGCCAGGAGAAACAATGAGTGGTGCGGTACCTCCGAATACAGCGACGCCTAATGAATAGCTGAAAGCAGATCCACTATACCTTTCGGCAGGAGGAAATAAGGTTGGCAAGACGGATGAGCAGGTGGCGACGTATGGAATGCTGGTTAAACATATGAGCACTTGGCAAGCTATGAAAATATATAAGCTGCTCGTTTCAAGCATTATATAGAACCCAGGGAAGGCCAGCGCTAAAGTTGTAAGAGCTGAAATAGCCATCAGTTTGGTACGTCCCAACTTGTCGGCCCAGGAGCCGGCTAAGGGCAGCAGAAAAACCCAAAGGACCATAATACAGGTGCTAATCCCCATGACGGCTGAGGTGGAAAGAGCAAATTGATTTTTGTAGTGGGAGTTCATGTAAATGATCGCCAGGTAGTAAGGAATAGTCGTGTTCATACCAATGCCCAAGCCCGAAAGGACTCCTCGGGTATGATGTTTAAACACATCTAAAATAGGGATGCGAAGGATCTTACCTTCTTTTTGTATACCTTGAAATGTTGATGTCTCGGTCATGGTGCGACGGAGAAAATAGACAGAGACTCCAAAAACACCCCCCAGAAAAAACGGGATCCGCCATGTCCACGTCGGCATGAACTCCAGGGTGAAAATGGCACCCACTGCAGTGCCTGCCAGTGCACCAACAAATCCCATGGCGGCAAGTATGCTCCCAGCATAACCTGCGGAACCCTTCTTTACATGTTCCCGAATGAAGAGAGCTGCACCTCCGTATTCTCCACCAAGGGAGACTCCCTGCAACAATCGAAAGGTGATCAAGAGCACAGGAGCCGCGAGGCCGATTGAATCATATGAGGGAAGGCAGGCAATGCCAAATGTAGGGAGGGCCATGGCTAATATAGAATAAAGAAAGGCCGACTTGCGGCCGAAACGATCCCCTAAGTGGCCGAAGATAATCCCTCCCAATGGCCGCATGATGAAGCCAGCTGCAAACACACCGTAACTGGAAATCAGCGCAACTGTCGGATCTTCCGATGGGAAAAAAATAGGGGCCAGCATGAAGGCAAAGTAGCCATAAAGGTAACTGTCAAAGTATTCAATGATATGCCCGGCTGAGGTGGAGAATATGGTTTTCCCATTCTGCATGTGCGATTCCCTAAATCTAGTTCTTGTTATTGAATCTCGTCATACCAGAAATGACTAGCCCTATATTTCATTGCTTTTTTCAAAAATGCAATGAAATATAAGTCTATGGATATTTATGTTAGAATTGTTAGTGAAGTGAGGAGAGGTAAAAATGAATTGGGAAAGGCTTAAAGTTTTTTATCAAGTGGCACGTGCAGGAAGCGTGACCAGTGCTGCCATGCAAATGAATATCAGTCAGTCTGCATTGAGTTGCACAATTATGCAGCTAGAGCACGAATCCAAAACCCAGCTCTTTCACCGATTACCTCACGGACTTGAGCTCACAAAACAGGGGCGGGCATTATTTGACGTGACCACGCGCATGTTCTATGAGGCTGAGTCCGTCCAGTATCTTTTTAATCAGGAAAAGAACGAGCCGGAAGGTTACCTCAGGATCACCACAAGTATCTCGCTGGCAACAATGTGGCTGCCTTATTACACGCCGGGATTTACCGAGCGCTATCCAGAGATGAAACTGGTGATCATGGGAGATGATGATAATCTTGATCTAAACCTGCGTCAGGCTGATGTATCAATTCGTACTTTCATTCCCAATCAGTCAGATCTCATACAAGATTATTTGTTAACCTTTACCCAGAAAATTTGGGCCAGCCCTGAGTACCTGGACAAACACGGTGAACCGAAGTGCATTGAAGATTTAGATAATCACAAACTCTTAGATTATGCCGACGAGCGACTTCACCCTTATGGCCATTGCTTGCACTGGCTATTGCATGCAGGTAAAAAAAATGAAGAGTCCCGCAAACCGTTTCTTCGTACTAACCTCGGCCCAGGGCTATTGAAAATGGCCGAGCAAGGGGTAGGTATCTTAGCCATGTCCGATCAATACCCATCTCTTAAGGAATCGAATTTGGTGCAGATTCTTCCTGATTGGCAAGGGCCAGGAACAAAACTTTATTACTCATACCCCAAGCAAATGAAAGGGTATAAACGAATCGAAGTTTTGAAAGAATACCTTCAGGATATTGTGAGCTCAAAAGAAAGCAAGCCCGCAGCTTGATTCTTTAATCAAGAGTACTAACAACATTTTCTAGAGCATAGATCAGCCCAGGCTTTGTTTGGTTTGTGAGTCTTATATTTGGGGCTCATGGAACATCACTGACTTTTGCTTGATTCCTATAGACGTTCTCCGTCATAATTAAATAAAGGGAGTGAATAACCATCTGGTTTACCCAATTGAAAGAGCTTACTGACGTAAATTTCGCTTCAAAGTGATGGAAATTTCAAAGAAAATAAAAAAATTTCCTAAATCCACAGTTCGAATTCTCTAAGGAAAGGCTGGTAAAAACCTTCCCTATGCAGAAAACGCATATCAGAAATAGAGTTTAAACACTGTCATTCCCCATCCATCGTCACTATGTTTAGTTCATAAGGTGAAACCTCTGCAAAAGTCCCCCATCCGGTCTAATTAGTGTGTAACTTTCTCTGTCATCAGGTTATAATTTTTTCAATGATAGACTTACATTGGAGGAACAATGAGCAGCTTTGCAGATATACTGGTGACTCAATCGACGA
>CAJQNC010000081.1 GCA_905479605.1 uncultured Alphaproteobacteria bacterium | reverse complement strand
ACCAGTTTTTTATTTGATGGTGGGGAAATGGATGTAAATACTTTTGCTTTGGCCCTGCCACGGGATGATCCAATGAGGGAACTTGAGAGCTAAATTTGGTGACTCGCCTACATAAGGCAGTAAGCACTATTTAAAGGAGAGGGTTATGTTAAAAGATTTCGTTAAAAGTACGTGGAAAAATGAAGAGGGCAGTCTCTTTATCTACCTTGCTCTCGCTATTATTCCCCTCCTGGGATTCATTGGTCTTTCAGTGGATATGAGCCGTGCTTATCATGCGCGTGCCTTGGTAGTGAACGCCACTGATGCAGCTGCAATGGCCGCAGCTAAAGTATCATCTGAACGTGCTGTAGCTGAGGCAAATCGGGTATTTAATGCCTACTTGAATGGCACATCCATTGCTGGAAAAGCAAAGATTGAAAAGGTTGAAGTCAATACTGAATTAAAATATATCCAAGTCAATGCATCAACAAATATCGACATGACTTTTACGAAGATTATAGGTTATGACAACCTTGACGTCGCTGGAGAGTCTCGTGTGCTGACAGGTGGGGGTGTCGTGGAAGTTGCCATGGTTTTGGATAATGCAGGGTCTCTACAAGAGTTTGTTGGTGGTTCTTCCCGCATGAATCATATAAAAGGTGGGGCATTTCTCTTTATTGATTCATTGTTTAGAGGTGAAGATGAACCAAACGATCTGTTTGTTTCTATAGTTCCCTATATTACTCAAGTGAATGTAGGGGCACGGAGGGAGTGGCTCACTGTTCAAGGGAAGTCCATGGTGGGAGATAAAAATAAATTTCCGAAGGGTAGGGGAGAGTGGATGGGATGTCTAGAGGCGCGTCTTAATAACGATTTGCATAAATTAGATACTCCACCGACTGATGAGTTGACTCGTTTTAACCCCTTCTGGTGGCCATCAACTGAAGTGGATCCATACACTTATCCTGACGGGACTATAAAGCCATGGGGAGAATATGCAAAAGGTGACAATGATTGGACAACGAAGAAGATTTCACCTTTTTCTTCCTCAACTCCTGTGAGCCCCAATGCAGGGTGTCCTGCTCAACTCTTACCCTTAACTAATAAAGACTCTGATCTGAGTGATAAAATCCGTGATATGCGTTCTATTCAACGTGGTGGAAGTTTTATCTTTAGTGGTTTGATTTGGGGGCTACGTGCGTTATCACCCAGTTGGCGTGATATGTGGCATGATGATAACCCGCATAACTTGCCTTTGAATTTCCAGGATTCTAAAAAAGTTATGGTACTTGTTATTAGTGGAGGTAATCAATGGTTTGGAAATGAAGCTCCTTGGTCACAATACAACGACCGTCACTACACCTCTTTTGGTCTTTGGTATGGCAATGCACATGCGTCTCTAAATCAGAAGGTTATTATGCCCTCTACAATGAATGCCTATACCAGTGAGATATGTGAAAGTATTAAGGCTAAAGGCATTGGGCTTTATACCATTGCTTTTAGTGTTCAAGACCAGGCAACCTTGGGTTTGATGAAGAGCTGTGCGACTGATTCTAATTACTATTATGAAGCGCAATCCTCCGCTGAGATGAAAAATATATTTAAGGAGATTGCTGATCAAATTAGAGCGTTGCGCTACTCTTGGCCAGGGAATGAGGGGACTTAAGTTCCCTTAAACCGAATAAAGGTACATACTGAAGTTTTTGCCAAAGAGAGTTTTAAGAGATGAGAGGGGTGGTCTCTTCAACAGTCCGTTGCTACCTAATAAATTATTTCACTATACTATGAACCAGTATACCTTGGAGCTCTGTAACATTGTGACCAAGGGGATGCAGCTTTACACAGTTACCTTTGGTGTAGCTAATGCTGCATCTTGAAATTTGATGAGGTCATGTGCCACACGCCCATCAGCATACTATGACGCTCAATCCGCAAACGGGGTGAAAACTGTATTTTCGGAAATCGCTCAAAAAATTCAGGAGATGCGTTATGCTTGGCCTGGAGCTGATTCTATAGAGTAGGGCAGTGAAATAGAATACCCCAACTTCTTGTTTGGGGTTTTTTGATATTGGCCCGAGTGGACTAATCCCCAGAACCAGGATTCTCTGAGAAGTGATCTGTGAGTTTATTTTTAACTCCTGCCCAATCATCGGCTTTGGGCAAGGGGTCTTTCTTGCGAGTTAGATTCGGCCAAAGGTCGGCATATTTGGCGTTGAGCTCAACCCATTTTTCCATGTTTCCATCTTGATCAGACTTGATGGCTTCGGCTGGACATTCAGGCTCGCAGACACCACAGTCTATACATTCAGAAGGGTTGATGACTAACATGTTCTCGCCTTCGTAAAAGCAGTCTACGGGGCAGACTTCCACACAGTCAGAATATTTGCAATTGATGCAATCGTCAGTGACAATATAAGTCATGATTTACTCCAGTAGCAGTTTATCATCATCTAATTCCTGACCAGCTGCTTTGTGGAATAGGTCGAGTAAGTCCTTTACTTTCAGCTTTTTACGCTCTTCGCCAGACACATCAAAAATGACTTTCCCCTCGTACAGCATAATCGTACGCGTACCCATCCCAAGTGCTTGCTGCATACTATGAGTGACCATGAGTGTCGTGAGCCCTTGCTCTTCTACAATTTGCTGGGTTAAATCCAAAATGAATGCAGCGGTTTTAGGGTCAAGAGCCGCCGTATGTTCATCCAATGCAAGGATTTTCATGGGCTGCAGTACAGCCATAATCAAGCTAACAGCTTGCCGTTGGCCACCAGATAAGCCTCCGATAGCATCGTCTAAACGGTTTTCTAGTCCGAGGTTAAGACGGGCTAGGTGCTCCTTGAAGATATAACGGTGGGAATCTTCTATAGCGAGTTTGAATCCGCGTCGTTTGCCTCGTGCATAGGCGAGGGCCATATTTTCAGCAATCGTTAAGTTGGGGCAAGTTCCAGCACGGGGGTCTTGAAACACACGAGCCACCAAATCTACTCTTTGGTAGGCTTGCAGTGGGGTTACATTTTTCCCATCAATAACGACTTTACCTTTGGTTGGTACGACATCTCCACACAATGTATTAAGTAGGGTTGACTTTCCGGCACCGTTGGCACCAATAACCGTGACAAATTCGCCTTCTTTAAGCCCTAGCTTAATGCCTCGGATAGCCTTCTTTTCTAAAGCTGAGCCTGGGTTGAAGGTGACGTGGATGTTTTCCAGCCGAATCATGCTGCACCTCGTCGAGCTTTGAAATCAACTAGTTTAGAACGTAATCGAGGGGTCATCATAGCGATACCGACCAACAATGCTGTGATCAGATTGAGGTCTGAAGCCTGTAAGCCTAAGAAGGTAGCGTTTAAGGCGAGGGTAATTGTGAGGCGGTACAAAATAGAGCCCAGAATACAGGCAAATAGCGCTGTAACAATAATACGCGGATTGAGTATGGCTTCACCAACGATGACAGCAGCCAACCCTATGATAATGGTACCCACACCCATAGTGACATCAGCAAACCCTTGACTTTGTGCAAAGAGAGCACCGGCCAAAGCTACCAAGCCGTTGCTTATGGACAAACCCATAATAGTTAGTTTTTTCTTTGAAACGCCCTGAGCTGCCGCCATCTTGTCGTTAGCACCGGTGGCACGCATGGCCAAACCCATTTCAGAGCTGAGAAAGCGATGCACTCCATACAGAACGAGAAGCACAAGCAAAAACATAACGGTAATGGTGACAGTGCCGGAAGGTATCCCTAGGTTTTCCAGCGGTGTAAAGATTGTATCTTCGCCCAAAAGGCCAATGTTGGGCCGCCCCATAATGCGTAAGTTTATGGAGTAGAGAGCAGTCATGGTCAGGATGCTGGCTAAAAGGTGTAGGATATTAAATCGGACACTGATCCATGCGGTGGTTAAACCCGCAATCATACCGCCAATAATAGCAGCCGCTGTGGCGATCCAAGGGTCGACACCACTGACAATGAATATGGCGCAAATAGCCGCACCCATAGGAAAGCTGCCATCCACGGTTAAGTCTGGAAAGTCAAGAATACGAAAAGACAGCCACACACCCATGGCGACTAAACCGTAGAGAAAGCCCAATTCAAGGGCGCCGAAAAACTGGTATAGATTCATTGCATCTTATCCTTTCAATGGGGTTCTATAAGAGTTTGGCATGAGATGCAATGTCTTTGGGAATGATAACACCCAATTGATCGGCCACCTGTGAGTTAATGTAGACAGTTTTGTCTTTCATATCTTGCACAGGAATGTCCTTTGCGGATTTGCCATTCAGTATTTCAATGGCAATTTCACCAGCCAAACGGCCATGATCAAAATAGCTATAGCCTAAGCAAGCAAAGGCTCCATCAACCACTG
Organism: uncultured Alphaproteobacteria bacterium; assembly: GCA_905479605.1. GTDB lineage: Bacteria > Pseudomonadota > Alphaproteobacteria > UBA9655 > UBA9655 > CAJQNC01. The sequence goes on along the minus strand of CAJQNC010000081.1, from coordinate 10,344 downwards.
ATCCGCTGTCTGCAGAGAAAAGAGGAATGTTTGAGTGGGCAGCAAGTTGGGCCACTGTGCGCATTGCTGATACGAAGGTGTTGTCTAGTGGAACGTATATGGCATCCACTTTGCCTATTAAATTCTGGACAGCGCCTTTGATGTCCACGCTACGTGTGGCAGGCGATTCAATGACTGTGAGGCCATTTTTCTGAGCTTCTTTTTTGACGACTTGAATGGATATCGCTGAACCCTCGTCACCAGGGTTATAAAGAACGCCAATGGTTTTGGCCTTGGGAAGCATGTGTGCGATAAATGCAATTTGCTCGGCAATGGGGGGCATGTCCATAACACCAGTGACATTTTCACCAGAGGCTTCGATGGTCTTGACGACGCCAGAGCCTACGGGGTCTGTGACGGCAGAAAATACAATAGGTGTGTCCTTGCCCTTCATAGCTTTTACAATTGTCTGCGTTGAGATGGTCGTAATAGGCATGATGATATCCAAGTCCATGCCGGCAAAATTACGAGCAATCTGAGCCGCTGTCCCAGGGTTTCCTTGAGCATTCTCATAGATTATTGTGGCTGTTTTTCCGTCTTCATAGCCACCGTTTTGCAGTGCATTTAGAATTCCTTCACGCACTAAATCAGCCGCTTCATGCTGAACCAGTTGAGTAATGGCTATTCTTTTGAGGGGAGGGTCAGCGGGAAGCTGAGCGGGTGTAAGGGTTGTGTAAAGCAGAGTAAGTAGTGTGGCTGTTAGGTTTTTAATAGACATCTGGAACTCCGGTTAATTTGCATTCGTATAATATTTTTCTCGAGTTTTGTATAGTTCCAGTTGCTAAATCGGAAGAATGTCATGGTGGAGATTCCTAGTTATATGATTTAACTCAACATTCTAGAGATATCTTTCGTACTGTCAATGGGGTGGGTTTACCTTGTAGGGTCTCAAGGCTGACCTAGGAAACATTTCGAGAATAATTCGTATGAGGAATGCCAATATCATCTGATCCTGTTGAGCTTACCCCTTAAGGTCAAAAAGCCGCCAGCCCTGTCATCGCTCGTCCTAAAACCAGTGTGTGAATATCGTGAGTGCCTTCATAGGTATTCACCGACTCCAGGTTCAGCATATGGCGGATGATTTGGTATTCATCGCTGACACCATTGGCGCCTAGGATATCGCGGGCAGTGCGGCTGATCTCGAGGGCCTTTTGAGCATTGTTGCGTTTCATCAGTGAGACCAACTCATGGGGGGCTTTGCCTTCATCTTTGAGGTGGCCGAGGCGCAGGGCTCCTTCCAGGCCCAAGCTGATATCTGTTTGCATGTCGACGAGTTTATTTTGCACGAGTTGCTTGCTAGCGATGGGCTGGCCGAATTGTTTCCGCTCGAGAGCATAGTTACGGGCTTGATGCCAGCAGAATTCTGCTGCTCCCAGTGTACCCCAGGCAATGCCATAGCGGGCGTTGTTGAGGCACATAAAGGGGGCTTTTAATCCGGTTGCGATAGGTAGTTTATTCTCTGCAGGCACAAACACATCATCCATTAGGATTTGCCCAGTCAGTGAAGCTCTTAGTGAAAACTTTCCTGCTAACTTGGGGCAATCCAGGCCTTTCATGTCCTTTTCTAAAAGGAAGCCACAAATCATGCCCTCTTCGTCCTTAGCCCAGACGATCAATACGTGGGCAATGGGGCTGTTGGAGATCCAACTCTTGGCTCCATTTATAATCCAGCCGCCTTCGGTTTTCTTGGCGTGGGTTTCCATAGCGCCAGGGTCAGAACCATGGTTGGGCTCAGTGAGTCCGAATGCACCAATGAGGTCACCTGTGCGTAACCCTGGTAGAAACCGTTCTTTCTGTTCATCGGAACCAAAAGTGTGAATACCGTACATAACTAGTGATGATTGCACGCTAAAGGTTGAACGGTAGGCGGAGTCGACTCGCTCGAGCTTGCGTGCTACCAGACCATATTCGACATAACTAGATCCAGCACACCCATAATCGGGAAGTGTCATGCCAAAAAAACCCAATTCACCAAGCTCTTGGAAGACTTCCCGGTCATGGTCTTCGTGGCGATGTAAGTCAAGTATGCGGGGCTGTAGGACATCTTGAGAAAAGCGATGGGCTGTGTCTTGCACCATGCGCTCATCAGTGGTCAATTGCTCATCAAAGAGAAAGGGATCGTCCCATTGAAACTTAGCTGACATCGAATTTGATTCCTTGTGCAAGAGGGAGATTGGTGGAAAAATTCACCGTGTTTGTGGCACGTCGCATGTAATTCCGCCAAGAGTCACTGCCAGATTCCCGTCCGCCGCCGGTTTCTTTTTCGCCACCAAATGCCCCACCAATTTCTGCACCGCTGGGTCCTATATTCACATTGGCGATGCCGCAATCACTGCCCCGAGCTGAGAGGAAAGTTTCGGCTTCGCGGATATCATTGGTGAAGATACAAGATGATAGGCCTTGGGGTACGGCATTTTGTATTTCGAGAGCTTCATCTAGCTTCTCGTACTCCACAACATACAGAATCGGTGCAAAGGTCTCTGACTTTACAACATCAGTCTGACTCGGCATTTCCACTAGGGCTGGTTTAACGTAATAGGCATTAGGGAGTTTATTTTCCAGAGTGCGGCCACCACCGTGAACCGTTCCCCCTTCTTCTTTGGCTTTCTCTAAAGACGACATGTAGTGTTCATATGATCCTTTATCTACCAGTGGTCCCATGAGATTTCCTACCTCCAGTGGGTTGCCAATCTGGACCTCGCAGTAGATTTTCTTTAGTCGATCTACCATGTCTTTGTGTAGGGATTTGTGAATGATTAACCGTCTTAGGGTGGTGCACCGTTGTCCGGCAGTCCCTAAAGCTGAAAAGGCAATGGCACGTGTGGCTAATTCCAGATCAGCTGATGGAGTGAGGATCATGGCATTGTTGCCCCCCAGTTCCAGGATGCATTTCCCGAAGCGAGTGGCGACTCGTTGGCCTACGATACGACCCATGGCGGTGCTGCCTGTGGCGGAGACAAGAGGCACCTGTGGGCTGTCTGTTAGAACCTGACCGATCTCTGATCCACCATTGAGTATCTGTAGGAGGTGAGGGGGAGTATCGCCAAAATCAATCAGTGCTTTGTTGAATATATTCATGCAAGCTAAGGCTGTGAAAGGAGTTTTCTCAGAGGGTTTCCAAATGACGGGATCTCCGCATACTATGGCTAAAGCAAAATTCCAGCACCATACGGCTACAGGAAAGTTGAAGGGGGTAATGGTGGCGATAGGTCCCAGCGGATGCCAGGTCTCCATCATGCGGTGGCCAGGGCGTTCAGAAGCAATGGTTAGGCCATAGAGTTGACGGGACAAGCCAACGGCAAAGTCACAGATGTCAATCATCTCCTGGACTTCGCCTTTGCCCTCTTCAAGGAGTTTACCCGACTCTAAAGTCACCAGATATCCGAGATCATCCTTATGTTGACGCAGCTTGTTGCCAAACAGGCGGATGAGTTCACCTCGCTTTGGGGCAGGAACCATTCGCCAAGTCTTGAAGGCCTCCTGAGCATTGGTGATGGCTTCATGAGCCTCGGGAATAGAATTGGATTGCACTGCACCTACTTGACTACCATCAATGGGGCTGTGAGTCATAATGTCACCTTGCTGATGATCGGAGAGGTTGATTCCGAGTTGTTTGAAAGTTTTATTGTGGTTCATTTCGCTCCCCTGGTATTGTTATTTAATAGAAAGATAACAATACAATAAATTCACAAAAAAATCAATTATTCTGCATTAAAGATATTCTTTTTGGAGCTCAATTTTACTTGATCCACGCTAATTAAAACGGGATGTATTCAAGGCTTGAACTTGGAATAAGTGGAGGTTGAGTTGGAAATATAGATTTCCCTGAATGAAGTTTATTCAACGTCTTTTAGGAAATTACCCTTTGGTAATCCCGCTACCAAAAACTCTGCAACTTTTTAGAGTCTTTTGGTCCGGTTTAAAATAAATATGAACAGAAATACTTTTTGTGGAATCACTGACACTAAACGTTTTGGCCCCCTTATAGGTACAGTCTACCTTCTTTGAAGACCTGAAGCTTGAGCCGCCTTAAGTGGCTTGCAAATTCATATGCTTTCTGCTGTTTGGCCAACTTGTTCGCACTGCATGCCCTTGAATACGATGAAGGCTAACTTCACTAGGGTTAGAACCAAATTTCCCTTTATTCCCAAATCGTAACCCATTCATATTAACCGTATGGAAATTAATGGACCTGTCACCAATAATATTAATACCAAGCCCACTCGCCTTAGATTGAGTTGTATATCCCAGAATGACAGATCCAATAAGCAAAGGTGCTGTGATTAGCCAATGAAGCCTTTTTGCTGCTTGTGTTTTCATGATAATTCTCCACGTAAATCTTACTAATTATATTATAGGTATATTTAATTAAGTAATTGTTAATTAATGTGAATTATTAGCTGAGTGGACGGGGTCTAGATAAATTTAATCTCTTATTCAGTGGTTTCATCTATTATCCACCTTTATTGTTGACTAAATTACTCGGGTATCGTACCAATAGGGTAGAACATTTGGGAGATTATACAATGAAACTGGGTACAAAAGGGCGGTATGCGGTGATGGCTCTGGTAGATCTTGCGGCCCAAGATCGTGAGAAGCCAACAAACCTCAGCGATGTGGCTTTGCGTCAAAATCTCTCTATATCTTACTTAGAGCAATTGTTTGCGCGTTTGCGTAAGGCGGGGCTTGTGGAGAGTGTGCGTGGTCAGGCGGGCGGGTATTTCATGTCCAAGGAACCTGCTCAGGTGACTATCAGTGATATCTTTCAAGCCGTGGGTGAGCCCATCAAGACAACGGCTTGTAAAGCTGGCGGATCCTCAGGGTGTGCTGGGTCAAGTATACGCTGTTCTACCCATGATCTATGGGCTGGTTTGAGTGATGTAATGCATAATTATCTCAATGATGTCTCTTTGGCGGATATTTGTACTCGTCCTAAAAATTTGATAAGGAACCAAGCGGCGTGAGAATTTACCTGGACTATAACGCAACAGCTCCTTTAAGAGAGTCAGCTAAAGTGGCATTGCTGGAGGCCTATGAGCAAGTGGGGAACCCTTCCTCCGCTCATACCTATGGTCGTCATGCGCGGTCCTATGTTGATCATGCCCGGCGAATTATTCAGGACAAGTTGAATGCGCCTGGGACTCGGGTGATTTTTACTTCAGGGGGTACTGAGGCGAATAACTTGGCTCTGCGTGGCCTGACTGCCTCTGTTTTTATTTCTGCCATTGAGCATTCGGCTGTGCGCAATGCCCAGGAAGGGGCCCATATTATTCCTGTATCTACTGATGGAATCGTGGACTTGCAGGGGATGGAACGACTGTTACAAGATGCTCCTCGCGGATCACTTGTCTCGGTTATGCTTGCGAATAATGAGACAGGAGTCATTGAGCCTGTACAAGACGTCGCCCGTTTGGCGAAACAACATGGGCATCTCGTCCATACGGATGCAGTACAAGCCGTCGGAAAAATTCCCGTATCGTTCCGTGAATTGGATGTTGATATGATGAGTATCTCGGCTCACAAGTTTGGCGGCCCTATGGGGGTGGGTGCATTGATTGTGAGAGGTGATCTACAATTGGATCCAGTATTACGAGGTGGTGGCCAAGAATTTGGTATGCGCTCAGGGACAGTGCCGGCACCTATGGTCCATGCTCTGGACGTCGCTTTAGTCGACGCTATCGCGCATTTGAGTGACTATGACATGGTGGGCAAGCTGCGAGACCGGATTGAAGCTGCCATTTGTCCCTCAGGAATTGTTCATAGTCAGGCAGTTCCCCGAGTTCCCAATACTATATGTGCTTCCATGCCTGGGGCTGAGGCGCAACTACAACTTATGGCTTTTGATTTAGCAGGAATTGCTATCAGTGTGGGCTCAGCTTGCTCATCAGGAAAAGTTAAAACATCCTCAATTTTGAAGGCTATGGGTGTAGATGAAACACTGGCATCACAGGCTGTTCGTATAAGTTTAGGCTATAATACTACCGAAGCCGAGGTAGACCAGTTTATTGAAGAGTGGCATAAGATTTATAACAATGCCCAGAAAGGTAAATCATGACCAAACCCATCTATCTGGATTATCAAGCAACCACACCCTGCGACCCTCGGGTTGTTGAGAAGATGTTGCCTTACTTCACCGAGCACTTTGGAAATCCCCATTCCCGCAGCCACGTTTATGGGTGGGATGCAGAGGATGCCGTTGAAGATGCGCGAGCGAAAGTGGCAAGTATTTTGAAGGTATCCCCTAAGGAGATTATTTTTACAAGTGGTGCGACAGAATCAAATAACCTCGCATTAAAAGGAGTGATGGGCTTTTATGGTAAGGAAAAGCCACACCTTATTACCTGCGTGACCGAGCATAAGTGTGTGCTGGATACGGCTCGTCACCTGGAGCAACAGGGATATGAAGTGACCTATCTGCCGGTAAAGCCGAATGGATTGATTGATTTGGATGAGCTAAAAGCAGCCATTACAGATAAGACAGCGTTGGTCTCAATTATGATCGCGAATAATGAAATTGGTGTCATTCAGCCTATTGCTGAAATTGGTCAGATCTGTCGTGAGCGTGGAGTATTCTTCCATACGGACGCAGCACAAGCGGTGGGAAAGATCCCACTGGATATGGACGCCATGAATATTGATTTGCTGAGTGTATCAGGTCACAAAGTCTACGGACCAAAAGGTGTTGGTGCACTTTATGTGCGGCGTAAGCCACGGGTGCGATTACAGGCTCTCATCAATGGTGGTGGCCAAGAGCGGGGGATGCGTTCAGGAACTCTATCACCAGCATTGTGTGTGGGATTGGGTGAAGCCTGCGCCTTGGCAGAGAAAGAAATGGATTTTGAAGGTAAGCGACAGAAAGAGTTTGCTGACCTCTTCACATCCATGGTCCGTGACGAGCTGGCAGAAGTGGTCCTGAATGGGGATGAGAAGCATCGATTGGCCGGTAGTTTGAATTTGAGTTTTGCTGGCGTGGAAGGTGAAGGGCTGATGATGGGTATTAATAATCTGGCTGTATCCTCAGGGTCAGCGTGTACGTCTGCCTCCCTTGAGCCATCCTATGTGTTACGAGCATTGGGTGTGGATGAGGAGATGGCTCATACATCCCTGCGTATTAGCTTCGGTCGATTTACAACCGAGGATGAGGTAAGGACCGCCGCTACGAAGATTATTCAAGAGGTGAAGCGCCTCAGAGAGATGAGCCCTCTGTGGGAAATGATGCAAGAAGGCATTGATTTAAAGTCCATTCAGTGGGCAGAACACTAAGGAAAAAGGAGAAAAACCATGGCATACAGCAACATGTTGATTGACCACTATGAGCACCCCCGCAATGTGGGTGGATTGGATAAGGACTCACCTAATGTGGGTACAGGTTTGGTGGGCGCCCCTGCTTGCGGTGACGTGATGAAGCTGCAGATCGAGGTGGGTGAAGACGGAACCATTACAGATGCTAAGTTTAAGACTTTTGGATGTGGTTCTGCGATTGCTTCCAGCTCTCTCGTGACGGAGTGGGTCAAGGGCAAGACTTTGGACGAAGCGAAATCTATCAGAAACACTGAAATTGCTCAGCATTTGTCTTTGCCTCCAGTGAAGATCCACTGCTCGATGTTGGCGGAAGATGCCATCAAGGCAGCAGTGAAGGACCTGCAGGATAAAAAGGCAAAAGGAGCAGCAGCGTAAAGCGATGTCAGAACGCAAATCCATATTCTCGATGACGGAGGCTGCAGCTGAGCAGGTGAAAGCCTTGCTGGCTCAGCGGGGTAAGCCTTCCGTGGGCATACGCATTGGTATTCGTACCAAAGGGTGCTCAGGGTTGTCCTATACTCTAGAATATGCTGATGAGGCGAATCCTCATGATGAGTCTGTTGAGGCTCATGGCTTGACAATTCTGGTGGACCCTAAGGCGATTATGTTCATTCTAGGGACAGAGATGGACTTTGTGAATGATAAGTTGTCATCAGGGTTTGTATTCCGTAATCCCAATGAAAAGGGTCGTTGCGGTTGTGGAGAATCATTCCATGTCTGAGTTTGAAGTGTTGGGGCTTGCACCTAAGTTTAATTTGGATCCGGCTGAATTGGAGCAGGCTTATTTTGCGGCACAGCGTCAGTGGCACCCGGATCGGTTTTTAACTCAGTCTGCTGACGAAAAGGCTGAGGCAGCTGTGAAGTCTACTCAGGTAAATCAGGCCTATCAGACGTTGAAAACCCCTCTGCTGCGAGCTCGTTCTTTGTATGCAGTGTTGGTGGGGACATTGCCTGAGTCGTCACAAAGTGAGGCTTTGCTTCAAGATATGATGGCTTTGCAGGAAAAGCTGATGGAAGACCCTGAAGCTGCTAAAGCAGAAGTGGGGCAGGAGCTGGATAACTGTGAGCTTCATTTAGTGAATGCATTTGATGGTGACTTAGAAGCCGTACCTGAGTTGATCGAGAGGTATGCCTACTTAGTGAGGTTAAAGGGATGAGTTTTAATGGTAAATACTTTAGGGAACAGTTGATATGCTTCTCCAATTAACAGAACCAGGGCAGACGCCAGAACCACATGCAAACGAACGTAAGGTGGCTATAGGCATCGACCTGGGGACAACCCACTCTGTAGTGGCGATGGTTGTTAATGGTCAACCGAAAGTTATGCGGTTAGAAGAGGGAATTGCCCTGATCCCCTCTGCTGTATCTTATGATGGAAAGACTCAAGTGGGTCATGCGGCTTTACACACAGGGTCTGCACTTACTTCTACCAAGCGATTGATGGGGCGGGGGTCAGATGATCCCATCGTGGAGCAATTCCCTCGTGCCATAAAGGTTAGCGATTCGATGGTAACGCTACAAGCTCATGCGCATAAGACAGTGACTCCTGTGGAAGTGGCGGCAGATATTCTGCGGCATATTAAATCAAAAGCAAAAGAGGCTCTTGGTGAGCCGGTAGGGCAGGCTGTGATCACGGTGCCGGCTTATTTTGACGATGCTGCGAGGGCGGCGACAAAGGATGCAGCTCAACTGGCTGGATTACAGGTACTGCGCCTTATTAATGAGCCCACGGCTGCAGCCCTGGCCTATGGCTTGGAGACCGGTGCAGAAGGTATTTATGCAGTCTACGATCTGGGTGGTGGTACCTTTGATATTTCCTTGTTAAAGCTTGAGAAGAGTGTGTTTCAAGTGCTGGCGACAGGCGGTGATTTGACCCTAGGTGGAGATGATGTGGATCATGCCCTGTGCCAGGCTTTGGATTTGCAACCAACTCAAGAGCATCTGTGGGCTGTGAGGCAGGCAAAAGAGGCTTTAGCTGATGGGGAAGAGGTTACTCTTAGTTCTGTGCCCAATTTGAAAGTATCTCAAGCTGATTTGGAAAAGGCTTGTCAGGAATTAGTCGGTCGAACCATCTCTATCAGTCAATCGGTTTTGGAAGATTCAGGACTGCAAGCTAACCAAATTACGGGTGTGGTTTTGGTCGGGGGATCCACTCGCTTGCAAGCCGTGCAACAAGCGGTTGAGAGCTTTTTCCATATGCCACCTCTCACTGATATTGATCCTGATCAAGCTGTTGCCTTGGGTGCTGCCATTCAAGCTCATGGGCTGAGTGATGGTTCAGATAATCTGTTGTTAGATGTGATCCCTCTTTCGCTTGGGCTAGAGACTATGGGGGGTATCGTTGAGAAGATCCTTCACCGCAACTCTCCCATTCCTGCCATGGCAAAGCAAGAATTCACCACTTACCAAGATGGTCAGATGGGATTGCTGGTGCACGTGGTTCAGGGTGAGCGGGAGTTTGTTGATGATTGTCGCTCTTTGGCTCGATTTGAGCTTGCGGGTATTCCACCTATGCCTGCCGGTACCGCGAGGATAGAAATCACATTTATGGTGGATGCTGATGGTTTGCTTACTGTCTCAGCCAAAGAACTTACAACAGGTATGGCTCAGCAGGTGGAGGTCAAACCCACCTTCGGTTTAAGCTCAGAGGAAATGGCTAGCATGCTGGAAGCAAGTCTAGCTCATGGACGTGAGGATATGGAAAATCGCCTGCTGCAAGAGTCAATCGTGGCTGCGGGACGTTTAATCAATGAGTTGCAGTCGGCGTTAGATCAGGATGGGTCAATATTGGGCTTGGATGAATATAAAAGTTTGAGAGCTCTTATGGATCAGTTGAAGGTTGGTTTGGAGAGTAATGATCGCGATACTATTCAAGCCTGCCATGAGAATTTAGAAGAGAAGAGTCGGAATTTTGCTGAGTTACGTGTGAATACACGACTAGTAGGTGTTTCTGGAGACTAGAGATTCAAGGTTGGACACTAATATCGAGCCTTTAGTCAGCAA
>CAJQNC010000080.1 GCA_905479605.1 uncultured Alphaproteobacteria bacterium | reverse complement strand
TTGAGTCACCAGTATATCTGCAAAGCTGCTCATTGTTCCTCCAATGTAAGTCTATCATTGAAAAAATTATAACCTGATGACAGAGAAAGTTACACACTAATTAGACCGGATGGGGGACTTTTGCAGAGGTTTCTGTCTATGTTGTCTGCATGTTTGGTTAACACAGTAGCTTTTGCAAGCGGACATCCCAATCACCAAGAGGCTGAAGAGACAACATTCATCTCAGCGCCGTTACAGCTGGACGACTCTGATGGAAGATATCAGCACCATATGTATTATGATCTCTACTCGATTGATGATGCGTCCACTCATGAAAGGGGTGCATGGATCTGCAAATATTATACCGTAGATAACTTCCATCCACCTATCTATTTTAGAGAGCCTGAGGCTAAAATTCTACAAGAAAAATGGCCATTTGCTAAGACGTCCCAACCGGCTGATTGGGTTGGTGAATCATACATCGCTATAGTTTATCAGGCTTATGCTAGTGCTGATCCAAGTGACAAAAGACGCGTTCATAATGGAATTAAACTATTGCCTAAAACTTTGAAATTAACCTACCAAGGTAAGTTAGGGGTAAACCTTGACGAATGGTACCCAGTGAATGAGCCGGTTCGAGTCGGTTGGGCGAAGCATACCGCTAATGAGGTTAAAGCGCTTGCAAATCTGCGCTTGCTTATGAAGCCTCCTGCCAAGGGCTAATCCCACTCATATATTTGCCCCCCTCTCTCCAAGAGAAGGGGGCACTCATCACTCCTCAAACTCATCACTCCTCAAACTCATCAACCCCACATTTTTTACACCCCCCTCTTGATATTAGAAATCAAAGTACCTAACTATATGTTGAACCTCCAATAAAGAGGTATGATTTTAACGTAATCAGTAGAGGAGAAAATTATGTTAAACTTTTTTAAACTATCACTGCTGTCTGCATGTTTGGTGAACACAGTAACTTTTGCGAGCGGCCACCCTGATAATCAAGAAGCTGAAGAGACAACATTCATCTCAGCGCCGTTACAGCTGTGCAACTCTATGGTAACTGGGCGGCTTCTTGAGTTAGTTCTCGACACCTACTTGATTGATGATGCTTCGACTAAAGAATTGGATGTATGGTTCGGCTATTATCGGCGAGGAGATCGGCTCCCTCCACGTATCTATTTTAGAGAGCCTGAAGCTAAAATTCTACAAAGAGAATGGAATGTTATTAACGGGACTCAACCGGCGGATTGGGTTGGAGCACCATACATAGCTATCGTTTATCAGGCTTATGCTAGTGAGGATCCAAGTGACAAAACACGCGTTCATAATGGAAATGACACATTGCTTAAAACTTTGGTATTAACTTACGAGGGTAACGTTGAGGTTAACCTTGACGAATGGTTCCCAGTGAATGAGCCGGGTCGAGTCGGCTGGGCCAAGCATACCACGAATGAGGTTAAAGCGCTTGCAAATCTGCGTTTGTTTATCAAGCCTCCTACCAAGGGCTAATCCCACTCATATGTTTGCCCCGTCTCTCTTAGAGAGGGGGCATCCATCACTCCCCCAAATTCAATAACTCCACATTTTTTCACACTCTCCTCTTGATATCAGAAATCAAAGTACCTAACTATATGTTGTACCTCAAATAAAGAGGTATGATTTTAACGTAGTTAGTAAAAGAGAAATTTATGTTAAACTTTTTTAAATTATCAATGTTGTCTGCCTGTTTGGTTAACACGTTAGTTTTTGCAAGCGGACATCCCGACCACCAAGAGGCTGAAGAGAAGACCTTCATCTCAGCGCCCTTACAACTGTCTGATAAATATGGAATTTATCAAGATCCGTCTTTTGAGATCTATTTGATTGATGATGCGTCGACTCATGAAGAAGATGCATGGTTCGGCGACTATGTTAGCAAGGATATTGTACCGTCACGTATTCATTTTAGAGATCCTGAGGCTAAAATTCTACAAGGAACATGGCAAGTTCCTAACATGATTCAACCGGCGGATTGGGTTAATGGTTCATACATAGCTATAGTTTATCAAGCTTATGGTAGTGATGATCCAAGTGATAAAAGCCCCCCTCATGATGGAATTTACCCATTGCATAAAACTTTAGAATTAACCTACCAAGGCAAGTTAGGGGTTAACCTTGACGAATGGTACCCAGTGAATGAGCCAGGCCGAGTCGGTTGGGCGAAGCGTATCCCTAATGAGTTTAAAGCGCTTGCAAATTTGCGTTTGTTTATTAGGCCTCCTACTAAGGGCTAACCCCGCTACCCCCCCCCCTCTCTTTAAGAGAAGGGGGCATCCATCACTCCCCCAAATTCAATAACTCCACATTTCCTCCGCTGGCCATGATATTATCAGTCCAGGTGCGTTCCACGCCGAAGTGGGGCAGATAGTGTGGGCCACCGGCTTTGGGGCCGGTTCCGGAAAGACCCTCGCCGCCGAAGGGTTGTACGCCGACTACGGCGCCGATGGTGTTGCGGTTGATGTAGATGTTTCCCACTTTCATGATCTTGCGAACTTTGTCGAAAGTTGTACCAATACGGCTTTGCAAACCAAAGGTGAGGCCATAGCCCATATCATTGACCGATTGTAATGTGGCTTCGAAGTCTTTCGCTTTATACTTACATACATGGAGAACAGGTCCAAAGACTTCCGAGGTGACTTCAGTTATGGATTGCATCTCCAAGATAGTCGGTGCGACATAAGCCCCTTGGGCGCAGCTTTCGGACAAAGGCGTACGCACACGAATGCGGGTCTTCAATCCCTCCACATAGGATTCGATTTCATCCCGAGCCGCCGTATCAATAATGGGCCCAACGTCGGTGGCAAGCCATTGAGGATCTCCGACCGTAAGTTCTTCTGTGGCTTGGGATAGCATGTCCATCAGGGGATCGTAGATATCCTCTTGGACCAACAGTACCCTGAGTGCTGAGCAGCGTTGTCCGGCACTCTGAAAAGCCGAGGCAATCACGTCATCCACTACTTGTTCAATCAATGCTGAGGAATCGACCACCATGGAGTTCAGTCCACCCGTTTCAGCAATGAAGGGAATAATAGGCCCGCCGCGTTCAGCTAAGACCCGTCGCATGTATTGGGAGGTATCCGTAGAGCCCGTGAAGGCAATGCCGCTGATGCGCTGGTCATTTACCAGGGCGCTGCCCACTGTACGACCAGGACCAATAGCCAGATGTAAGATTTCTTGAGGTACACCCGCCTCGATAAGAACATCCACCATGGCCTTGGCAATGAATGGAGTCTGACTGGCTGGCTTAGTAATAACTGCATTTCCTGCAGCCAATGCTGCGGTGACTTGACCGGCAAAGATAGCCAGTGGGAAGTTCCACGGGCTGATGCAGGCAAATATACCGCGCCCTCGCATGCTGAGTTGGTTTAGCTCTCCGGTAGGGCCGGGGAGGGTAAGGGGAGTTCCGTAGTGTATTCGAGCCTGTTGAGCATAATACCGGCAGAAATCCACAGCTTCGCGAATTTCATCTTGTGCATCAGCGAGGACTTTTCCGCCCTCTTTTATGAGAAGCTTCAACAAGAGCCCACGTTTGTCTTCCAACAGCGTGGCAGCCTTTTCCAAGATATCTGCCCGATGGTTTCCACCCAACTGATCCCAGGCGGGTTGGGCTTTCTGAGATGCATCCAGCATAACCTCTAAGTCGTCCGGCTTAGCCTCTTTGACTTCTCCAATCACGTCATCAAGGTGAGCAGGGCTGAGTGAGGTTTTTGTCTCACCTTGCCCGCAGTCTATATATGCTGAATAATTAGCCGTTTCTATCTCTGTCTTCATAGATTCCAGAGCTATGGGGTCTGCCAGGTCATCCCCGCTAGAGTTCGTACGTTGTGGCTTAAATATATCCCGAGGAGCAGGAATCTTGGGATGGGGGCCCGGAGCATTCTCTTTAAAGAACTCAAAGGGGTCCCCAATGGTTTCTTTTGGTGTATGCGACTTGTCATAGATCTTGTGAATGAATGACGAGTTCGCCCCATTCTCAAGCAGACGCCGCACCAGATAGGCCAGCAGGTCCTGGTAATTTCCCACAGGAGCATAAACCCTTACAGGTGTTTGTTCCTGACCATTGACGGCTTGATAGATATCTTCACCCATGCCATGGAGTCGTTGAAACTCAAAGTCATTGCGCTTTCCAGCAAGCTGACGAATGCTGGCAATAGTATGCAGATTGTGGGTGGCGAATTGGGGATAGAGTTTCCCTTTTGCTTCTAATAGCCGCTTTGCACAAGCCAGGTAGGAGATATCCGTTGCGGGTTTTCGTGTGAAGACGGGATAATCTGGCAAGCCCTCAGTTTGAGCCAGTTTGATTTCCGTATCCCAATATGCTCCTTTGACGAGTCGAATCATTAACGGCATATCATGGGTCTGTGAGAGTTTATCGGCCCATTTAATAACTGCCATGCTACGCTTTTGATAGGCCTGTACAGCAAAACCAAATCCACCCCAGTCGCTTAGGGAAGGGGCTGCTGCTATTCTCTCAAAGATTGCGAGGGATAGATCCAACCTTTCCACTTCTTCTGCATCTACCGTTAAGGCGATGCCCGCATCCATGGCTTGCTCACACAATTCAAGCAGATCTGGGAACAAGCGGCCCATCACATCATCATATTTGGCAAGGAAGTAATGAGGGTGTAGGGCAGAGAGCTTGACTGAAATACTGTCCCGTTGGGGCATATCTAAGTCAGCTTGTGGTTTTAGCGTATGAATCCTTTCAATGGCCTCTTGGTAGGATTTCTTGTATTGAGCCGCCATTGACCAGGTGCGAGCGGCTTCTCCTAGCATGTCATATGAAAAGCGATCCTGTGGAGATTTCTTGCTGCGGCTGAGGGCATCCTCAATAGTCCGGCCGAGGATGAACTCCCGACCCATGCGCTGCATCATCACGCGGAAACTCTTGAGTAATAATGGATCTGAGGCAGCTTTTAGAAAGCGCATCCAGCTTTTCTCATCCACCAGGGCATTG
Source organism: uncultured Alphaproteobacteria bacterium (assembly GCA_905479605.1). Classification (GTDB taxonomy): domain Bacteria; phylum Pseudomonadota; class Alphaproteobacteria; order UBA9655; family UBA9655; genus CAJQNC01. The sequence goes on along the minus strand of CAJQNC010000080.1, from coordinate 17,002 downwards.
GCAAGTTGTAGCCCAGTAGAGGCCACTTTCACCATTTGATTTTGCCCCCAGCTGTCACGAAGAGCCGACCAATCCACATCATGCATCTTGTCTTGAATCAATAGCTTAGCTGTTACTTTGTCCGGGATGCGCAGCAGCGCCTCAGCCAAGCACATGAGCGCGCGACCCTGATGCGTAGAGAGGGGATAAGCCTTGAGAATGGCCTGAAGATCAAAAGCCTTACTAGGTGAAGCCTGAATGGCTTTTATCCACGCCTCGGCTTGCTTAAACGCCTTGGACTGAGAGGAGGATGGAATGCTCAAATACTTAAGTAATTCCTTGGTTAAAAGAGCTTCATCTCCATACAGAGCCTTCCAAACAGTCTTACGTGATTGTGAAACAGGTTCAGATAAAAATTTCGAACTTAACAGCATAAGCCTCCCTCAAATTGTGGTGGCAAATTATAGCTGATTCATTAAGTTAAGGCTAGAGGGGACCACTGCAAAAAGCTTTCACCACATTACCTCTCTTCCCACCCATCCAGCGATTCAACCCCCGGCTCATGCCAAGGCTTGACCCTGGCATTCATGAGAAGGTCGGCAGTGTTTGGCCGCCGAAAGGGTCCCAAGGTCAAGCCTTGGTATAGGCCGTGTCTTCTTGCACAGAAGCAAGAAAACGACCGATTGAGAGAGGCCGTTTAACAAATACTTAATATCTAACGTATACAGTGTCATGATTAGCCAGGAGGATTAAAATGAAAATGAAAACTATCTCATCGTTGTGTATTGCTGGATTACTAACAACATCTCATGTTTTTGCTGAAAGTGAACATGATAAGGCTCAGAGAGAACTCGATCAAATGAATCAATTACTAGATCAGCTAAATGCTCAACTGGATACATTTGACAAGAAACCGCACATATTCACTATCAAAGATGAAATCAATGCGGAAAGCTGTCGTCAGCTTGATGACACCTCTGATAAACTGCATGACCTAGCGCATCACCTTGCGAAGGCTAAGAAGCAACTTGCTGGGCTGCATGAGACAGAGACAAAGCTTAAAAGGGAAGCGAACCGCCTTGAAAGACAGTGTACCAGAGCTAATCTACGGTAGGTGTTTTTTTGAAATGCGTTATTCATGAGCAATGGCCTGTCTCCGCTGTCAACTTGTGTGTGAAGTTCATATAAAGTCTCCTTTGTTGTTATGTGGGGTGGTGGATATGATTGTGATTGATGGGAGGGGATCCCAGATATTGGATTCGCTTGCCGCACGCTGTGCTTACGGGTTCTTCTCAATTCCAGGATGACGGTTGTTCATTTATTGAATTATGGAAATTTTAGCGATTAAATGAGTAGTAAGAAATTCTTAGGGAGGTGTTCTTTAGACAAAAAAATGATATTTTATATGGGTGAATTCTTTCATTAATTTTATCAATCGTCAATTTTTGAGGTGTTCTATTTTTAAGAATGGGAAAAAGAGTGTTAACTCTTCGCCTCAGGCTCAGCAAGTTGAACGGCAATATATCTAACTTCGTTATCTCGGTTAACCAATAGCAATACGGATTTTCGGCCCACTTTTGCAGCCTGCTGAATTTTATCAGCAACGTCTTGAGGGGTGTGAACCTCCTCTTGGCTGATCTCAACAATGATGTCGCCCGAGCGAATGCCGCGGTCAGCTGCAGGATAATCAGGGTCAACGTCTACCACCAAAACCCCGGACGTGTTCGTATCAATATCTAGCCGTTGACGAGTCTCGGGCGTCAATTGTTGAAGGGTAAGCCCCTGGGTCTTGATACCTTTTTTAACACTCTTATCTTTAGCTTGATTGAGAATCACGCCGGACTTCTCAGCTTCTTCATACTCACCGACTGTAAGGGGGATGATTTGCTCTTTGCCCTTACGCCATATAGTGAGTGGAACCTGCTCACCCACATTTCGATTGCCTACCATGCGTGGCAAGTCCCGTGAACGTATAACCGACTGATTAGCAACTTTTAGGATTACATCTCCCGATTGCAGCTTTGACTTATCTGCAGGACCATTGGCAACGATTGAACCGATCAGGGCGCCTGCAGCACTCTTAAGACCCAAGTTCTCAGCAATATCATCGGTCACCATCTGAATACGAACCCCAATCCAGCCACGCTTGGTGCGACCATATTTGAGGATTTGATCAACGACTTTCTTCGCGATGTCTGTAGGGATGGCAAAACCGATACCTACGTTGCCCCCCGTGGGTGAAAAAATAGCGGTAATGATGCCGACAACTTTACCATTCATGTCAAACATGGGACCACCCGAGTTGCCCAGGTTGATGGATGCATCCGTTTGGATATAACAGTCAACGAAATCAGACGTATCCGGTTGTCCTGGGCGGTCGCCAATGTCACGAGCAAGGTGAGAGGCAATGCCTGATGTGACTGTACTGCCCAGCCCGAAAGGGTTGCCAATGGCGATAATCCAATCCCCGACTTGTAGATCATCGTGAGCAGTCCAATCCACATAAGGTAGTTTATAATCTACGTTGACTTTGAGAACAGCAATATCTGTGCGGCGATCTCTCCCAACTAGCTCAGCTTTGAGTTCCGTATTATCATTAAGTGTAACAACAATGTGATCTGCGTCAGACACGAGGTGGTTGTTTGTGACGATATAGCCATCGGGGTCAATTATAAATCCTGAACCGACTGCAGAGGACTGGCGTGGCCCTTCCGGTTGCATGCGTTCAAAAAAATCTTTAAATAGTTCGTCAAAAGGCGATCCGTTAGAGGATGGATTTCCTTGAGATGGATCAGTTCGATAACTTAATTTGGTGGTTGTAGATATATTGACAACTGCAGGTATCAGCGGCTTTACCATCTGCGAAAAGCTACTGGGTGCTGATGCATGAGGTTTGACTTGGCTCGCAGATACATGAATAGGAAACGACCCTCCAATTGATACCAAAAAAACAAAATAGGCAAAAAACAAACTGAAGGGTCGTGGCATGGGTGTTAGCTCCTAGTACTTATTGAAGAACTTAAAGAAGTCATTGTTTGGTGATAGCACATAAGTGGTCTCAGTTCCTTTAAGTGCAGACTTGTATGCATTCATAGAGCGGTAGAACTGATAGAACTCTTTGTCCTTCCCATAGGCATTTACAGCAAGCTCAATAGCCTTGGCATCACCCAGGCCGCGGGTAATTTCAGATTCCTTACGAGCAGTGGCCAAAATCACTGTTTTTTCCCGATCTGCTTGCGCTTTAATATCCAGGGACAACTCTTCACCGCGAGAACGAAATTCTTGTGCTTCTTGCTGACGCTCGGAAATCATACGGTTGAAGATCGCTTCACTGTTTTCCGAAGGAAGATCTGTGCGGCGTAGACGCAAATCAACCATATGGATACCATACTCTTCCGTGGCATTATTCAGCTGTGATAGCATGAGGTCAGAGATATTATCTCGTTCTTCCGTTAGTAGATCTGAAAGGGTGTACTTACCCAAGACGCTGAGCACAAAGCTCTCTGTTAGTGGCTTTAAGCGCTCGCGAGCTCCGAGTTCGTTTCGAACGGTCTTGTAAAACTTTTCAGGAGATACGATTTTATAGCGGCCAAAAATACTGACGAGCAAACGTTTTTGATCACCCAGAATCGCAGGGAATTCGTTCATGTCAAAATCTAAGATTCTTGCATCATAAGTAATGACCTCTTGCACAAATGGAATCTTAAATTTTAATCCAGGCTCTTTTTCAATGTCTACCAATCGTCCGAGTTGGAGGACGATAGCTTGATGACCTTGCTCGACTTTATAATATGAGGCGCTCCCTAAAATTAATAGGGCTATGGCTGGTATTGCGAATGCAACGAGAGATCGTGACATGGTTATGTGCCTTTCTTTTGTGATTTTTGTAGTTCAGGCAAGGGTAGGTAAGGAATTACACCAGATGTGGACGATCCTTGATCTGTGATAACTTTGTTAGCACCTGCAAGCACTTCGTTCATGGTTTCATAATAATAACCAATGCGAGTCACATCTGGGTTCATTTTGTATTCTTTTAATACCGACAAGAAGCGCTCCGTTTCACCTGCGGCGTCTGCTACGATCTGTTCTTTATAAGCTTCGGCTTCTTCTATGAGTTTTTTGGCGTCACCACGGGCAACCGGAACGACTGAGTTACGATAGAAAATGGCTTCGTTCCGCTTTCTTTCCATATCAGCTTTCGCGCGTTGTACGTCAAGGTAAGCTTCCATAACTGTCTGAGTGGGTGGTGTCACTTTCAGCAATTTCACCTGCAAAATCTGAACGCCAATATCATACTCTGTGAGAAGCGCTTGCAGCCTGTCTTGCATTTGTGGGTTAATTTCTGCACGACCCTCAGATAAAATTTGTGCAATAGGAGTTTGCGCGATCATTTCACGAACAATGCTGTCAGCTCCTGCATTGATAGTAGGGATAGGTGATTTGGAGTTAAACAAAAATTTACCTAAGTCGCTAATACGCCAGTTCACAACAAACTGAACGTCAGCAATGTTCTCATCACCAGTTAACATTAGGCTACCTTCGCCAGCCATGACATTAGTATTGCCACTTGCATTGGCTTGAGTGTTGGTAAACGTGTTGACCCTGCGGATATTCTTGACAATGGCACTTTCGATGGGAGCGGGAAGGTGATAATTCCAACCAGGGCCTGCTGTCCGAGTCCACTTACCAAAGCGTAGGATCGCCGCTTCTTCCGATTCGTCTACGGTGAAGATACCTGAGCCTAACCATAGGCCCACGACTGCAACTGCAGCTATACCAATAAACTTACCGGGATTATGCTGCTTACCGCCTGGGAAAAGTTTTTTAATTTTTTCTTGGCTTTCGCGAATGATATCGTCCAAGTTTGCTTCTTTAGATAGACCGCGGTTCTTTTTTCCCCATGGGTTATTATTGTCATCGTTTCCTGGTTCACGGCCCCAGGGCCCATTTCCGTCACTTGCCATTGCATTCCCTTACATTTTTATTTAATAGTTAATTTAATCTTATAAATCAAATTAACTAATGGGGCAAGATGTCACTGCAAGAACACATTGAAAAAGTTCTCGATAGCATCATAAATCCTACATATGATTCTGGGCTGATCGCTTCTAAAAACGTTCAGGGCTTGCATGTTGACGATGATGGCAAGGTTGCTTTTGTGCTTGAATTTGCATCAACTCAAGTAGAGTTGGGGACAAAACTACGTGAAGAAGCCGTGTCAAGAATACAGTCTATTCCTGGTATAACTGCTGTGAATGTAGTTTTGACGACTGACAAAAAGCCACGTCCCAAAGGACAAGCTCGAGAGAAAACGGCCTTACCCGGTGTGCAACATATTGTCTTAGTGGGGTCTGGCAAAGGTGGAGTGGGTAAATCGACCACAGCCCTCAATCTAGCCTGTGCATTTTCTCAACAAGGATTGCAGGTAGGTATTGTTGATGCTGATGTTTATGGTCCCTCTCTACCCAGAATGCTAGGAGTGAACAAACGACCGATTAGTGAAGATGGCAAAATGATGGAACCTATTCGTCATCATGGCCTTCAGTGTATGTCTATTGGTTTTATGTTGGCTGATTCTGCCCCAGCTATCTGGCGAGGACCCATGGTGAATAGCGCCATAAAACAGATGATGCGCCAAACCCTATGGGATAATGTGGATGTGTTGGTTATTGATTTACCACCAGGTACCGGTGATATTCCGATCTCACTTATTCAACACTTTTACATTAGCGGTGCAGTTGTGGTGTCCACGCCGCAAGATATTGCTTTGTTAGATGCCCGTAAAGCTGTGAACATGTTTACGCGGATGGAGACTCCTATTTTAGGTATTGTTGAGAACATGAGCTACTTCCAGTGTCCACACTGTAACGAACGCACAGATATCTTCCATCATGGTGGTGCTCGCAAAGATGCTGAGGAGTTGGGTGTTCCATTCCTAGGGGAAATTCCCCTCAATGCAGGTATACGTATGGCTTGTGATGAGGGTGTTCCACTGATAATTACGCAGCCTGATTCTGCTTTGAGTGAGCCATACAAAGTGATCGCGCAGGAGCTATGGGCTGGCTTGCAGGGCCCCAAACCCGTAGGTCAACAAGTGAGTGCATAAAAAGGCCCCACCACAAGGGTGGGGCTTCACGAAGGGGGATGTTCGAACAACGGCTTGCACTGTTGCCCTAACGAGAATCCCCTACGCATGTAACGTGCCAAGTGTGACGGAAAGTTTTAATACAAATAGTTATGGCCTTCTCACTTTCCCCGGGGCTTAGGTGAGTGCGAGCGCAGCGAGCATGGCGCAGCTTAGTACCCGGGGTCCAGGGTGCCTCACCACGGATATTCGTAGTGGTTCAAGCTGGGCCCCGGATAGCAAGTCGCTATCTGTTCACTTCGTTCACAGGCTCATCTAGCTTCCGGGGAACGTATGGCTTAGGCTAAGGGGCTCCAGTAGGACGGTATGATTGAAAAAGAGTTTTACTCCACTACCCGTTGGCTTCTTTAGCTTCCCCGTCTTTCTTCACAGTTTTAGGAGGGAGTACCACCTTCAAGCAAAGCTCTTTCAGTTGCTCAGGTTTCACCGGGGCAGGAGCTTGCATGAGTAGGTCTTGGGCTTGTTGGTTCATGGGGAATGCGACCACTTCACGTAGGTTGGGTTCATTGGCCAGCAACATCACGATTCGGTCTAAGCCAGGGGCGCAGCCTCCGTGGGGAGGGGCGCCAAACTTGAAGGCGCTGAGCATGCCACCGAACTCTTCTTCAACGGTTTGCTTGTTGTAGCCAGCAATTTCAAAAGCCTTATACATTACCTCGGGCAGATGGTTACGAATGGCGCCACTGGAGAGTTCGATGCCGTTACAGACGATATCGTACTGATAAGCCTTGATGTCCAGAGGGTCCATGGTTTCGAGAGCGTCCAGGCCACCTTGCGGCATGGAGAATGGGTTGTGAGAGAACTCGACCTTGTTGGTATCTTCGTTCAGTTCGTACATGGGAAAGTCCACCACCCAGCAGAACTTGAATGTGTTCTTCTCCAAGAGATCCAGGTCGTCACCCAGTTTAATACGAGCATGGCCGGCAAGCTTTGCCGCATCATTAGGTTTGCCACAAGAGAAGAAAACAGCGTCGCCGTCTTGTGCGCCAGAGATTTCTTTAAGCTTGTTCAAGCGTGATTCATCCAAGAACTTGGCAATCGGCCCCTTGGCTTCACCATCAGCGAAAACGATATACCCCAGTCCAGGAGCTCCAAGCTCTTCACGAGCCCAATTGTTCATCTTGTCAAAGAAACTGCGGGGTTGGTCTGCTGTCTTGGGGGCAGGAATGGCCCGGACCACCGAGCCTTTCTCAATGGCATTGGCAAAGATAGAGAAGTCTGTTCCTTGGAATACTTCAGTGATGTCACTGATGATGATAGGGTTACGCAGATCTGGTTTGTCGCTGCCGTATTTCATCATGGCATCCTCGAAGGGGATCTTAACGAACGGTGGTTTGGTAACACTGCGTCCATCGGCGAATTCTTCGAATATCCCCGCAAGAACAGGTTCGAGAGCTTCGAAGACATCCTCTTGGGTAGCAAAGGACATTTCCATATCCAACTGATAGAACTCACCTGGTGAGCGGTCAGCGCGGGCATCCTCATCTCGGAAGCAAGGGGCAATCTGGAAATACTTATCAAAGCCGGCCACCATCAGCAGCTGCTTAAACTGCTGTGGTGCTTGCGGCAGGGCATAGAAGTGACCTGGATGCACACGGCTTGGTACCAAATAGTCCCGCGCCCCTTCAGGTGAGCTGGCAGTTAGGATAGGAGTCTGGATTTCCATGAATCCTTTTTCGGTCATCCGACGACGAATCGATGAGATAATGGCACTCCGCAGAATGATATTCTCATGCATCTTCTCACGGCGCAGGTCCAGATAGCGATAACGTAATCGAGTTTCCTCAGGGAATTCTGCGTCACTGTTGACCTGGATTGGCAGCATATCAGCCGTAGATTGTACATCTACTTCTTGGATAGCTAACTCTATCTCACCCGTAGGCATGTTGGGGTTCACTGTTTCGTCCGTCCGGCGAACCACTTTGCCAGTAAGGGTCAGCACAGATTCATACCGTGCATCTTCAGCTGCTTTGAAATGAGGATTCTCAGAATCAATCACACATTGGGTAATGCCATAGTGATCACGTAAATCGATAAACAATAATTGCCCATGGTCGCGCTTACGATGCACCCATCCGGAAATGCGGACGATTTCATCCACATGTTTGGTCGTTAACTCGCCACAAGTATGAGTGCGGTATTTATGCATTTGAGTCCCTTTGCGTCTGTAAAATGGTACCAGTTAGTGGTAGAGATTTAGCCCTGGTTGTCAAGTGGTTTCTGTGTGAAGAGTCTCCTCAAAAACTAAATTAAATTATTTGACAGGCTGATCTAACTTTCGGGGCGCTTATATGCATATGCGCATCACATGTCCCTGGGCCCAATGCGGCTCACACGTTCCCCGGGGCTTAGGTGAGCACGAGCGAAGCGAATATGGCGAACCTTAGCACCCGGTGTCCAGGGTGCGTCAATACGGGTATTCGTAGTGGTTCAAGTTGGGCCCCGGGCAAGATTCACTATCTGTTCACTTCGTTCACAGGCTAATCTAGCTTCCGGGGAACATATTCATTAGGTGTTGGTAAAGCGGCGAATGATTCACATATACTTGAACTTACAACGGCAAACGGATCTGAGCTAATAAGCCTTGGTGGCTGGGTGATTGCGATAAGGTAATATCTCCACCATGATTGCGGACAATATCACGGGCGATAGTCAGGCCAAGCCCAACGCCGCCTGTGGTTGTGTTTCGGGACTCTTCCACCCGGAAGAAGGGCTTGAACACCTCTTCTATTTTGTTTTTAGGAATACTGGGGCCGTCATCTTCCACACGTATTAGAATGTATCCATTCTCCTGCAGCAGTGTCACCCATACATTCTCACCATATCGTTGGCTGTTATGAATCAGGTTGTTGAGGGCACGCGTAATTGCATTGGGGCGGATCATGAGGCTGGGTACGACACCTTGTGATTGGTAGTTAACCGGGCGATCTTGTTGATTATTATTTTTACAGACCTTTTGTATTAAAGCTTTCATCTCTGTGCGCTTTGGTTTTTCAGCACCTTCACCTCGGGCAAACGCTAGGTATCCCTCGACCATGGTTTCCATTTCTGTCACATCTTCAATAAGGCCTTCGATCTCGGGGGTCTTTTCCAACATCAATAGTTGTAGCTTCATGCGGGTGAGGGGGGTGCGCAAGTCATGGGAAACCCCGGCTAACATATCGGTGCGCTGGCTTATTTGTCTTTGTAGCCGGCGGCGCATATTGATAAATGCCTGAGTCAGTGAGCGTACTTCCGTAGCACCTTCTGGCTTGATGATCGCATCTCGGCCTTTACCTAGTTTCTCAGCAGCAATAGACAAGCGGCGTAGAGGTTTTATTTGATTACGTAAAAAGATAGTGGCAATAAATAAAAACAGGATGGTTGTGCCTGCGGCCCACATTAAGAAAAGAGGTGTGGTCTTACTATAGAGGCGTTTTCGGGTCGTTTGGAACTTAAGAACCCCATTGTCCACCTGGGTTTGAATCGTGATGTAGTTATCATCAATGTCAAAAGAGTAAGGGCGTCCATTGCTTTGGGATCGGAGAGCGCGGTCTAATGAACTCTCTTCCCAGTGTTCAGGTACATGTTGGACGAGCTCTTCTTTTAAGATGTGTTGAACTTTAAATCCAAGGTGAGTTCGTGCCAGCATCAGGAAAAATGCCGCATCCTCGGGGCTAGAGTTATAGAGGTTCGTAATGGATGTGACCTCGCCAGCGATATCGTGCGCAAGAACTTTTGTGATATAATCCCAGTGCCGATCGAAAAATACATACGCCGAAATCGTCTGTGCCAGCATCAATGGCATGATCAAAATCATCAGACTGCGACCAAACATGGTGCGAGGGAGAAAAGCTTTGATCTGCTTGAAGGGGTGGAGAAGAATATCTAGCATCGGTCAGGTTTCAAAATATAGCCTTGGCCCCGAATGGTTTGCAGATAGCGGGGCAGCTTGGGGTTATCTTCAATCTTGCGGCGTAGGCGTGTTACCTGGACATCGATAGTACGAGCGTGAGCCTTGCGTGGTAAAACCTCAGCCAAATCCTCACGCGATAAAATCTTACCCAAGTGGTTCGTAAAGAAATGCAGTAGGCTACTTTCTGCGGCAGTTAGAGCAATCGGAGAACCCTTACGGTCTAATTGATTGCGTGTTGGATCAAAGGTTACATCCCCCATGTACAGGGTATCACTACTTAATTCTTGTTGGGTGCGGCGCAAGATCGCATTAATTCGCAGCAGTAATTCACGAGGATCAAATGGCTTTGTCAGATAGTCATCGGCGCCGAATGTTAGGCCATCAATACGGTTGTCGACTTCTCCCATGGCTGTCAGTAGCAGCACGGGTAAGTCTTGATTCTGGGATGCGCGGATTCTCTTAGTTAGGTCAAAGCCTGACTCACCGGGCATCATGACATCTAGAACCGCTAGGTCAAAGTCGAATTTCTCAAGTAATTCCCAGGCATGATTCGCCTCGTCAGCTGTGGAAACATGGAAACCATTTTCTGTTAAAAACTTATAGAGAAGGCTACGCAATCGCGCATCATCATCGACAATTAACAGGTGTGGCTTCTCTTCGTACATAGTCCTCTGTTGAAGAAATGGTTGTCTTATTCAACACTCGACCAGAATAATATGTGACTTTCATACATCAGAATGAATGGTTTTGCTAGGGATTATTTCAGGTTTCGAAGGATCCTCTTTAACAATCATAAGGTAAAGAAAGGCTCAGAAGGTGTCGCAAAGTGAATAATACAGCTCTCTAATCTGATTTACAAAGAAACATTTCTTGGAAGCCATATGAGACTGTATACACAGGGAACATTTGCCGGATGGCTTCTTCGGGAGCCATCTCGAATCCAGACGGATAAATGTTTTGAGGCGCCATGGACCCCGCGGGTGCTAAGGTTCGTTGTACTCGGCTCGTGCTCACCTAAGCCCCAGGAAATGTGGTTTGTAATATTGATCTAATTTTTTGGGGAAAATCCCGCATTAGTCTCACATATTTAGGATCTAATAACGGTTTTTTTTGATATCTCCCTCCATTTTCTTCACTTTTCGTTCATAATTACAGCTTAGACTTTAAGAAAAAATAATAAGGAAGTTATGAAGCGTTACCTACCATTAGCAATTATCGTATTGATCCTGGGTGTAAGTATTTACTTTGACCTCCACCAACTGATCTCCTTTGAGGTGTTGAAGGAAAATCGCGATGAGCTAACTGAGTGGGTACAGCACAACTTCGTTATCGCATGCCTCATTTTCATCGTCACCTATACGGTATCAGTTGCGGCTTCCATCCCAGGAGCCGCGTTCTTGACCATTACGGGGGGATTTTTGTTTGGGGTGGTTACAGGATCTCTGCTCGTTGTATTCAGTGCAACACTCGGTGCTACCTGCATTTTTCTAGCCGTACAAACCGCTTTTGGTGAGGTGCTTGCCAAGAAAGCTTCTGGTTGGATAAAGAAGATGGAGGAGGGGTTCCAGAAGAATGCCTTTAACTATCTGCTGAGCCTTCGTCTTGTTCCTATCTTTCCATTCTGGATAGTTAATATTGTCCCAGCGCTACTGGGGATGAAACTGCGTTCATATGTGTTGGCGACTGTTATAGGCATCATACCAGGTTCTGTTGTTTATGTATTGGTAGGCAATGGCTTGGGCGCTGTGATTGATCAGGGTGGAGCTCCCGATCTGAGTATTATCTTTGAGATTGAACTTCTAGCTCCATTACTAGGTCTAGCGGTGTTATCATTAATTCCTGCCCTCTATAAGATTATAAAGAAGCGAGGCAAAGCATGAAGAAGATTCATACAGATATATGTGTCATAGGAGCTGGTTCAGGTGGGCTTTCCTTAGCGGCTGGCGCTGTGCAAATGGGAGCCAAGGTGGTTCTTGTGGAATCAGGCAAGATGGGTGGCGATTGTCTGAACTATGGCTGTGTGCCGTCTAAGGCTTTGTTAGCAGCTGGCAAGCGGGCCTATGCCATGGAAAACGCTGCACCATTCGGCATAGCTTCCGTAAAGCCTAAGATCGATTTTGCGAAGGTTCATGCTCACGTGCGTGGAGTAATTAAGACAATCGAACCTCATGACTCCCAAGGGCGCTTTGAGGAATTGGGTGTAAAAGTTATTCGTGCAAAAGAATACTTCATTAGCCCTAAGACATTGCAGGCAGGGGATACTTGCATATCTGCCAAGAGGTTCGTTATTGCGACCGGTTCGTCACCCGCCATTCCACCAGTTTCTGGCTTGAGTGACGTGAAATATTTGACCAATGAGTCAATATTCAACCTCAAAGAAGCCCCAAAGCATTTGGTCATTATGGGGGGTGGTCCTATTGGTTGCGAGATGGCGCAGGCATTTGCTCACTTAGGGTCCAAAGTATCTGTCATAGAGATGTTTTCTATCTTTCCTAAGGATGATGCGGAATGTGTGGATGTGGTCCGTAAGAAGCTTTTGAAAAACGGCATTGACCTCTATGAGGGTGCTCAGGTGATCAAGGTCAACAAGACCAAAGTCGGTGTTTCTGTCGAGTTTGATAAAGGTGGTAAGAGGGGAAAAGTGTCAGGCTCGCAACTTCTGGTGGCAGCTGGGCGAAAAGCCAACGTATCAAATCTAGATCTAGAGAACGCTGATGTGGAGTATACCCCCCGGGGAATCCAAGTGGATGATTACCTGCGGACGAGTAATAAAAAGATCTATGCCATTGGTGATGTTACCGGAGGGCTGCAGTTTACTCATGTAGCTAGTTACCACGCTGGGGTTGTGATTCGTAATATTCTCTTTCGTCTGCGATTTAAAGCTAAAACCCAGGCTATCCCTTGGGTCAGTTATACTGATCCGGAATTGGCTCATGTGGGAATGATGCATGAAGAGGCGCGTGGGAAGTATGCAGATGCCAAAACTATGAAATTCCCATTTGCTGATATAGATCGAGCTGTTGCAGAGCGGAAACCAGAGGGGTTCATTAAGGTGACAACCACCAAGAGAAATAAAGTTTTGGGAGTGACCATTGTGGGACATAACGCTGGTGAACTCATTCTTCCTTGGGTGATGGCGGTACAAAAGGGTATGGGTGTGGGGGAGATGGCGGCTTTTGTAGCTCCTTATCCGACACTTTCGGAAATAACGAAACGAGTATCTGGATCCTTTTTCACGCCTATGTTATTTTCAGAAAAGACCAAACGAATCGTTCGGTTCTTGCTTAGTTGGGGGTAAGCATTATGATTGAGCAAATACTTAGGCCAATTTTTCAACGCATCTTTGTTGACCCTTTTGCACGTTCTACTCTTTCTTGGCTCACTCCCAATATGGTGACTCTCATTGGGGCCGTTCTAGGTTTGGCGATTCTGCCTGCTATGTATGCCGCGCCTAGTTACGTGGCTTTCGCCTTGCTGCTTCTTTCTGGGTTTTGTGACACTCTAGATGGGACATTGGCGCGTATGGGGCATGCAGTAAGTGATAAAGGGACAGTCTTAGATATTATATGTGACCGATTAGTCGAGTTTGCTATTATTGTCGCCTTATTCTTAGTAGACCCTGAAGCACGTGGGCTTTTGACTTTACTGATGCTGGGCAGCGTCTTGCTTTGTGTCACATCTTTCTTGGTTGTGGGAATGTTCAGTGAAAACTCCGGTGAGAAAAGTTTTTACTATAGTCCCGGACTTATTGAACGGCCTGAAGCATTTGTATTTTTTGGAGCTATGATTCTTCTGCCGGGCCTGTTCTTTTATCTTTCCATCTTTTTTAGCAGTCTGGTTTTCGTGACAGCCTCTATGAGGTTTTATGAGTTTCTGAGGAGGTAGAGAAAAGCATACAATTTCCAGTCCTCTCAATCCGACTCTTTCTTTCCCCTTATTAGTAAAGTCACCGCGTATGCCAAGGCTTGACCTTGGAGTGGAGCGTGGAGACTTTATGTATGTGTTTCCACATCATTTTGTTTTGGAGGCCGGGGATGTTCTCAGATGCGAGTTTAATAACTGCCTACGAATATCGTTGACAAATCATCCCATAACGTATCAAAAATGATATGAGTTAAAATACTCTAACGTACCTAATCTATGAGGTTTTTTGTGAAGAAGTCTGTGTTTTCTACCCTGGTTTTGAGTTCATTAAGTTTGAGTTGTTTTGCTGAGCCTACGATTTTCAATGAGCCTTCAGATGTGCAATCATACTATAAACTCATGGCAAGATTGGTTGAGCGGTATGGTGCCAATAAAATTGCTCAAGTTATCGATGTGGACGGTGTTCTTACAGACCGTTCTTCCCCCGAGGGAAGGTACCCTCCTCAGCCGCGTGGTCATATGGACTTGGCAGTCAGAGACTTTTGTTGCCCACCTTCTCCAACCGCATCAGCTTCTCCCAAAGGTGAACTTGAGGGAGCTTCTGCAAGTTCATCTATTGTAGAAAATACTCAAGGCGTCTTCACTGTTTTTGCTAGCGCATGGGTGCCTTTTTCTGAGACGGTGGCGCGCCTTAGAAAGCTTACACAGCTGTTTGTTGACGTAGACAAAACACTCACTGAAACTGAGCGTTTTATTGTTATGCCAGATAAGAGCCAAATTTCTCCAGAACCAGATAGTGCACCAGGCCCAGTGGAAGTCTTGAGGCATGGGCGCGCCGTTTCTTGTCGAAATGTATTCGAGGTACCAGAAGCAAGTTTTGCAAAAGGTAGAGAAACTTTTTCCTTTGAAGGTAAACATTACGCCCCTTACTCATTTCGAGACGGTAAAAATTACTTTTATCGCCTCAAACATCTCACATTAGATTCTGCAAAGGGTAGGGAAGATCGAGACTTGAAAGCTGTGGTTTTTGTAGATGATTCGCAGGAAAACGGTACGATATTTCGTGAGTTGATGGCGACTACTAAATGGTTTGAAAATGTTGAGGAAGTCTACATACTTAAGTTTACCAACGTTTTTGGTTATCTTTCTGAAATGGACTTGTTAGAAAGGTACCAGGCAGAGCGTCCAATAGCTGTTGGATACAGCAGCAGCTCTGAAGGCTGTTCGTTATCAGATGAGGAAGAGAGTAGCGGTAAGAAACACGATAAATCTCCAGCTGAAGACGGTGGTTATATAGGAAGTTCCCCAGAGTCTAGGCCCAGACTCTTAAGTTATATTCCCAAGCTTTCCTTGCCATCTTCAAAGCATTCTAGTCGGAGTTGTTCTCCTGACATACGAAGTTGTTCGCCGGAGCCAAAAAGAGGGAATAAATATGAAAGTATTAGGGATGGATTTAATTTATCGGATGGATATGAAGCAGATATAGATCAGTATACCCGTGCCCCCGATGAGGGGCAGTGGGATGAGGACAGTCGTTTCGAAGCTTCGAGTCGTAGTACACATAGGCATGCTCCATCAGTCCCACAGTCTGAAGACGAGGATGATTTAGAATCATTAATACTAGAAGAAAAGGTCTCTGAGTAAAGGCCTTTAATGACGGCTGATACTGCGCCTGCGGCCAGAAGCAAGGCGGGACTGGCGACTGCTTTTTAGCAAGCTTGTACTCCGGCGAGTATGCATTTTGCTGAGCTCATTCACAAGTTCCTGACGACATTTACGAAGTTTATTCAATTCACGGGCATCGTCCTTGTCTTGAACTTCAATAACGCTAACTTTGATCTCAATCAAATCCAATAGGATTTCAAGTGATTGCCGTGATAATGACATTTCATTCCCCTTCATGTCTAACTTATGCTAGAGATCATACGAGTGAATTCTTAAAAAATGATAAACATTTATGGCAATTTGTGAGAATAAGCAAAGCTTACTTAAATTTCAGGTAAAAAATTCCCGACTCCTCGGTTTAGATGTGGGAGAGAAAACAATAGGCCTAGCCTTATCAGATACGCGCTTGATGATTGCTTCACCTATGGAGACTTTGCGCCGCAAGAAGTGGTCTGAAGATTCTCAAAAATTATTGAAGTTAATGAAAGAACAAGATGTATTTGGTCTTATCATTGGCTTGCCTTTAAATATGGATGGTTCTGAAGGGCCTCGTTGTCAATCAATTCGGCAGTTAGCTGAGAATATACTTAAGCTGACCGATGCCCCCATCTGCTTTTGGGATGAACGCTTGTCCACTGCTGCGGTTACGCGGACGCTGTTGGACGCAGATATGTCCCGAAAGCGCCGCAGTGAAGTGGTCGACAAGATGGCTGCAGCTTACATTCTGCAGGGGTTTTTAGATAGTGGGGCGTAATCGCCTCTCCGCGCATCGCACTGCGCATCCCAGGTTCCCCGAGGTCCATGCTGCCTTAATACGGATATCTGTTGTGGTTCAAGCTGGGCCCCGGATAGCAAGATTCACTCATTGCTCACTGCCTTCAGAGGCTGATCTAGCTTTCAGGGAACGTATTTGCGTGTGGGCCACATCCCCGGAGCCAATGTGCGTCACACTTCCTCTCTGGGCCCAATGTGCGTCACACGTTCCCCGGGGTCCATGGTGACTCATTACGGATATTCGTTGTGGTTCGAGCTGGGCCCCGGATAGCGAGATTCGCTCGCTGCTCGTTTCGTTCACAGGCTCATCTAGCTTCCGGGGAGCGCATTTGCGTGTGTGTCACACATCCCGGGGGAAATGTGCATTTGAACAAATTAGATAATCTAATCCTTATACTTTTCCACAACACTGCTTAAACCGCTTCCCAGAGCCACAAGGGCAGGGGGCGTTACGGGGGACGTCATCACCTTCGTCAGCTGAGAGCTGCATAACGGTATCACTTCTACCACTGGCCTTACTCTTTGTCCGGCCTTTTGGCTTTGCCTTGGATTTAGAAGTTCCTTTACTGTTTGCAACTTTCTCAGCAGGATCCTCGCCAGGGTCATATTGGTCCTCAGTGTAATTGAGAGTCATCTCTTGATCAGCTGATTCTTCGAGCATGCTTTGCATGGTTTCTTCT
>CAJQNC010000079.1 GCA_905479605.1 uncultured Alphaproteobacteria bacterium | reverse complement strand
AATTGAAAAACCCCATTGCTTTTTTTCTCATTATGCTCAATTTTGCAGATGTTAATTTAACGTTTGGATGATAATGAGAAGTCTTACTCTTTATATCGGTCGACAGGTTTTGTTCGCTACACTCTCGGTAATTGCTGTACTCACTTGTATTGTGTGGCTTGCTCAATCACTTAAATTCATTGAGCTTGTTGCGCGTAAGGGGATTACGATTGATGTGTTTGTGCAGATGGTGTTTTTTCTGCTCCCAAACTTGGTCGTCATTGTGATTCCAATAGCCGTCTTAACAGCTATTCTCTTCATTTATAACAAACTTATTAATGACCATGAGCTGCTTGTAATGCAATCCTCTGGTTTTAGCTATTGGCAACTGGCTAAGCCAGGACTATTGGTTGCTGTTTTATTCACTGCGGTCATGTATATTTTTAATCTTTACGTTCTGCCAGTTTCATCACAAAACTTTCGTGAACTAGAATGGTCACTCAAACAAAGCAAGAGCATAAATATTCTTCAACCAGGGCGATTTAACGTCTTAGGAAAATACACAATATACATCCGAAAGAAGTACCCCAACAACGAGGTCAAAGGAGTATTAATATATGACATTCATGATCCCGCTAAACCTGTTACACATATGGCAGAGTATGGTGTGTCTATCGATGAAGGTGATGTCTCTCGTTTGATTCTTTTTAATGGCAGCACTCAAGAAAAAGACAGCTCAACTGGGCGTCCCAATATTCTTTACTTTGACCAGTACACTCTTGAGACAAAAGGATCTCAGAAGAGTAAAAAACGCAAGGTCAAAGCTCAAGAGTTCTTTTTACCAGGCTTGCTGAATCCTAAAAATCCGAAGCTGAAGGAACGTATTAAGTTAAATATGATCGCTGAGGGCCACCAACGGTTGATATCCCCCCTCTACTGTATTGTTTTTTCTATTATCGCACTCATCGCCCTGATGCTTTTCCCTTACAGTCGTCGTGGCAGGCAAAAACAAATTATTAGTGCAGCGATACTTGTATGCGCTTTCTATGTGATGACATTACTTCTACTCAACATGTTGAAGTCGTTGACAATTGCCCTGTCTGCGCTTTACGGAATTGTTTTCTTATTTATTATAGTTGGGCTTTGGATTCTCAGTCCTCTTGGTCCATTTTCTGGTAATCGAGTAAAGGATAAATAATGCTGTTTTCGACTCTTGCACGTTATGCCAGCCGATCATTCATTTGGAGCTTTGTAGCTTCAATTGGAATTTTATCGATAATTGTTGCAGCATTTGATTTTGCAGAGTTACAAAGGAGAACTGCAGGCAAGATTGACCTGCCGTATTCAACTAAATTTACTTTTGTACTCCTTAAAACTCCCTATATCGTTGAACAAATTCTTCCGTTCTTAGTTTTGATAGCCTCACTGTTTATATTCTGGCGTATGAATCGAAATAACGAACTGGTAGTCATACGAGCTGCAGGGGTATCTGTATGGCAACTGGTTATGCCTGTAATGGTAACGGCTTGGCTAATAGGAGCTTTTGATTTATTCATTTTCAATGACGTTTCCTCAACAATGATGTCTGAGGAAGTCAAAATGGAGGATACATATTTAGGTCGTCACCGCTCGGGAGCACGGCTTATCAATTCTGGCTTGTGGTTGAGAGAAAAGCGTCCCGACAATCAGCAGGCAGTTTATCGTATTTCTAAAGTTGATTTATCCAATCAAGAGCTTCAAAATATCACTGTTTATCTATATGAAAATAACGATAGATTCCTGAAACGTTATGATGCTCACGTGGCGACGCTAGAAGATAAAAAATTAGTACTTAGAGATGTTTGGATGATTGAAAGAGCAAGAGCAGCGGTGCAATTACCGAAGCTTGAACTTGATACGACTTTGACTCCTGATACCATTCAAAATACAGGTATCCACGAATCTTCTTTGTCATTTTGGAAACTATCTGGATATGTTGATTTGCTTGATAAATCAGGCTTAAGATCGGTAAAATATGCCATGTATTGGCATGCTATGATTGCCCGAGCTTTTTGGTTAGGGATGATGGTTTTATTGGCCGCGGCGTTTACATTCAAACCTGTACGTACCGGTCGGACGCTGATAATGATAGTCATGGGAATTTTTTCTGGATTTGCTCTTTATTTTTTGAGGGACTTTGCCTATGCTCTTGGAACTTCGGGAGCATTATCTACTCAGTTAGCTGCTGCTCTTCCACCGGTACTTACAGGGATCGTTGGTGGAACGCTTTTATTATATCAAGAGGATGGTTAATCCATGAAGCATATTTTCCTAATACTATTCCTTTGTTTTTTTATAGGTGCTTCCGTTCATGCTCATACTGATATTTTCGGTGAGGGGGATGACCCAGTCCTGTACTATGCTAATGAGCAAACCTATGACGCAGATTTAGAGGTTCTCATACTTCGGGGAAAAGTTGAGTTTTTGTATAAAGGAGAGGTATTAGAAGCTGATTATGTGACTTATTCTGAAAAAGCCGATTTGGTTACCGCCTCTGGAAATGTCCGTTTGCGCCGTCCAGATGGTGACATTACTTATGGCGATTATGCTGAAATGAAGGGAAACATGAAAGAGGGGTTTATCCGCCAAGCTAAAGCCCTCATGAAAGATGATGCTAAAGTTGCTGCTGTGGAGGCTCGAAAATTTGAGACTCGGCAAGAGTTTGATAAGGCTTCCTATACACCGTGTAAGATTTGTGGGCCAGGGGATGTTCCCACTTGGCAGCTGAACTCAAGTCGTGTGGTTAAGGATGAGACAACAAAACGGTATTATTTCACCGACTCAACCATGGAATTTCTTGGTGTTCCTGTTTTGTATTTCCCGTTTCTGTATCACCCAACGCAGCGTGAAAGTGGATTGTTAGCACCACTGTTTGGAAAGTTGGGTAAAGATGAGGGCTATTATTATGCCCAACCCGTTTATATCGTCTTGGGGCGTGAAGATGACCTAATGATTACACCTATTGTCTTTACGAATGAAAACCCGATGGGCATGGCTCAATACCGTAGAGCATTTAGTTTTGGCAATTTTAATATTGGAGGTAGCTTTATAGAGCCTAAGTCGAGCAATGTCACAGATCGTCGCGGTAATAGGCGTGTTAAAACTTCAGTTCCTCACCATCGTGGTCATGTTTGGGGCAGTGCTGATTTTTCTGTTACAGAAGCGATACGCTTTCGCGCTCATGGGGGTTGGGTAAGTGATGAAACTTATTTCCGCAAGTACCCATTCTTTGGGCATAGCTCCGATGTATCATTGAATTCAGAGGCTGCCCTGGAAGGGTTCTGGGACCAGGACTACGCTGTCGCAAAACTACAGCACTTTCAGACTCTTGTCTCAACCATTGATCAGGATGATGTAGCAGATGCCCTCCCTCACATTGAGTATCATGCTGTTAGTGGTCGAGATCCTCTCGGTGGACGCCTTTACTTTGACACAAGTTTCTTGAATTTATCACGTATTAAAGGTCGAAATTTACAAAGAGGCGTTGGCATTATGGGGTGGCGCCTTCCTTGGGCCTTGCCATCTGGTCAATATTTAAACGTGTTCGCCGAGGGCCGCAGCGATATATATAATGTAGAGGAAGCATCTCGGCCATTTATTGAATCCCCCGGTAAGGATGGAACTCATTATCGCCTCTTCCCTAAAGTTGGCGCTGAAGTTCGGTGGCCTATAGCAACTCTATTTTTTAATAATATCACGATTTTTGAGCCTATTGGCCAAATAATCGTATCATCTAAAGGGCTAAACCCTCGCTCTATACCTAATGAAGATAGTGTTGGATTTGAATTATCTGACTCCAACATTCTCTCCCCATCACGAATTCCGGGCAAGGATATGGTTGATGAAGGTAGCCGTGCCGATTATGGCTTGCAAATCTACTCAAAAGGAACAACAGTTGGAAACTGGGAGGCCTTCGTGGGTCAAACATTTAATTTAAACGGCCCTGACAGAAGCCTTCCATACCAATTGCAGGGCCTAAGCCACCGTTCCTCCGATTATGTAGCTCGTCTGAATACATTCCCAGTACCAGGGTGGCTTGAGTTCCATTACAAAGGAAGGTTTTCTCGCCAAAATCTAGAAAACCGCTTCGCCCAATTGGGAGGTAGCATTGGTCAGCCAATTTTGAATTTTGGTGGTGATTACATTTTTGTGAGTAAAAAAGCTGGCGCTCCAAATATGAATGATTTCAGGCAACTTACTTTTACTGTATCTTCCAAATTCCTTGAGAATTGGTCTGCAAAAGTTGGAGGACGTTACGACTTTAGTCGAGATCGATTTAATAAGAAGACACCAAGAGATGGTAAATTATCTCAATCTGCCGAGCTAGCCTATCAGGATGATTGTTTTCTCATTCGTTTCGCTGTGGCCAGGAATTTCTACAGAGATCGTGATTTGAAGCCAGGAACAGAGGCAACTCTATCATTTGAATTTAAAAACCTTGGCAAATTCTCACATAAAGTTAATCTTGTAAAAACGGATAAAGATAAAGATAAGGGCCGGGGAACATTTCTTTAAAATGTTCAATGAATGAGGCCACCCTTACAAGCGGCCTAAGTTAATCAATCTTAAACTAGGTATTACGCCGCTTCACCTGAAAGGCTTTTTTTAAGGGCATCAGAAGATGAGCTCGTTTTGCCATTCATATAATGTTTGCGGCACAAGGCTATATATAGGTCATTTCCGCCAATTTCGACTTGGTTACCTTCAGATACCATCTTGCCATTCTCATCGATACGGGCATTCATAGTAGCTTTACTACCACAATGGCATACAGTCTTAATTTCATTGAGTTCTTCAGCCCAAGCGAGTAAGTAAAGACTCCCTTCAAAAGGCTCACCCAAGAAATCACTGCGTAATCCGTAGGTTAGAGTCGGTATTCCAAATTCAGTAATAATTTGAGTAAGTTGATAGACTTGACTCTTAGTTAGGAATTGAGCTTCGTCAATCAAGATGCAGCTCGGTTTTTTGCCCCCACTCTTAACACGGTCTTTAGTAAATTCGAAAAAATTAAAAGTATTTGAAAAAGGTGTTGCATCCGCTTTCAATCCAATGCGGGAAGCCATCACACCCTCGGCATATCTATCGTCAATAGCAGGGGTAAAAAGCAATGTTTCCATCCCACGTTCGTTATAGTTATGATTGGACTGCAATAAAGTTGTTGTTTTTCCAGCATTCATCGCTGAATAATAGAAGTGCAATTTAGCCATTTTATTCCTTGTCCCTTAACGATTCCGTAAGTATTTTCATTCATTATTGAGCTGGTTATAATACGGATAACGGAAAGAAACAATTAGAATCAAATGTCAGAGGCGCCACAGACACAAGATTCACCTCAGCAAAGGTACCATGAAGTTGCGTTGATTGATAGCAACACAGCCAACTTGTCCCTTCTTGAAGGTATGCACGTCGGTTGGAGGGAGTCCAATCCGTATCCTTTACTGATCCTGTAAGAGCTTTGGAATGGTTTAAAACCAATGAACCGGACTTAGTCTTTGTAGATTACAGTCTTCCATTGATGGATGGTGTTGATTTTATAGGTAAGCTAAGAGAGATGGAAAAAGGCAAGCAGATTCCGGTAGTTATGATCTCATCAATCTATGATCAGGATATACTCTATCGTGCTTTAGAAGGTGGAGCGAACGATTTTCTTACGAAACCTATTGACCGTTATGAGCTCCTTGCTCGAACCCGAAATATGCTTGCATTACGCGAAAGTCAGGTAAAGTTGGCTAACCAAGCCGCTTTATTGTCTGAAGAAGTTGAGAAAGCCACCGCAGACTTAAAAACTAGCCAAGAGCGATACGCTCTCGCTGCGCGAGGAGCAAATGATGGTCTATGGGACTGGGATATTTTTAATGAAAAAGTTTATTATTCTCACCGCTGGAAATCCATGTTGGGGTATGAGGATGATGAGATCACTGATAGCCTTGACGAGTGGTTTGATCGGGTTCACCCCTCTGATATTGACCAACTGCAAGTAGACATTGGAGCACACCTTCAAGGTAATTCTGAGCACTTTGAAAGTGAGTTCCGCATTCGTCACAAAGATGGCAGTTACCGGTGGGTATTGTCTCGCGGCCTTGGAGTACGCGATGACCATGGTAATGCGACACGTTTCGTTGGATCTCAAACAGACATGACAGTCCGTAAGAAGGCAGAACAACGCCTAGTTCATGACGCTTTTCATGACAACCTTACAGGACTTCCTAACCGAGCCTTATTTCTTGATCGTGTTAACCAAGCCCTTCTTCGCCAAGATCACTTTGCTGTTCTGTTCATGGACATGGACCGATTTAAGTATGTCAACGATACCATGGGGCACAAGGTTGGTGATGAGCTGTTGATTGTGCTGGCTCGACGTCTTGAGCGTTGTTGCCGTGCCGGCGATACAATTGCTCGTTTTGGTGGCGATGAATTTACTATTTTACTTAATAACGTTGAAGGTCAACGTGAGGTTGAGCATTTTGCTGATCGCCTTATTAAAAAAGCGGGGGAACCTATAACCATTAATGACCAAGAAATCTTCCCAACGTTGAGTATCGGCATTGCCATGTCTCGTGAAGGCACTCACGAGCGTGCTGAAGAGATTATCCGGGATTCAGATATTGCCATGTACAAAGCCAAGGAGAACGGCAAAGGCTGCTATGCCATGTTTGATGAAGAGATGCGTACTCAAGCCGTGTCGATGTTTAAGCTGGAAGCGAACCTACGTAGGGCAATCGAGCGACAAGAGGTTATTTTATATTATCAACCAATTATTAACCTGAAGACGGGTAAGATCGCTGGTTTTGAAGCGCTCATGCGCTGGGATCACCCAACTCACGGTGTGGTGACACCTGGAGAGTTCATTCCTCTTGCTGAAGAAACCAAGTTGATCATTCCCATGGGGAAATGGGTTTTGAGTGAGGCTTGTGCTCAACTATCCAATTGGAATGAACGCTTTAGCAACCAAGGAAAGTATTTTATGTAGTTGAGTGGGATAGGGTTAACACCCTCGCCTTTAGGCGAACACTTTAGTATAGTGTTTTCTATGGAATATCGTCATGGATCTCATAGCCTGTATGACTTAAAATATCACGTCGTGTTTTGCACGAAGTACC
>CAJQNC010000078.1 GCA_905479605.1 uncultured Alphaproteobacteria bacterium | reverse complement strand
ATTGTTGAAGTGGCTGATTTAGTTTTGGTGAACAAATGTGATGGAGACTTGAAAACAGCGGGTGAACAAGCTGTATCCCACTACCGCCAAGCCCTGAGTTTGGTCAAGCAACCCTCCTCAAATTGGTCACGGCCTGTTGAAGGGATTTCTGCTGCCGAGCATCAAGGCATGGAGCAGATTTGGGAGCATGTCCAAGAGTTTGCCACACAGATGAAAGCTTCTGAGCACTGGAAATCACGTCGCCAAGGGCAGCGTGCTTTGTGGTTGGAAGACACTCTCAAAGAAGAACTGTGGCAGCATTTTCAGAGGAAGTATTCTGAGAGAATTTCCTCATTGAAATCTCAGGTTGTTGAAGACTCAAGTTCTCCTGTGAAAATCGCCCATGATTTTGTGCATAAGCTGTTTGAGTAATTCCCCAGTCTCTGTTTCTCAAAAGCTATGACTGTCTGCGAATGCAAGGAGTAGCTATCCGGGCAAAGCTAACGCACATCTAAGCTCCCCGGAAGCTAGATGAGCCTGTGAACGAAGTGAACAGATAGCGAATCTTGCTATCCGGGGCCCAGCTCGAACCACTACGGATAACCATTTTGAGGCGCCCTGGACCCCGGGTGCTAAGCTTCGCCATACTCGCTCTGCTCGTGCTCACCTAAGCCCCGGGGAACGTGGGGCATCCATTGGACCCAAGGACGTATGATGCGCATATGCATATACGCTCCCCGGAAGTGAGATGAGCCTGTTTTTCTATCCCCTTGCGCATCTTTCATTACATGCTAAAATCCCAATCTAATTTAATAGGGGACATGTCTTATGGCACATCCAACAGTTGTTGTTCTAGACCTTGATGGCACATGTATTTATACGGATACCTTTCATGAGCTTCTTACGCTGGCATTAAAGCAAAAGCCATGGCTTGTTATTCAATCCCTTTGGTGGCTATTGGTTTGTGGTCGCGCTGAAGCCAAGGAACGGCTTGTCAAGGCTATCGACCTGGACCCATCACTTCTACCCTACAATGAAGAACTTCTACAAGAAGCCTATGGGCTTGCCCAACGGGGTTTCTATTTGGTGCTAGCCACAGGGACTCATCGTTTATTGGCAGAGAAAATTGCCCGATACTTAGGGATTTTTGAAGAAGTGATTGCAACTCAGCAAGGCATCAACATGACTGGCGACAACAAAGCGCGCTGCCTGGTCGACCGCTTCGGTCAACGTAATTTCATTTATGCTGGTGATTCTAAGAAAGACGCCCATGTGTGGGCAAAAGCTTCTGACGTCTGGGTGGTAAATCCCAAAGCTTTTGTAACATCGAGAGGGCGCAAACTAGCACAGCATCCCTCACGTTATCGAATATTCCCGCGGATGTTCTCTCGTGTTGAAAGCTTTTTTAAGTCTTTTGAACCCAAACTCTGGCTGTATAATCTGTCCATTTTAATTCCTGTTTTCTTCATGGGCATCCCTATCAAAGTTGAGCTTATCGCAGCTCTCATCATGCTAAACCTTATCACATCAGGGTCTTCTATTATTCAACACTTGGTCAAGATTGAACACTTCCGCATGGAGCAAGATGACAACCCCTTCTCTAAGGGACATCTGTCGTTGACCACCGGGTTTATCGCCGGCCCTCTCCTGCTCATAAGTGGTCTATTCATAGCATCTTACTTGAACGTGGCTCTTCTCATGCTATTGATTCTTTGGTCAGCCCTATTGATCCAAGACAGCGGCGCTTTCGCTAAGGCCAGCCGATTCATTGCACCTATTATTGTGGGCTGTTTTATATTTTAAAAAGTCTTTTCTCCTCGAAGGAGCTAGATTATTAGACAACCCTGAAGTAGTCTCATCATCAGGCTCTTTAGAAGCAAGTCTATTAGATTTCAAATAATCTCTTAACAAGAGCTCAGGTTATTTCCAATAATAACTTGCATTACGAATCGTCCGGATCTATATCTGTTACAGGTACTATTATTAAGGATTTATCATGTTTACATTTAATACACGTTTTTCTTTGTCTGCTTTTTCAAGTGGTTTGGCTATAGCCTTTTTGGCCACATGCTCAATGCAAGCCTATGGGGGTAACAATGATGAGAGCGGCATAGAAAGCACTGCCAAAGTTGCTTCCAAAGTTCCTGCGAGCAGTCTAAAAGGCACATACTTGGAGCAACTTAATATACAGTCAATGAAGACTGTCCTCAGTCACGTTTGGAATGGTGCTAAAGCAGAGGATGAACTTTTCTACCAATTCAAAACCGTTCGCGACGACCCATTTAAAACCGTTCGCGAATTGGATGAACTTTACGACCCACTTAAAACCGTTCGCAAATTGCTTAACTCATTTTATGAGCCTGGGAAAGAGAATATCCCAGCACAAAAAGCTCTCATTGGTTTTTTAGAAGAACGCTTTCAAAAGTTTTCTTTTGTACTTCCCCTCAATCCGGTCACGATACTTGAGATGGCTGATTCTGCTCACAAAAAGGCAGTGTTTTCTCAAATGACAAGTGCTCTTGCAATTCTCGAAAGATGCCGCGATTTATATTTAGATTATATTGTAAAACACATTGCAGAAAAGCGGTATGACCCCGCACGGTCCCTAGAACTGATAACTGCAGCACCTTATATAAAAATAATCTTTGAAGATGTTCTTAATGAAGACCCAAGGGATGATGAGTTAGCCGATCCTCTTCATTATTTGCAAATGATTATTCCGTTTGCTATGGAAATCCCTGAGTATGAAATGGCAAAGAGGCTGGAATTGGTAGCAGGTAGAATTAAAAAGCTTTTCGTACTCTCTATGAATTATGAAAATAAGGAGGATCGGTTAAACCTTGTACGTACGGCACTCATGATTCCCACAAATGAGATTCGCACTAGGTTATCGCTTGTGCGGGAGTGGAGGCATTTGCTGAATTCAGAACGTATGCGAGGTACCAACATGGTGTCCGTTACGTGCTCTGCAATGAAGCTGCCTTCCGAAGAGATTGAGGAGAGGATAAGATGTGTGTACAAAAATATACTTCCCCTCTTTACTAGGGATACAACGGGTCTGGAGCAGGCTAGGATTATTGAAGAAGCTCTTAGCCTACCAACTGATGAGCTCAAATAGAGACTTAAAACAAAAGCTGATGATTTATAAAGCCTGCTCTCAGAGACAGTAGAATACTAGAATATATTTTTACTAGCTTCCTGTCTTTCCTTTAGGTTTTTCTATCTTAGATAATCTAGCATTTACCTTAGCTGAAGTTTTCGCAACTTCTGATGTGCCGCTCCTGAGGATCCATTTAGTACTTGTCATTGAGTCAATGATGTCTTTAGTCTCTATGACGCCCACTACTTTCTTCTCAGGTTCACCTGAATTGAGATAGTGGCATGAAACTTTATCTCCTCCATCAGGATTTGTATATATAGTGGGACCCTCACCGATCCACGTTTTTCCGCCGTATGTAACAGAGGTGGGGCAAATAGCCGAAGCGGAAACATCAATTGCAACCTCTTCATCATTAGCAAAAACAGGTGAAGATATGAAACTTAGAACAATAAGTGTCGATATTTTTTTCATCTTTAGTTTCTCCTTTATTGATATCAATTGAAGGATACATACATTGAGTTAACAAACAGTTAGTGGAGAAGAAAAAATGTCGTAAACTAAGAGTTGTATTGTCGGAATAGGGTTCAGAAGGATGGTGCCCAGAGGCGGACTCGAACCACCGACACGAGGATTTTCAGTCCTCTGCTCTACCAACTGAGCTATCTGGGCATCCAACACCTCCGGGTATAGATAAATTTTTATCCACTGTCCAGCCCCTATTGACACCTAGCCGTAAAAAATTTTACGTTTCATTACATTCTTTACACATCCAAGGATAAGTGATGGAAACTATCATACGTGAATTCTTTTGGTGGCTGATGAATCCCAGCATGCTGATTATTCTTCTTATCTTTATCGGCATGGGGTTTCTGTTCCTATTCAAAAACCCAAAACGAGCCCGGAGTTTCATTCTTAGCGCCTGCTCGCTTGTGCTGTTTTTTGGCATCATACCCACTGGCTTGTGGATTTTGGAAAATTTGGAAAACCGCTTCCCTCAACCCACCGAGATACCTACAGATACAACCGGCATCATTTTATTAGGAGGCAGTTTTGACCGCGAAACCAGTGCCGCCCGCAATACTCCCGCTTATAACTTGGCCGCTGGCCGCTTTATCGAATTCATCGCCTTCGCCCGTAAGTACCCAAACCTCAAACGTGTATTTTCAGGCGGGGGACGACCTATTACTGTTAAGAATGCTATTCTTAAAAGCGAAGCTGAACTTACGAAGGAAACATTAGAATCCATCGGCTTTGATACAACCGACATGATCTTCGAGGGTGAATCTGTAAATACTCTTGAAAATGCTCGAAAAACCAAAGAGTTGGTCAAGCCAATACCCAGTCAGAAATGGGTCCTTATGACCTCAGCATTTCATATGCCACGCTCTGTGGGCCTGTTTCGCAAAGCCGGCTGGAACGTGATCCCTTACCCAGTAGATTACCACACTCCTGGTGGTTATGAACTCTACTTCTTTATTGGCCTAAAGGATGGCCTTACCAGCTGGCATTACGCTATTTGGGAGTGGGCATCAATGATCCAAAACTATCTCTTTGAGCGCAGTGATGATTTGTATCCCGGACCAGAGAATTGACTTGAAATCGGAAATCAGCACATATTCTGATTTCCGATTTTCCTCGCTTAGTGCTATCCTCCCCAAAACAATAATTCCAGGGGAGCCCCATGCAACACGTCCTCAAGAAGATTGATGAAAAACGCGAATCTGCCCGCCAGGGTGGCGGTGAGAAACGCATTGAAGCCCAACACAGCAAAGGAAAGCTCACAGCGCGGGAGCGGCTGGATGTTCTCCTAGATCCTGACTCCTTTGAGGAGTGGGATATGTTCGTTGAACACCGCTGTAGTGACTTTGGTATGGCTGAAAACAAAGTCGCTGGTGATGGCGTCATCACCGGCTATGGTACCATTAATGGCCGAACTGTCTTTGTATTTTCCCAGGATTTCACCGTTTTTGGAGGCAGCCTCAGCGAGGCCCATGCCGAAAAAATCGCCAAAGTCATGGACCAAGCTATGAATGTAGGCGCACCGGTCATTGGTCTGAATGACTCAGGTGGCGCTCGGATCCAGGAAGGAGTCGCCTCATTAGCGGCCTACGCCACTATTTTCCAACGCAATGTCATGGCTTCAGGTGTTATCCCTCAGCTCTCTATGATCATGGGCCCCTGTGCGGGAGGAGCTGTTTACTCACCCGCTATGACAGACTTTATCGGTATGGTGAAAGATTCGTCATACATGTTTGTTACTGGACCCGATGTGGTCAAAACCGTAACTCATGAGGAGGTTACCGCCGAAGAGCTCGGGGGCGCTGTGACACATACCACTCGATCAGGTGTCGCCGATTTTGCCTTTGAGAACGATATTGAGGCTCTGCAACAAATGCGTCGTTTGTTCGATTTTTTGCCGTTATCGAACAAAGATATTCCACCTACCGTTGATGTTGGGGATGACCCAAACCGCCAAGAGATGTCATTAGATACACTTGTGCCTCAAGAGGCCACCCAAAGCTATGACATGAAGGAACTGATTCACAAGGTGGTAGACGCCGGTGACTTCTTCGAAAACCAGCCTGACTTTGCGCAGAATATTATTACAGGTTTTGGCCGCATGGAAGGTGAAACCGTCGGCATTGTGGCCAATCAACCGAAGGTGTTGGCCGGCTGTCTGGATATCGACTCATCTCGGAAGGCAGCGCGTTTTGTACGCTTCTGTGACTGTTTTAACATTCCTGTAATCACATTCGTAGATGTCCCAGGATTTCTCCCTGGCACGCAACAAGAGTTGGGAGGAATTATCAAACATGGTTCCAAGTTATTATTTGCTTATGCCGAGGCAACAGTTCCAAAAGTCACCGTTATTACTCGCAAAGCCTATGGTGGGGCGTATGATGTGATGAGCTCTAAACACCTACGCGGCGATGTGAACTTTGCCTGGCCTACCGCTGAGATTGCTGTCATGGGCCCTAAAGGTGCTGTCGAAATCCTGTTCAAGAAAGAGTTAGATAACGGTCCTAAAATCGAAGCCTATGCCGAAGAGTACAAGGAAAAATTTGCTAATCCCTTGGTGGCAGCCAGCCGCGGGTATATCGATGATGTGATTATGCCCCATGACACGCGCAGACGTATCTGCAAATCTTTACGCATGTTAAAAAATAAACACCTTGAAAATCCTTGGAAAAAGCATGACAATATTCCACTATAATAAAAACACTATGGAGGCCACCTCATGAATGAAAAAGAAGTCCGCGAACACGTCCGCAAATTGCGCCGTTTCTACACCGACGTCGTCATTTACCTTGGCGTTAACACCTTTCTAATCCTAGTATGGGCACTGTCGGGTGTCGGCTATTTCTGGCCTATTTGGGTTATTATCGGTTGGGGCATTGGCCTAGGATTGCACGCGCTTTCCCTGGGTTTAATTCCACAAATGACCTCTATGCTGCCATTCATGACTGCTGAGTGGGAAGACGAAGAAGTACGTCGCCTCATGGACGAGCGAGAGAGCAATGGTAATGAAACCAGCCAAGCCCCGAAGCCCAAGCCCGAAACAACGGCCGTGCGCAAAACGACAACTCGTAAAACAACTGCTACGAAAACCACGAAGAAATAGCTTGGGTGTTTGAAAAACTTCTCATCGCCAATCGCGGCGAGATAGCTTGTCGCATTATAAGTACCGCCCAAGCCATGGGCATACATTGTGTTGCAGTCTATTCAAAGGCAGACAGCAATGCGCCCCATGTAAATATGGCTGATGAAGCTGTCTGCATTGGTCCGCCTCCACCGCAGGACAGCTATCTCAGTTTCCAAGCCATCATTGCTGCAGCTCAAACCACGGGTTGCTCTGCCATACACCCTGGCTATGGGTTCCTCTCAGAAAATCCTGACTTTGCAAGTGCTGTAGAAGCGGCTGGCTTGACTCTCATTGGTCCTGCAGTTGATTCCATAAAGATTATGGGAGATAAATTAACAGCTAAAGAGTTGGCCAAATCAGCCGGGATATCCACTATACCGGGCACAGACTCTCCTCTCAAAGATGCGGCTGAGGCTAAGAAATTTTCAGACCAAATTGGCTACCCCGTTATGCTGAAGGCTGCCGCTGGTGGTGGTGGCAAAGGTATGCGTGTGGTCTATAACTCTGATGAGTTAGCCGAGGCTTTTGAACGAGTGTCCAATGAAGCCCACACAGGCTTTGGGGACGACAGAATCTTCGTGGAGAAGTTCATCGAGAACCCCCGCCATATTGAAATCCAGATATTAGCGGATACTCACGGAAACGTAATCCACCTGGGCGAGCGGGAATGCTCCTTGCAGCGTCGCCACCAAAAGGTCATCGAAGAAGCCCCCAGCCCCTTTGTCGATGCAAAGCTTCGTGAGTCCATCACCAAGCAGGCCGTGGCTCTCGCAAAGGCAGTAAACTATCACTCCGCTGGTACCGTGGAATTTGTGGTAGGTGAAGATCATCAATACTACTTTCTTGAGATGAACACGCGCCTGCAGGTAGAGCACCCAGTAACTGAATTCATCACTGGCTTGGATCTCGTCGAAGAGATGATCCGTATCGCGGCTGGTGAACCCCTGCGCTACAAGCAAAATGATATCAAGTTCACCGGCCATGCCATTGAAGCTCGTGTGTACGCTGAGGACTCTGCTCGTGGTTTTCTCCCCTCCTCAGGTCGATTAGTGCATTTCCGTCCACCTGTATTGGATGATCAACTGCGGCTTGATACAGGCGTTAGGGAAGGCAGTGAGATTAGTACATACTATGACCCCATGATCTCAAAACTTATTGCCTATGGACCCGATCGAGATACAGCACGCCTAAAACTCATTGAAAGCCTCGATGGTTTTTACATCCGTGGCGTGGAGACAAACCTCAGCTTTCTCTCCCACCTTCTCAACACAGAGACTTTTCAAAAAGCCCAGATCTCTACGACGTATTTAGATACCCATTACCCAGATGGCTATGTCCCCGAAGAAGATAACTCTGCAGAAATAGCCATTGCAACAGCAGCGACTATGCTGGCAGTTGAAAACAGGCATAACGTAGAACATTCCTGGGTTGTACTGGGTGGGCGAACTCCCCATCCGGTATGTATTACCTATGAAGGGTACAGTTATACCGTTTCTAGCTCTAAGTGGCGGAATGAGGTAGAACCCCATTGGCTGCCTTTTATGCCTGTGTTTTCAGCCCTATTTAATGGATATCGAGTGAATGTCCAGCTAGACCACTCACAGTCAGGAACACGGCTATCTTGGCATGGTAAGCAAGCTCGTGTGCAAGTGGTAACACCACGAGTTGCAGAACTCATTCAAAAGATTCCTGAAAAAACGAAAGCTGACCACTCAGGCCAAATTTTATCTCCTATGCCAGGAATGGTGATTGATATACGCGTTAAACCCGGCGACCACATCAAAGGGGGACAAGCTGTCGCCATTGTTGAAGCCATGAAGATGGAAAACCTGATCCAATCTCCGCGAGATGGAATCGTCGCCGAAGTATTAGTCAAGAAAGGCGAAAGCGTCAATGTGGATCAGAAATTAGTAATATTAGTATAAGCACAAATGCACCTTAATTAAATTTTAACTCCCATCACCTCACAATAAGAACGACTATATAAAGTATATTTAAGGAAGCTCATGAAACAGCTAGCAACCATAGGACTTTCTCTTTTTCTTCTCACAGCTTGTGGAGAAGAAGAAACAGATACAAAACAAGAATCTGCCCGATATGTAAAGGTGTTTCAGGTATCTGATACAGGGGGCAAAAGCCACCGCATCTTCCCGGGAAAAACGAAAGCCAGCCAAACCGCTGATATGTCATTTCAAGTCGCAGGCGAGCTCATCGACTTTCCTTTGAACGAAGGAGAAGAAGTCGAAGAAGGGCAAGTTCTCGCACGCTTGGACCCTACTAATTTTGAGCTAGACATTCGAAAACTTACAGCTATCCGAGACAATGCTAAAGTTGAACTCGGACGGTCGGCAACCCTATTAAAGAAAGACTTTACTTCACAATCCTCCCATGATCTGAAACTCACGCAGCTAGAAATCGCTGAGTCGGATCTCGGAACAGCTGAGGAGCGTCTTGACGATGCTACCCTGACGGCCCCCTTTGCAGGGAAAATCGGGAAAACTTATGTAGAAAACTACCAACAGGTGGCAGCGAAAGCACCTGTATTGACCTTACAACAAGTGGATCCCATCGACGTCACTGTTCAACTCCCGGAAGACGTCGTTGCACAAATCCAACAAGGCAACGTTGTCGATCACTTTGTCACTTTTTCAGTGATTCCTAATCAACGATTTACCGCCAAATATAAAGAAAGTGCTAGCATCGCTGACTCTGTCACACAAACCTATGATGTCGTCATGACTCTGCCGAATCCTGAAGGCTTTAATGTCCTGCCAGGCATGACGGCTAACGTAGGTGTCTCCTATAAAGCAGGGGATGCTCAGGAAGGTTTTCTTATTCCTTTCTCAGCTGTTGGGGTCGAACCAGACGGAACCCCATATATCTATGTACTCACTCCAACCACACACACGCTCGAAAAGCGCTCAGTTTCCCTTACACAACCCCAAGATGACCAAGTCGGTGTCACAGAGGGTTTGCAAGCGGGAGACACAATTATAGTGGCTGGAATAAATTTCCTCAGAGAAGGTGAGAAAGTGCAGCCATTACCTGAAGAGTTCCAACCATGAACTTAGCTCTCGCTTCAGTAAAGAAAAAAGTGATCTCCTGGATGGTGATCATCCTAACTGTAGCAGGCGGTTTTTTTGCCTACCAAAATTTGGGCCGTTTGGAAAATCCAGAATTTACTATTAAAGATGCTAAAGTATACACCAATTACCCTGGAGCTACAGCCCAAGAAGTTGAGGAAGAAGTTACGGATCCTCTGGAAAAGGCTGTACAAGAGCTGGGGCAGCTTAAAGAAATGCAATCTCTGTCACGAGCAGGCTTTTCTGAAATCACAGTGACAATCCAAGATAAATATACCAAAAATGACCTTCCTCAAGTGTGGGATGAGTTACGCCGAAAAATAGGTGATGTACAAAGCCAGCTACCGCCAGGTGCACAAACATCGATCGTGTTTGATGATTTTGGTGATGTGTATGGTCTTTACCTAGCCATGACCGGCGAAGGCTATACTCAATTTGATCTGGATAAATTTTCCGACAGCCTTCGCACCCAGCTGCTGCTGGTGAGCGGAATCTCGAAGATTACGATAGGAGGCGTGCAGAACCTGCAGATCTTTATAGAAATATCTCGTTATCGACTGTCCCAATTAGGCATATCAGAACAAGACATTTACAATGTTGTCGCCCAGCAGAACCTGGTTGAACCCGGCGGGACCATCCGTTTAGATGATGACGGAGTGCGGATTTTGCCCACTGGCCAACACCAAGCTATAGAGGACATTAGCAATCTAGTAGTCACCTCATCCAGCACAGGAAAGCAGTTCCGTTTGAAGGATATTGCCCAGGTCAGTCAAGGCTATCAAGAGGTTCCCACATTTATTACTCGCTATAATGGCAAGCCAGCCATTACCCTAGCCATTTCAGCTACATCAGGTACCAACATCGTGGAATTGGGTTACCACATCAAAGACAAACTTGAAGAGCTGAAACCCCTGTTGCCACCGGGCATTGAACTGCACCCCATCTACATGCAGTCAGATGTGGTTGAAAAGTCGGTCAATGGTTTTGTGGTCAGCTTGCTCCAAGCTTTGGCTATTGTGATTGTTGTCTTGCTCGTTTCCATGGGGTTGCGCAGTGGCCTGATTATTGGTGGAGTCCTCTTGCTTTCTGTCCTGGGCACCCTACTCTTCATGTATCTTTTTGCCATTGACCTAGAGCGCATTTCCTTAGGGGCTCTGATCATTGCCTTGGGTATGCTGCTAGACAATGCGATCGTCGTTACCGAAGGTATTCTCATCGGCATTCAAAAAGGTCAGAACAGTCTAGTTGCCGTCAAAGAAACCGTACAGCAGAACCAATGGCCTCTCCTAGGCGCCACTGTCATTGGTATTTTGGCATTTGCCGCTATCGGCCTCTCACAAGATAACACCGGCGAATATCTTCGCACACTGTTCTATGTGATTGGCATATCTCTGACTCTCAGCTGGATCTTTGCCATTACGATCACTCCCATGCTCTGTGTGGACTATTTACCTGCCCCCAAGAAAGATCAAGAAAATGTCGACCCTTATGCGGGAGGCATCTATCAAAAGTACAAAGGATTCCTTGAATGGTGTCTGAAACATAAGTCACTCACATTTATCAGCATGTTATTGCTTTTAGGGCTTTCTCTAATAGCGTTTCGTTTGATTCCTCAAGGGTTTTTCCCAGATTCCACTACGCCCATCTTCTATGTGGATTATTGGCGAGAACAGGGCACCGATATCCGGGCCTTAAACCAGGATATGCAAGAAGTAGAAGAATACATCCTTTCACAGCCCGAGGTCACCAATGTGACCAGCTTCGTCGGCCAAGGAGCTGCTCGCTTTATGTTGGTTTATTCACCGGAAGGCACTAACTCTAGCTATGGACAATTTATTGTGGAAGTCCAAGATTCAGCCCAAATTCCCGCTTTAGAGGAGCGCATTTTCCAACATCTGCGTCAAAACAATACCCAGGCTGAACTCAAGACCAAACGTGTCGTTTTGGGAACCGGAGGGGGTAACAAGATTGAAGCTCGCTTCTTAGGGCCTGATCCTATAATTTTACGAACGCTCTCTGAACAAGCTCAAGCCATGATGGCACAGGATCCAAAAGCTCGAAACATCCGTGATGATTGGCGAAATCGGGAGGTTGTTCTTCGCCCTACCTTTGATGAGCAACGAGCACGACAGGTTGGCATATCTAGATCAGATATTAACCGCACTTTGAACCTAGTCTACTCGGGCCTTCAAGTCGGCATCTATCGACAAAAGGATGACTTGATCCCCATCATTGCACGCCCTCCTGAGAAAGAACGCTATGATATCAACTCCATGCGAAGTGTATCTGTGTGGAGCACAACTCTCAACGCATCCATCCCAATGAGTCAGGTTACGTCTGATGTGAACTTGGAATGGGAAGATGGCATTGTCCGCAGGCGGTGGGCTACGCACCATCACGGCCTCCTCAGATCCGGACCCCGGTGAAAATACGGATGCCCTTTTCCAAAGGCTTCGCCCCCAAATCGAAGCTATCCCCTTGCCGCCTGGTTATACGTTGGAATGGGGCGGAGAATATGAGTCATCCAGTGATGCCCAAACGGCTCTAGTTAAGAACTTACCAGTGAGTATACTGCTGATGATTGCCATCACCATAATGCTATTCAACGGAATCCGACAGACACTGGTTATCTGGTTATGTGTACCCTTGGCTATCATTGGTGTTTCCTTTGGACTACTCGCAACTTATAAGCCTTTTGATTTCATGGCATTATTGGGATTCCTTAGCTTAATCGGGATGCTCTTAAAAAATGCGATTGTCCTTGTAGAGCAAATCGACACAGAAATGGAAGCAGGTAAAAAACCTTATGATGCCATAGTTTTTTCAGCTGTAAGCCGGGCCCGCCCTGTCTCTATGGCCGCTGCTACCATCGTTCTGGGCATGATTCCTCTGCTGCCAGACGTGTTCTTTTCCAGCATGGCCGTGACCATCATGTCAGGATTGACATTCGCCACTATTCTCACCCTAGTAGTCGTCCCTGTCTTATATGCAAAGTTTTTGAAAGTTTAAAATCAAGCCCCGTAAGGGCAACCAATTAAAACATCTTCACAGCTATTTTGTAAATCGGTCAAGCAATCATCGTAGCAAACACTCATCCGATGGCCGTTGCACAGCTCTGCACAAATTTCAGATTTCATGAAACATAACTTTCTCCGTTCATAGCAAGCATCCTCCATATCAGAAGCCGTTGCCATCAAGGGTGCAAAAATAAATACGAACAGAGATAAGACTAGAATTGATTTCATAAAGTCTCCTTTTCCAACCCTATGATTGTAGCAAAGGGAAGTTAACACTCTATGAAGTTGCAACTAGAAGCGAAAGAACAGCTAGAAAAGTAAATTGCTTAATCATGGTCGTATCCTCTTTTGTTACTAGAATCATTAAAAGTAGATTTTAGAGTCTCAGGCAAGAGCTTTTCAATGAGTGTTATCCACCCCCTATGCATGGTCATGTCACTTTTTTGCTACGCCCCATTGTATTTAATGGCAATCCGCTTGGAATTATATAAAATTTTAGCTATCGTATAAGTCGAGTGTATTTGTAGATCAAATGTATAAGAGGATTATTAATATTTTTATACACGATTAATAAAATGTTAAAGATCTGCTGATATGTTGCCCGTATGAAACCGAGTGACTGCCGGATTATCGCCAGCTACTCATATATAAAACATGGCACAAGCCATATAAGCAGAGGCCCAAGCCACTGCAAAAACAAGTAGGGAGAAGGACATGAAAAAGAACCTATTATCAATGACAGCAATCGCTGCAGTTGCATTAGGCCTTTCCGGTTGTGCTGAATGGAACAAGCGCAGCCTAGATAATACAACAGACAAAGGCTCTAACTTTACTCGCGCACTAGCTGAAGAATATCGCATGCTAGGTGAGACAGAGCAGCTCGTTATGTTTGATGACTTAGACGCTGACCTTTGGTTCCGCAAAGGCATCAAGGCAAAAGTTGGTTGCCCAATTATGCCTGAGTACCTCAACGGCTGGAATCTACGCAATGACAAAGTTCCTGAGTTGGCAGCAGCTCGTGAGCGCTTGATCATGGCAATGGAAAACGGTTCCCGTGATGTTGCTCCTGAAATGACAGCTCACGCACAAGTTCACTATGATTGCTGGGTTGAGCAAACAGAAGAGCGCTGGCAGCTTGACGACATCCGTGCATGTCGCGCTGAGTACTATAAGGCCATTCATGAAGTTGAAGCCATGCTCGGCAACCACGTCGTTCAAGGCCCACAATCACACGTTGTTCTGTTCAACCTGGACAAAGCAAACTTGAATGGTGAAGCTCACCGCGTTCTTGACGATGCTATGGTTCACGCCAGCAGCAAAGATCACGGTCGTATGATCAAGTTGGTAGGTGCCACAACAAGGAACTTGCTATGAAGCGCGTTTCCGCCGTTCGCAATGAAATGGTACGTCGTGGCGTTCCTTCAGAAATGATCGTGCTTGAAGTGAAGGGTGAAAACAACCAGTCCGGTCACGTTGATCCAGACTATCGTCGTGTAGACGTGTTGTTCATGCCTTTAGAGCAACCTCACCATCACCACAGCCACTAAGCTGTGTTGACTGAGACGTTATGAGGACAGCCCCGAAAGGGGCTGTTTTTATGAAATAAATATATGTGTCATTAGTTTCTAAATACCAATATACGAAATGGCACTCAATTTTCAAATTAGGAGAACAAATATGAAAATATTAAAGTCATTCAAACCATTGAGCTTTCTTTTCCCCGCTGCGGTGATAACAACTGTCATGACAGGCTGTCAAGTACACCACTCCCAAAGTTGTGAACAAAACCGTACAGAAGGCTGTTATGAGGCAGGACCTAGAGGAGCTCATACCTGTGACAAGAATAGCGATTGTCATCCAGGCAGAGCTTGTTCCATTTATGGTTGGTGCCATGAGGAGAAAGACCTCTCACCCGAAATACGTATGAAATGAAACTAATAGTTTCACTCATTATAGGAAAACAGCCCCGTAAGGGGCTGTTTTTTTTGTGGGGGAGAAAAATAACTACTTAATCAGTTGGTTACCTTCCCAATCGCCTCAAGGACCTTTTCAGCAGCATCTAACGTATGGGTACCTGGTCCGAAAATAGCTGCCACACCAGCCGCGCGGAGTTCATTATACTCTTGTGGGGGAATCACCCCACCACAGACGACTACAATTTCGCCAGCACCTGCCTTACGAAGTGCTTCAATCACCTCCGGCACAAGCACCCGGTGACCCGCGGCCTGACTGGAAATACCAATGACATGCACATCGTTCTCGATTGCTTGCTTAGCAGCCTCTTCTGGCGTCTGAAACAAGGGACCTATATCAACATCAAAGCCAATATCCGCAAAGGATGTCGCAATAATCTTAGCCCCACGATCATGACCATCCTGCCCCAATTTTGCCACCAGCAATCGTGGTCTACGGCCCTCTGCTTCCGCAAATTGATTGACCTTCGCACACACTTCTTTCAAGCGTTCTTGGTCATGATACTGGGCTGCATACACACCCTGAATTGAATGAATTGGAGCCTCGTAACGGGTGTAAACCCGCTCTAGGGCATCACTCATCTCACCTACAGTTACCCGATGGCGAGCACATATAATGGCAGCCACCAAAAGATTATCCTCAGGATTACGTGCAGCTGCCTCTAGGCGGGCTAAGCTTGCTTGGACTTCATCTATATTACGGATGGATTTAATCGCCTCCAAGCGCCTGATCTGCGCTTCACGCACCTGTTTGGCATCGATATCCAGTATCTCAACCTGATCTTCATCAGGAGTCACGTATTTATTCACCCCTACGATCACATCATCAGCCGTATCTAAACGAGCCTGCTTACGGGCAGCGGACTCTTCGATCTTTAACTTAGGCATACCAGATTGAATGGCTTTGGTCATACCGCCCATCGCTTCAATTTCATCAATCAAGACTTGAGCATGATTTGCAAGGCTATGCGTCAGGCTTTCGACGTAATAACTGCCACCCAATGGATCGATGACGTTCGTTAGCCCGGCTTCTTCTTGCAGGATCAGCTGGGTATTGCGGGCCACCTTAGCCGAGCTGGGAGTCGGCAACGCCATAGCTTCATCATAAGAATTGGTATGCAAGGACTGAGTGCCCCCCAGAACCGCGGCCATGGCCTCAATCGTCGTACGCACCACATTATTAAGAGGATCCTGCGCCGCCAAGCTTACACCAGACGTCTGGCAGTGAGTCCGCAGCATCGAGCTTTGCGGATCGAGAGGCTTGAAGGGTATCATCAACTTCGCCCACATCATACGCGCTGCACGCAGCTTGGCGATTTCCATGAAGAAATTCATGCCAATGCCAAAGAAGAATGACAGCCGTGGCGCGAAGCTGTCCACTTCAAGGCCACGATCCATAGCTGTGCGTACATATTCCACGCCATCAGCCAGGGTGAATGCCAACTCTTGCACAGCTGTCGCTCCCGCTTCATGCATGTGATAGCCGGACACTGAGATGGAATTGAACTTGGGCATATGCTGTGAGGTATAGGCCATCACATCGGCCACAATACGCATACTGGGCTCTGGCGGGTAGATATAGGTATTACGCACCATAAATTCTTTGAGAACATCATTCTGGATGGTTCCTGAGAGCTTCTCATGATCAACCCCCTGTTCTTCTGCAGCCACAATAAAGCAAGCCATAATGGGGATCACAGCCCCATTCATGGTCATAGATACACTCATTTTGTCCAAGGGAATCCCATCGAAGAGGATTTTCATATCCTCAACCGTATCGATGGCCACACCAGCTTTACCTACATCACCTTGAACACGAGGGTGGTCCGAGTCATAACCACGGTGTGTTGGTAGATCAAAAGCGATGGAAAGCCCTCGCTGACCAGCTTCTAAATTCTTGCGATAAAAAGCGTTGGATTCTTCAGCGGTGGAAAACCCAGCATACTGGCGAATTGTCCAAGGGCGGTTGGTGTACATGGTGGCGCGAGGCCCGCGCACATAAGGGAAACAACCAGGAAAAGAGTCCAGATCCTCTAGCCCTTCGAGATCTTCAACCGTATAAAGAGGGTTGATAGGAATCCCTTCTGGAGTCTGAGTTTCCAGATCCTGTAGTTTGCGGTCTTTCAATTCATTTTGGGCATGTGCAACCCATTTTTCTTTCGACACGCCACAGCCTCCTGTTTCTGATA
Organism: uncultured Alphaproteobacteria bacterium; assembly: GCA_905479605.1. Taxonomy (GTDB): domain Bacteria; phylum Pseudomonadota; class Alphaproteobacteria; order UBA9655; family UBA9655; genus CAJQNC01. The sequence goes on along the minus strand of CAJQNC010000078.1, from coordinate 5,408 downwards.
TATACTAAATTATAAGCGAGCTCAGCCCACCTCGCAAACACAAAGAGCCCTAGGCCGGTAGGAAAACCGGCACCAGGGCCCTTAAGCAAAAAACCAGAACTTAGTTATCCATGTGTGTTCCGGAATTGTGTGGGTGTGTAGGTGCACCCCGCTGTACTTGATACATAGCGGGTTGGTGGCCCATCATTGGGTCTTCCAACACAACAACTTCCATCATCATGCCGTGATGATCATGTCCATGATGCTTGTGGTGATGGTGATGGACGGAATCACAATTATCACGCCATACATCAGCTTTTGCATCATAGTATCCAGAGTGTCCATAATTGCAATGATGAGCATGATTGTGGCACTTATGCCCCGCCTGTGCTCCATTGCTGCCCATTACGAGGAAGGCTCCTAGTGAGAGGGCTGCGATAGATAAAAGTTTCATTGTAAGTCTCCATATTTATTAATGCATATTATTAGTATAACAATAATATAGTTAATTAATTGTAAATAAGAAAATTAATTTTTATTTAATATGTCTCCTGCCATGAAATTTACTTTATGAATTCCCTTACCCACAGAACGGCCCCATAACCCAGAGCTGTGACAGTTGCTGAAGCCAAAAGAGCCAACCAAAAGTTGGCACCTTGCCGAAGAAGAATGGGAAATATAATGAAGAATATAAGCGAAATGGCGACTAGCCAAAGGATATCCTGGGACATATGGACAATCTTCTCACTGTCACCTAAATCGATATATATCCATATAAATGCCAAAAGTGAAGTTAGAGGGAGAGATAGCAACACGACCGACAATACCCGGTGGTGCTTAGCCAACTCAGAGGCAGCAGCAATAATAACAGCACTGATAAGAACTTTAATGAAAAAATACACGAACACCCCCGATGGCTTGGTTTTCTTTTATTTTAAGGAGAGGCTCCAATAATAGCAATGGCTTTAACCATTTGTAGTTGACGGCACGCCCATTCCCACGTATAAATTTTTCATCTCGGGCGGAGTAGCTCAGCTGGTTAGAGCAGCGGAATCATAATCCGCGTGTCGGGGGTTCAAGTCCCTCCTCCGCTACCATCCTTTTGATATTCTATACGTTAAACTTAAAGTGGAACACGTCCCCGTCATGGACAAGGTAATCGCGGCCCTCTTGGCGCATTTTTCCTTGATTTTTAGCCTCAGTCTCACCGCCACAAGCAATAAAATCCCCGTATGAAATAGTATCAGCCTTGATGAATCCACGCTCAAAGTCTGTGTGAATTTCACCCGCTGCCTGGGGAGCTTTCGCATTTTGGTGCACTGTCCAGGCACGAGCCTCTTTAGGGCCGATAGTAAAGAAGGTAATCAGGTTGAGAAGCTTGTACCCTTCCCGAATAACCTTGACTAAACCCGTTTCTTTGAGGCCCAAGGTCTCGAGATACTCGAGCTTCTCAGCAGGATCATCTAATGCCGCCACTTGAGCTTCGATTTCAGCAGAAATCACAACTGTGCGAGATCCCTCTTCAGCAGCTCGCTTATTGACCCTTTCGGTAAGTTCATTACCAGTTGCAGCATCATCCTCGTTCACATTACAGGCATAGAGGATAGGTTTACTGGTAATAAGCTGCAGCTCATTGAGAATACATCTCTCTTCATCCTCTAATTCAACAAGGCGTGCAGGACGACCTTCTTGCAGAACATCAAGAACTTTCTTCATCACGGGTAATTGGCGTACTGCCTGGGGATCCTTGCTGCGAGCCTTCTTATCCATGGCCGGAATACGCTTTTCCAAGCTTTCCATATCAGCCAATAGTAATTCAGTGTTGATAATGTCCATATCTCGAACAGGATCTATCTGACCTTCAACATGGGTAATATCATCGTTCTGAAAACAACGCACCACATGAACAATGGCATCTACCTCACGAATGTGTCCCAAGAACTGGTTACCGAGACCCTCACCTTTACTGGCTCCACGCACAAGACCTGCGATGTCAACAAACTCCAACTGGGTGGGAATGATCTTCGCAGATGATGCGAGGTTAGCCAGCTTGTCCAAGCGTTCATCAGGAACGCCAACTCGGCCTGTATTTGGTTCAATGGTACAAAAAGGGTAGTTGGCTGCCTCTGCGGCTGCCGTCTCGGTCAATGCATTGAAAAGAGTAGATTTTCCCACATTGGGTAATCCTACAATCCCGCACTTAAAACCCATGAAATCTCTCCTATTTTAACGTAATTTCAAAGTGGATAGGCCAACGAGGGCCAGAATAATAGCGATGATCCAAAAGCGGAAAACAACGGTTGGCTCGGACCAGCCCTTTTTTTCGAAGTGGTGATGGATAGGCGCCATGAGGAAGATCCGCTTGCCTCCAGAGAGCTTGAAATAGCCTACCTGCAAAATCACAGAGATCGCCTCGAAGACAAAAACACCACCGACAATAGCCAACACCAGCTCATGCTTGGTAATGACACTGATGGCACCTAACGTACCGCCTACGGCCAAGGATCCTGTATCGCCCATAAACACCATGGCAGGTGGCGCATTATACCAAAGAAAGCCCAGCCCAGCACCAATAAGAGCCGCTCCAATAATGGCCAGTTCACCGGCTCCAGCTACATGATGCACTTGCAAATAACTCGCAAACACTTGGTTTCCTACAAGATAAGAGATAATCGCAAAACAACCTGCTGCAATCATAATGGGGCCAATAGCCAAGCCATCCAAACCATCAGTCAGATTGACTGCATTGGATGCTCCAATCATGACCACCAACGCGAAAGGAAAGTAAAACCAGCCCAGATCTACCAGAAGATTTTTAAAGAATGGAAATGCCAACGTGGTCGCTGTTTGATCCTCTGTGGCCCAAACCACCAAAACTGCCGCGATTAAACCGATGACCAGCTGAAAGAATATCTTTCCTTTGCCCGATAGGCCCTTATGATGACGCTTGGTCAATTTAATATAGTCATCAACAGCACCAATCAAACCGAACCCAAGAGTCACAAACATGACTGCCCAAACATATACATTGTCCAGACGGGCCCATAAAAATGTACTGACTGTTAAGGCAAGCAAAATCAGACAGCCTCCCATGGTGGGAGTCCCTTGCTTGGTTATGATATGGGATTCAGGACCATCATCACGGATGGGCTGGCCATGAACTTGCTTAGATTTAAGCCACTTGATAACCGTGGGCCCAAAGAGAAAACTGATAAGCAGAGCTGTAAGAACCCCCCCCATTGCCCGGAAAGTCTGGTATTTGAAGAGATTAAAGAACACACTGTCGTGCCCCAAGACTGTGTATAACCAATACAACATCTAGTTTACCGCCTTTGTGCGAATTTCATTATTTGTATCCAACAAGGCTTGAACAATGGGTTTCATCTTCGTACCTAGAGATCCTTTTACCATCACCACATCACCCTCTTGTAAGACTGATTTTATCAGTGGAATCAGTTCTGTGGACACCTCTGTATAGCCTGCTTTAATACTTGAGGAAAGCTTTTCGTAAAGGCCTGCCATGTAGGGTCCACAACAGAAGACTTTATCAATACCATTTTCATCAATTGGCGCAGCGAGAGCCTGGTGCAGATCTGCAGAGTTCTCTCCTAGTTCACGCATGTCACCGATAACAGCAATCTTACGGGCATCCTTATAACTTCCAAGCACTTTCAGGGCCGCTACCATGGAAACCGGATTAGCGTTATAGCTTTCATCAATGAGGGTAAAACTTAGATTTACAGATCTCAACTCATGAACATCACCACGCCCACTGACCGGATGAAAGCGACCTATATTAGCATTCACCTCAGTCAAATTCGCGGACAATGACCGAGCGGTCAACAAACAGATAGCCGCATTTTCTGCAAGGTGGGGGCCATATTTTCGCACCACGAGAGGATAAGACTGGTCATCCAGGTCAACTTTCGTAGCATCAGGCGATATTTGTGCATCTGCAGTTTCTTGTCGGCTAACTTCAAGAATGTTTTTGATTCCAGCCTCTTGAGCCCAATTTTTCAGATCAGCAAAATAGTCATTGTCTCCATTGAGGATAACGGTCCCACCTTTAACCAATCCGTCAAAAATCTCCGCTTTTGCTCGAGCGATTTCTCTTACAGACTCAAAATGACCGAGATGCGAAGCAGCCACAGTAGTTATCACAGCGACATCAGGTTGAATCAACTTAGATAGAGGAGTGATTTCATTGGGGTGATTCATCCCCACTTCGAAGATTGCATATTCTGTATCCTGAGGCATACGTGCCAAAGTCAATGGCACACCCCAGTGATTGTTATAGCTGGCCACGCTGGCATGAGTCAGCCCCAGAGTAGAAAGTCCCAACTTAAGCATTTCCTTCGTGGACGTTTTGCCCACACTTCCGGTGATCGCAATACGCTTGGCATGGGTCGCCCGATCACGAGCAAAGCTCCCTAAATCTTGCAGAGCACCAAGAGTATCTTTCACAATTAGCAGTGGTCCCTTAGCTGGGGTATTCCTCGATACTATGGCCGCAGCCGCACCCTTCTCAAATGCCTTGGCTAGATAATCATGGCCGTCAGAATTTTCGCCCTCTAGAGCGACGAACAAATCACCTTTCTGCAACGTACGAGTATCAATAGATACACCGGTTGCTTTCCATGGAGATGTAGATTGACCGCCCGTAGCCTTCTCTGCATCATCTGATCTCCACAGCGGCAGTGCTCTTCTCACCTCTTCACGGTCATCAAAGTCGTAAACTTCTTTACCAATAATCTGGTAAGTTTCGTGGCCTTTCCCGGCAATTAGCACCTTATCATTGGGACCTTTCATGGCCATAACGGCTTGAATTGCTTGGCGGCGGTTACCGATCTCCCAGGCTTGAGGGCAGCCTTTGAGAATTTCTCGGCGAATATGAGTTGGATGTTCAGTGCGTGGATTATCATCTGTAATGATGACTTTATTCTGAAACTCGGGGTCAGCCACCACTTGGCCCATAAGAACACGCTTGTCTGGATCCCGATCCCCCCCACAACCAAACACAACCCAAAGCTGCCCTGGCTTATGATGTATAGCTTGAATGGCAGACCTGAGTGCTTCGGGAGAATGAGCATAGTCCACATAGACCCCCGGAGCTGCTGGCTCGAGACGACCAGGGATAGCCTTCAACTGCTCGCAAGCGGATAGAATGGAAGATACCTCGTAGCCTTGAGCGAGCAATACAGCAATAGCCACCATGACATTCTCTTCTTGGTATGTCCCTGGCAAAGGCAGCTTAAAGCTATGATCCTGCCCATTATACGCAAAAGTAATTTGCTGGCCCTCTCCTTCAACTTGAGTTTCTTTCGAGGTTATATCTGCAGTCTCACTACCTATAGTGAGGGTTTTTACACCTTTGACCCGGCATGCATTAAGGACAGACTGCCCCTTAGGGTCTTTGAGATTAATAACGG
>CAJQNC010000077.1 GCA_905479605.1 uncultured Alphaproteobacteria bacterium | reverse complement strand
CTGACCTGAACAAAATTGAACCCATGTGGGCCAATATTAAACAAAGACTGAAATCTTACTCTGATAATGCAAAGTCATTCATTGATAACCTGGAATACCATTTTACGGATATGTGTAAATGTTAAGATAATCTGCTATAGATCACGACCCATGGCACGAAATCCCGGATGCAAGCCTCGCAATCCAGGCAAAGCCTGGGCTCGTCTACGCTCCGGGATGACGGCTCAAAGGGGACGTTTCCTCGACTATTTATGCAACAAAGCCCCCACAGGAGGCGATGAGGTAGGTCTGTCCCTTTCCCCACAAAAAAAGGCAGCCCTGAGGCTGCCTTTGGTATTTGCGTTACCAGAAGTCTTAGCTTTAGAAGCCCATACCTCCCATGCCGCCCATACCACCCATAGCGTCCATGCCAGGGGCACCTGCAGAATCTTTCTTCTCAGGAAGGTCTGCAACCATAGCCTCGGTTGTGATCAATAAACCAGCAATAGAAGCCGCGTCTGTAAGAGCTGCGCGGACAACTTTAGTTGGATCGATGATACCGGCCTTTACCAAGTCAGTGTATTCGCCCTTTTGCGCATCAAAACCAAAGTTTGTATCTGAGTTTTCAAGCAGTTTACCCACAACAATAGAGCCGTCTACACCAGCATTACTAGTGATTTGACGAATTGGTGTTTGTAGGGCTCGGCGGATAATATCGATACCGACCCGTTGGTCGTCATTGACTGGCTTTAAGGTATCCAAGATACGTGTGGAGTAGAGAAGGGCTGTACCGCCGCCAGCAACGATACCTTCTTCCACAGCAGCGCGTGTGGCATACATAGCGTCTTCAACGCGGTCCTTGCGCTCTTTTACTTCGATCTCAGTGACACCACCAACGCGGATCACAGCGACACCGCCAGCCAATTTGGCCAAACGCTCTTGCAGTTTCTCACGATCGTAATCAGAAGATGTTTCTTCAACTTGCTTGCGGATTTGGTTACAGCGAGCTTCGATTTGAGCCTTATCTCCTGAACCGTCAACAATAGTGGTGTCATCCTTAGTAATGGCCACTTTCTTAGCAGAGCCCAGCATGTCAATTGTTACAGACTCAAGCTTGATACCTAGCTCATCTGAAATCACTTGACCGCCTGTCATAATGGCGAGGTCCTCGAGCATCGACTTGCGGCGATCGCCAAAACCTGGAGCCTTTACAGCCGCAACCTTCAAACCACCACGCAGCTTGTTAACAACAAGAGTTGCAAGCGCTTCACCCTCCACATCTTCAGCAATGATGAGTAGTGGACGTCCGGATTGAACGATAGACTCAAGAAGAGGCAAGATAGGTTGGAGGCCCGTGAGCTTCTTCTCGTGGAAGAGGATGAATGGATTCTCTAGGTCACAAGACATTTTCTCTGGGTTCGTGACGAAGTAAGGGGAAAGGTATCCGCGGTCAAATTGCATACCCTCAACGACGTCCAATTCAGTGTCGAGAGACTTTGCTTCTTCCACAGTGATCACACCTTCATTGCCCACTTTTTCCATAGCTTTAGCAATCATGTCACCCACTTCACGCTCACCGTTAGCGGAGATTGTGCCCACCTGAGCAATCTCTTCATTAGTAGCCACACTCTTAGAGCGAGATTGCACGTCTTTGATCACAGCAGTTACAGCCAGATCAATGCCGCGTTTTAGGTCCATTGGGTTGAGGCCGGCTGCTACAGCGCGTACACCTTCACGAACAATAGCTTGCGCCAGAACCGTCGCAGTCGTTGTTCCGTCACCTGCGATGTCGGAAGTTTTTGAAGCCACTTCGCGCAGCATTTGGGCGCCCATGTTCTCAAACTTATCGCTGAGTTCGATGTCTTTAGCTACTGACACACCGTCTTTAGTGATGCGAGGTGCACCGTAAGACTTGTCCAGAACTACGTTACGGCCTTTGGGGCCTAGTGTGACCTTGACTGCGTCAGCCAAGATATCTACACCTTTAAGCATGCGCTCGCGGGCGTCAGTGCCAAATTTTACGTCTTTTGCCATTTGAAAATCCTTTCTATTGCAAATGTATTGATTCAATTAAGCGGCTACGATGCCCATGATGTCGGACTCTTTCATTACCAAGAGCTCCTCACCGTCGAGCTTCACTTCTGTGCCGGACCATTTGCCGAACAGAATGCGGTCGCCAGATTTCACATCCAGTGGAATCACTTTGCCGTCTTCTGTGCGCATACCGGTACCGATAGCAACCACTTCACCTTCCATAGGCTTTTCTTGAGCAGAATCAGGAATGATGATTCCACCAGCAGTTTTCTCTTCTGAGTCGATGCGTTTTACCAAGACTCGGTCGTGTAATGGACGAAATTTCATAATCTATCTCCTTAGTTTCGTTTACTTTTTGGGGGAAATTTAGCACTCCCCCGAATAGAGTGCTAACAGTTATAGCGGAGTCTCAACAAAAATGTCAAGTTTTTCGGGGATGAGGGTTGAAATAAGCTGTGTTTGGTTATGACATACCACCCAACAAATTTGATTATCTCAGCTTTCTACGTTGAGTCCGTAGCTTTCACCTTATAATTCTCATAAAAAACAACCAAACACAACCCCGCACTTGATGCAGGGATCACCTGGAGCAAGCGAAGCTTGACCAACTTAAATTTAATTTACTCAATATTGTCAGCGTCTTACCTGGAGGCACATTAAAATACTTGCCCCAATCTTTGCTTGGATGCGTTGATATCCCGCTCACCCATCGCTGGGCGCTGACCTCTCCCACGCTGGGGAGAGGTGAAGATCTCAATGTAAATAGCTGAATTATATGGGTATTTATACCGGCCAATACTGTATAAAGTGCGGAAAGCGTAACTCATTTATTTAACGGTATATTTAAAGTCTCTTCCCTTTTGTTTTCAGAAATAGGGTAACGGCTATAAGTAGGCTGTGTTGAAAGTTATTGGGTGGCAAGTGGTGAAGAGTAGGCAGAAAATGATATTTTATATGAGTGCACAATAACAGTTGGTGGCATACTTGTCAACACCCTGTCAGGAGAAGTTCTATAAGTATGAAGCAAATACTTTCTAACGTGTTGTTTATTAAGTGATCTTTATTTCAGCCTTACTGTTGCAAGGGGCGATGATGGTTAAAGTATCACCAGAGTTGAGGAGTGCTGTTTGCTCGGCGCTAATTGAATGAGAGTTATGGTGAACTTGGAACGGACCTTCTGTTACAAAGCTCCAGGCATTGGTTGCGGTGTTGAGAACCCCAAAACATAATTGGGTTATTAGTAAATTGTTAGAACTTTCCCGATGTGCACTCAGAGTTTTTTTAGGGTTTGTGCTGAGGTGGGTTGCAAAATAACTCTCTGATACGATGACAGCCAGTGGATCCTGCAATTGAGAGGATGTTGTATGGATGAGTAGAAAGGCAAGATGGTCATCATCTAACTGCCAAGCATTAGCGAGGGTATTAGCACTTTGTTCTGCAAGCTCAACCTTAATTTTGACGCCTTCTGGGAGGAATCTCTCTTTCAAATACTGTTGGTACGATGCCAACTGTTCAGGTGCATTATGCACAAGAGGACATTTAGGAGTCTCGCATGAGCGTGTGATGGCGTCTTCCAGTTCTTTGAAATCCACAGGCTTGGTGACGAAATCATAAGCACCACGATTCATAGCTTTTCGGAGAGTATCCATGTCGCCATAGGCGGAAACGATGATAGATCGGGTGAGAGGGCTGGACTTCTGTGCTTCTTCCAGGAGAGTCATCCCATCCATTCCGGGCATGTTCACGTCAGTGACGAGGACATCGATGGTTTGGGAATTGAGTATATCGAGGGCTTGGTGGCCATTTTCTGCAAAAGAAAGCTCAAATTTACCGTCGGCTAAGGATTTCTTGAATTTCTGCCGAACCAGGATTTGCATGTCTGGTTCATCGTCAACGAGTAAGACTTTTGCCATTTAACCCTCTTTTGCCAGACAGACAGAAAAAACCCCGCAGCGGGTGCGGGGTTTGAATGATTGTTAGCGCTTGGAGAACTGGAAGCTACGACGGGCCTTGCGGCGACCGTACTTCTTACGTTCTACAATACGTGCATCACGGGTGAGCATGCCTTCGTGTTTTAGAGGGCTGCGCAGTCCTGGCTCAAAGTTGACCAATGCTTTGCTGATGCCATGGCGAACGGCGCCAGCTTGTCCAGACAAGCCACCACCCTTTACGGTGCACATGACGTCGTATTGGTCTTGGCGATTGGCAACCTCGAAAGGCTGGTTCATCAGCATGCGCAACACGGGACGTGCGAAGTAAATCACAGAATCTCGACCGTTAACAACGATTTTACCGTTGCCTGGCTTGATCCATACACGTGCAACAGCGTCTTTTCGCTTGCCGGTAGCATAAGCACGACCATGTTCATCCAGCTTAGGTTCGGTTGGTGTTTCGGGGGTTGGTTTAGGAGCCTCCGCTTTCGGTGTCTCAGCTGCAGCAGATTCAGCAACAGCGGACTTCAAATCTTCTAATGTAACTTTCTCTTCAGCCATTCTTAGGCGCTCCTTATATTCTTGGTGTTCATGGAAGCCACGTCCAGTACTTCTGGTTTTTGTGCTTCATGAGGGTGTTCGGATCCACCGTAAACATGTAAGTTTTTCATTTGCTTACGACCCATTGGGTTGCGGGAGATCATACGCTCAACGGCTTTGATCATAACACGCTCAGGGTGCTTACCTTCGATGATCTGGCGAGCTGTACGCTCTTTAATTCCACCAGGATAGCCGGTGTGCCAGTAGTACTTTTTGTTTGTGTACTTCTTACCGGTCATGGCAATCTTTTCCGCATTGATGATGATGACGTGGTCACCGCAATCCATGCTGGGAGTGAAAGTGGGTTTATGCTTGCCGCGCAAGCGCATGGCTACAATACTGGCAAGGCGACCGAGAACGAGGTCTGTGGCGTCAATAACGAGCCACTTCTTGTCGATCTCGCTAGCTTTCATCGAGTAGGTTTTCATCATGAGTCTTTCATTGTTTTCCAAATAAATTCATGTGGGATTTCTACACGCATGTATGTGGGGTGTCAAGAAAAAACGCATAATAAGCGGGGTGTCTGGGGGAGGTATTTATATACCTTCGTTATCCTGTAGGGGCTTCACACTTTGTTAAAGCTTGCGTGGTAATCTCCTTGTAGGACCTAGAGGACGTGCGTCTATGAGTAAGAAAACACTATCTATTGAGACCCAAGTGATCCACGGCGGAAGCTCCGGTGATCCACTAACGGGCGCTGTGAAAACACCTATCTACCAGACTGTAGGCTATCGTTTTCAAGATGCCCAACAGGCCGCTGATCTCTTTAATATGGATCGTGAGGGGTTTCTCTATACGCGATTGGGTAACCCTACGGTGCAGGCTATGGAGCAGCGTATTGCACAGCTAGAGGGTGGCATTGGCGCTGTGGCTACGGCTTCAGGGATTGCAGCTAACTTATTGGCTTTGTATCCCTTGATGGAGCCAGGCTATGAGTTTGTGGCTTCTAATCGTCTGTACGGCGGGAGTTTATCACAGTTTATGCATGCTTTTAAGAAGTTTGGCTGGATATGCCGCTTGGTAGACGCGGATGAACCAGAAAACTTTTCTAGAGCAACCAATGATAGAACACGAGCCTACTTTTGTGAGAACCAGTCCAATCCGTTGAGTCAAATTTGTGATGTGGAAGCCATTGCTCGCATCGCCCATGATCATGGCGTGCCGTTGATTGTCGACAATACGATTCCGACTCCTTATTTATGGCAGCCATTTCAATGGGGTGCCGATATTATCGTCCATTCTACAACGAAGTTTCTCAATGGTCATGGGAATTCTGTGGGGGGCATAGTTGTAGACTCAGGGAAATTTGATTGGGCGGCAGCTGGAAAATATCCAGACCTGACTGAGCCCAATGAAGGGTATCATGGCGTTGTATTTAATGAGAAATTCGGTCCTCAGAGCTATCTCAATTATTGCCGTGCTATAGGAATACGTGATTTGGGAGCCTGCCAATCACCGCTGGATGCCTTTCTGACCATGGAGGGAATCGAAACCCTGGCTGTGCGTATGGATCGTCATGTAGCCAATACCCTGGCTGTTGCAGAGTATCTTGAGGAGCATCCTAAGGTAAATGCGGTATCTTACCCAGGGCTGCCATCGAGTCGTTACTATCCGTTAGTGCAGAAATATATGCCACGAGGGGCCAGTGCATTGTTCACTTTTGAAATGAAGGGTGGGTTTAAAGCGGGCATTAAATTGGTGGAAAGTTGTCAGTTATTCACTCATCTCATTAGTCTGGGAGAAACACACAGTCTTATATCGCACCCAGCATCCACCACTCATCGTCCTTTGAGCGAGGACCTGCTGGTAGCAGCTGGTATTACGCTAGGGACTGTGCGGTTGGCCATAGGACTGGAAGCTGCGGAAGATCTCATTGCTGATTTAGAACAAGCGTTGGGTAAAGTGTAGGGTGAGGAAAATAATAGAATAATGGTCGGAGCGGCGGGATTTGAACCCACGACCCCCACACCCCCAGCGTGGTGCGCTACCAGACTGCGCTACGCTCCGACGTGAGTGGAATATAGCTAGGTGTCAGGCAGATTGCAAGTCATGGAAATACAATTTTTCCTAACGGTAATGAAGCTTGTATTCCCTTAGAAAAACTGGCATGTTGAAGTCTAATTTTATGAAAGGTATCGGGTTTATGCCGACCACTACTACGGCTATTAAGTGTCACGGAGCAGGACTATTTGTAAAGCGGGTCTTTAAGAACCCCCGTCAATTAGGGGCTGTATTTCCCAGTTCCAATGCACTGGGTTCATTCATTGCTGAGCATGTGGATGCGAAAGCGAGCTCTCCCATTCTTGAGCTGGGTGGTGGTACGGGATCTCTGACCAAAGCTATGCTTAAGTGTGGTGTAGACCCTCAACGGCTTTATATCATCGAGATCGACCTAGAGCTTTGCGCCTTCTTGAAAGGTAAATTCCCACAGTGTCATGTGCTGCATGGCTGTGCTACTAAATTGGAAGAACTCCTTCCCAAAACGGTTATTGGAGAAATCCATACCACTGTCTCAGGTTTGCCGCTTCTCAATATGCCGAAAGAAGTGCGGAAAGATATAATGTCCAGTACGTTCAATGTAATGGATCAGCATGGCTCAATCTTGCAATATACCTACTCTCCCAAGGCTTCTTTTCCTGCTGAAGAGTATGGATTGCAGAAGGAAAAACTTGGCGTAGTTCTGCGTAACGTACCGCCTGCGACCATCTGGCGCTACTGCCAAGAAAAGTAAAGAAGTCGTCTTTCTTATTTCCCAGAATAACTTAGATAACGGTAGCCAGCCGAGGCATTCTCGGCTGGCTTCTTGATACTTTTACTGGACGATACAACATTTTTTGCCGCCACCTTGGTCTGCATCTTGTGAAGCAGAGCGACCATTAGTGCTCCCTAAAAGTGGGGCTGTTTCAGCTGGGGCTGCTTGTCTGTTTTGAGCTTGAGCTTCCGCTTCCGCCTGTCGGCGTTCGTCTTGTTGCCGCCTTTGACGTTCAAGTCTGTCCTGTTGTTCACGACGGTCTTGCTGACGCTTCTGCTCTGCAGCTTGTTGTTCGTCGCTTGCAAGCTTTGCCATGCGACTTTCATGGTCAGCCCCAGCGTCCAGGTATTGCTCTTGTACCCAGGACCCGTAGTCAATCCCAGGCTCGCCACTGAGATCAAAAACAGTTCGCTCCAGAATAGTTGAGTATCTATCAGTAAGGAATTTCCAGTCAATCGCCGCAGGCATATCTGTGATATAAGCAAAACCTCTGCTTAGATTCTGAGCAACGTATTCCTGGGCTCTGACGTCCCATGGGCGGCAATCTCGTTCGTCAGACTGAGAAACTGCATCCTTAAGAGACTCCCGCAGGGTAATCAGATTAACCCCTCTGGGGTAGGTGGCCTTTTTCAAGCTTACACGGGACTCTGCAGGAGTTGCCCGCCAATCGTTGTAGAATTGTCCGCGGGGGAGATAATGTGTGAGCCATGGTAATGCCATACCCTTACGTGCTTCTGCAAGCCAGAACTGTTCAGCATCCTCTAACAACTTGTAGGCAGTTATAATGGCGTCAGGGCTTTGTAGCCTGCCTTCCTGTAATGCTGTCGCAGCGCTGGAAAGTTCTGGGGGGAATCCGGGAGCGTCTTCATGCAACTGAATAAAGGAAATAGCATCAAAGCCATCCGCAACGTCAGGGTTCATACTTAATCCAGATTGCCCAGATGTAATTTTATCCAGCCACTCTTGTTGTGCCCAGGCCGCTAAGTAACCATTGTAGAACAGCCTATTAATAGCGTCATCTTCAGCTGCTGCTGAAGCGCTCGCTCCTCTGTCATCAGCATCAGCTGGCATTTTACCAAGTTTTCGAGGGCTTGGCATAGGGCTACCGTGCGGCGAGCTCATTGGTGTCGCACCTCTTGCCATTTCAAGGAGTGAAGCGGACTCTTCGGTTACTTTACCAAAACGAGTAGGAGGTGAAATGTCTTACTGTTCCCACCAAGCATGAAAAGCAGGCAATAGTTGAGGGTTTTTGCGAAGTAGTGCTTTCCAGCCCAGGGTTAGGCCATGGTCCTTGGGAGTATCTACTCCAGAAGCATGGAACCAGCTGTCAGGGCCGTTAGAATCTGTGTAGAGACTATTGAGAATATACATCTGTGACCAGACGTGGAAGAGGCGGCGGTTCCGAGCCACTTCAGAGGAGATCTCTTTTGATTGCCCCATATCAAGGGTTTCTTCTCCAGTAAGTTCTGGCTTGAAGCGCCAGACAGCACGGTCCCCAAAACCCAAAAATGCACGAAGTTCAGGAAACTCTTGGAGAACATCGAAGTTGAGGAAACTGGGAACGTCTTCAGATTCTTGGACTTCTTCACTGGCTTTCCAGTCACTTGAAACTGCATTAAATACAGGAGCCATGCTGCGTTCAATGGATGAGGTAAACATACCTGGTGGCATATAGGGTAAATAAGAGTACCCTGTGTCACCATGTGTTGAGTACTTCTCGATCATGTCTTGCAGCCAGCCAAGGTATTCCATTTGAATGAGTGGGTTGTGCATATCATCAGGTGCATAATCACGGTCACGCATGAAGCGCCCTCGGAACAAGTCATGAGAATTGTCCGTCAATGGATTTGATTGTGTCTGTTGAGCAAATACATTCAGGTCAAGTCCTGGAGGCGTGGGTTTCCAAGGGTAAAATTTGAAGTCTTGTTGTCCTTCACCAAACTTTTTAATGGATTTTGCAACCCATTTGTTTAAAGCCATTGGGCACATTCAAAACTGAAGAGCGACATTCTGTTAAAATTTAGAAAAAAAATAACAGGAGAAAAGTATGTCGCGGAGAAAGTATCACCACCTGAAGTCAGAGGATCGTTTAAAGCTTTATTCATTATTGCTAGAGGGTT
>CAJQNC010000076.1 GCA_905479605.1 uncultured Alphaproteobacteria bacterium | reverse complement strand
TCAGGCACTCTTAGGTCAGTCTGCTCTGTGGGCTCAACAGAACTCGAGTCTAGCGTTTTGGGCTCTTCTCCTTCTCCAGATATAATTTCACGGATCGAAGACAAAATGTCTTCCATGGAGGGGTCATTTGTTTGTTCTGTCACTTTAGCTGTCGTCTTCATTTTGATCCTTCACATATCGATGATCTTCGCCCTTCCAGGATTTAAACAAGGCTCCTGAATGCTCATCATAATATTCCTTTGGATCATAATGCTTCACGTTGAAGTTGAGATCAAGTGCTGTTAATCGACCAATTGCGGCAAGAACCTGATAACTTGCCAAAACAAGACGACTTTCTGATTGAACTAAGTTGATTTGCGAGTTTACAAGATTTTCTTCCTGTTCCAAAACGTCCAGAACATTTTTAGTTCCTACAGCAGCTTCTTCAGAAACACCTTCCACAGCCAACTTACTAGCTTGAACCTGTGCGATAAGGCTTTCCACAGTACTACGTGAAGCCTCTAGATCTTCCCACGCACGCGTCGTGGCAGCAAGAGTATTTCGTTTGGCTGTTACCAAATCAACTTTACTTTGACCAACTTGTTGGTGTGCTTGACGAATACGCGCACGCGATTCCCCTTTCCGATAAAGAGGAACATTAACAGTTGTAAGAAACTGTGCATTTGTTTGCCGTTGTGGTCCTAGAGCCACGCCAGAACCACCAAGACGATTCCGACCAATGTTAGCAGAGACATCAACAGAAGGAAGAAGAGGAGCTATTTGAGAATTCACATCATATTCAGCTGCTTCAATATTCCGGCTGGCTTGCAAAATAGAAGGGTTATTAGATAAAGATAGCTGCTTCGCTTCTTCTAAATTATTCGGCAGATTCGCTATAATTTCGGCTTTACCCAGTTTACCAGCAGGGCTTCCTACAACACGTTCATAACCTGCCCGTGAGGATTCTACAGCACCTTCTGCGGCAATACGCTGTGCTCTTGCACCCAGATAGGATGACTTGGCAGCCTCTACTTCGGTACGAGTCACTTCACCAACCTCATAACGCACCTGAGTTTGTTCCCAAGTCTTCAGCAGGAAGTTTTCACTCGACTTACGCAACTCAGCAATGGCTTCGTTTGTAATCACATCCAGAAATGACTGGGTAGCCTCAGTTAGAACCTCTTGTTCTGTGCTAAGCAAACCATATCGCCCAGCATAGACACGCTCTTTTGCAGCTTCTGTTTGAGCATATGTTCCACCACCAGCAAAGACATTTTGCTCACCGGAAAGTTGAAAATTACTGTCGTAGTTATGGGTATTGGGTCTTTTACCTTGCCGCACTCTTCCACCTGGAAGAGGAACGGGCCCTGGGCCACTCGGCAATGACCACCTTTGTGTCTGCTGGAACTGTATAGAAGCAGAAGGCCTCCAACCAGAAACAGCTATGGCGACATTTTCATCAGTAGCACGCAGCGCTGCACGAGCAGAATCTAATTGCGAGTTCTGCATGTAGGTCATTTCCAAGGCTTCACGGATAGTAGTCACATCAGGTGTATTATCTATATCCTTAAACAAACTCACATCATCTTTTTCGAGCTTTGAACCTTCAAGGGCTTTTTGAATTTCCTCCGGGTACAGAGGGGACGCATCCATTGGTGGTAATGTTTCCACACTGAACTCGCTCCCACTGGAAGAATCCGTTGCAGCTGCATAAAGTGATGATGCGCTAAGGGATGTGCAACATAATAGGGTATAAATAAGAGGTTTCATCATTGTGCGTATCTCGCTTTTTTTTTAAAATTCAAATTCACTTTTCGGCTCAAAGCCTTTGAGCGCCGGTGCATTACCCCCACAGATAGAGACTTTAGAAATTTGTCCTTTTATCTTACTATAAAGGGTTACTTCATCTGCCCTTGTGGGACAAGATGTAATTGCAACTAAACGACCGCCATCCTTCAATTGCTCAAACAGATTATCAGGGTCTTCCCCGAGACGCCCCTCGAGAAGAATAACATCATACGGCCCTGAATTAGGATAGCCTTTGTTATGTTGTCCCAAAATCACTTCGAAGTTCTTAACACCAATACGCTCTAAAGTTTTTTCAGCTTCTTTACTGTGGACTGCGACTTCTTCAACGCCAACGACAGAGTGGACTAACTGAGACATTACTGCCATGCTGTAACCCAAATTACTTCCTATAATCAGAGCTTTTTCATGGGGTTCAGGTGCAAGAGCCTGCACCATTTTCGCAAAGACCACTGGCCTTAAAAGAAACCGATTATAGCTAAGGGGAAATGTATCATCCATATACGCGATGTGCTGCTGTTGCCTCGGAACAAAGTATTCCCGGGGAATGTCAAGCAAAGCACCAATCACCCGAGAAGCAACAACCCCCTCAGGGAGTATTTGACGATCTACCATCACTTGCCGCATCTCGGGAAAATCCACCATGGGGCCCCTTAGTTGTTAAAAATACTTAGCTTGGATTTTATACTTTTTTCACAATGATGGACAATCCATTCAAATAAAAAGTGTTGTTATTTAACAACCCATGGCATGTAAGCCACAGTTTTCAGATGCCCGCGACTCCAACTGATGAAAACATTATATAGGGGTCTTGACCGGGAGCCCAGTTAATATTATAGCTTGCCTACTCTGGCCGGGTGGCAGAGTGGCTATGCAGAGGATTGCAAATCCTTGTACGTCGGTTCGATTCCGGTCCCGGCCTCCACGAAATGGTGGTAAAATTAGGGGTAGTCAGTAGATTATGACTCTGCTATAAAAATTCCACCAAAAAAATATGCCTATTCCCCGGTAGCTCAGTTGGTAGAGCAAGTGGCTGTTAACCACTGGGTCGGCGGTTCGAGTCCGTCCCGGGGAGCCAATTAAACCAATAGGTTTTGGCGTTTCAGGAAAATTGGATTTTGGCTCGGGTGTACACCCAGTGTCATTTGGATGAAAAAATCAAAACTATCTGAATACCAAGATAGCACCTACGCAATGCATTGGATGACACTTTTCTTATCTATTGATATATACTAGCTTGCAAATATATTAAGCTATATAAATCTGAGTTTCAAAGACATAGCTATTGAAACCTCAAGGAATAATAAACAAGCCGTAATCGTTCCTTTACACCAGACCACTCTGGCAAAAGCTTTACTTGGAATGGAGGAGATATTTTACCATGAAGTCACCATATACTTCCGTTAGTGAAATCATAGAGATGGCCTGGTGCGATAAAACATCGTTTGATGACATTCAAAACACAGTGGGATTATCGGAAAAACAAGTTATCAAAATAATGCAACTTAACTTAAAACCATCCAGTTTTAGACTGTGGAGACAACGTGTATCTGGTCGATCAACAAAACATAAAGAGAAACGAAAACTGCTGAAACGATAGCTGGTTAAATGAAAAAAGACTTTCGTAGATTTCAACTCGCTCTTGCTCTGTATTTATTCAACAAAGCATTGTATTGCAGAGAATAGGACTGATCGCCTGAATACGAAAAGCAATTTGATTATATCGTGATGAGAACAATACGAAGAGTTATTTCTCTGTTTGCACGGGGTGCGCGAGGAGGGATTCCATTGAAAATTTTTACTGCGATTCAGAACGGCTTACAATTCGGTTAGAGTGAGGGTAGGGTCGAGAGTTGTTTTATGTACTTCAATAACCTAAGAAGACTTTCACAAGCATATTACCACACACTTATTTATGACCTGAAAAACAATTTATCACAAGACTTAGCATTTGGTAAAATAGCTCATAACCACTGGAAAGCCAGGGTGAAAAGAAAGAGGGCTGGTCTAGTTTGGTTAAGCCCCTGTTCTAAAATGAAGTGCGACACCTTAGAGGGCAATTTCAAGGGTGAAGTGCGAATTCCGATTTGGCAATTTCAAGGGTGAAGTGCGAATTCCGATTTAGAGGCTACCCCTTTTTAGTGCCTCTTTCAAGAAGGCTTCTTTGGGTGTCATAAACTCTAACACCTTCATAG
>CAJQNC010000075.1 GCA_905479605.1 uncultured Alphaproteobacteria bacterium | reverse complement strand
TGTGCAGCGTTATATCGAGGAACAGGAAGAACATCACAAAAAAGATGACTTTAGGATTTCAGAATTCTAGGGTTTACCCTTTTAATCTACTTTCCAAGCATTAATCAAACCAACGGCTTTAGCCGGTGAGTGGTTGATGACTTTATTTCAAAAAAAGTTGCCGAGCAGAATGAGGCCAGTAAATTGAAAGAGATGAGCTATTAACGAATCATAAAGGTGATTGACCTAGAATGAGAAAAACCGAGTTGAAGAGGTTAGAACCCATGGCATATAAGCATCTGATCGTTGAAACCCATGAAAAAGTTGGCGTTATTTTTTTTGATCGGCCCGAGGCTCTCAATGCTCTGTGTGAGGAATTGGTGCAGGAGTTGGGCCAAGCATTGGATATATTTGAAGATGATTCTAATATTCATGTCATTGTTCTGACGGGTTCGCATAAAGCCTTCGCAGCAGGCGCAGATATCAGAGAAATGCAGTCGAAAACCTATGTATCAGCCTACATGGAGGATTTCATCACTCAAGGCTGGGAGCGAGTTACACAATGCCGTAAGCCGATCATTGCCACCGTTGCGGGCTATGCTTTAGGTGGTGGCTGCGAGATGGCCATGATGTGCGATTTTATCATTGCAGGTGATAATGCCCAGTTTGGCCAACCTGAAATTACCATAGGCACCATTCCAGGTGCAGGAGGAACCCAGAGACTCGCACGCTATATTGGTAAATCCAAGGCCATGGATATGTGTTTAACCGGTCGCATGATGGATGCTGAAGAAGCAGAACGTTGTGGCTTAGTCAGTCGCGTTGTTCCTGCTGGCCAGTTGAAGGGTGAAGACATTAAGGTAGCATCCAAGATCGCGAGTTTTTCCTTGCCAGTGACCATGATGGCAAAAGAAGCTGTGAATCAAGCTTTCGAAACAACCCTTACTAGTGGTTTGAAGTTTGAACGGCGCGTTTTTCACGCCACTTTTGATCTTGAAGATCGCCGTGAAGGCATGTCTGCTTTCGTTGAGAAGCGTGAGCCTAATTTTAAAAATTAGGACAAACTAGATAACCATAAATTCACTCAGAAAGTATGTGCTGGATCAACTCAAGGATATGAACTCCCTGGAAGAAAATGGAGCTCAACTTACACTCCTATAAACTCGGTCGCTTGCGGCCAAAGGCCTCAATGCCCTATGAAATACGGCATATTAGGAATGATGAGTTTGTCCAGGGCTAACACAACAGCATCAGGGGAGCCTGGCACTCCAAAGATAAACGTCTTGTTAGCAATCCCCGCCTTTGCTCGCGTATCCATGGCAAGCACTCCCAATTCATCATTGATATGTTTCCACTTCTCATAAGTCAGGTGGCGGAAAAGTTCACCAAACCCTGGAACCTCCGTATCAATAACATTATCAATGGCATTTATGGTGAGATCCCGTGAGTCAAAACCTGTACCTCCCATGCAAATAATAAAGGGCACTCCCTGAGTAACCCATTCATTAAGTTGTTCTTCTATAGGTATTTGGTCATTAGAGAGGATCTTAACCTCAAACACTTCATGCCCCTTGGCCCTTAGTTTCTCCGAAGCTATCTGTGAGGTGTTCGTACGCCCACTATCCGAGGTGGCCAAGATAGCAACTGTGCTCTTCAGATGCTGATGGTCTTTCCGGTGTTTATAAACATTCGGTGGAAGATCTTCGCAAGTATATGAACAACCACCTATGGCTAATAATGCGCTGAAAATTACAGATTTTTTGAAAAAGGAAGTGTATTTTATGGTCGTTTTTCTGTTTTATTTTCTTTTACTATAGCTATATATTCGGAAAATTCAATAATGATGAAATCATAGGGACCATTGGTCTTCAAAAAATCTCTCCTGGTATTGGTGAGTTAAAGAAGTGCTTTGTGCGGAAGGACTTTCGAGGAAATGGCCTTGCTCAGGATTTACTGGCCACCTTGCTTAATCAAGGTGCAGAGAATCAACTTAAGGAAATCTACTTGGGGACGACTGGACTTCATCATGGCACATTGCGTTTCTATGAGAAGAACGGGTTTGTTAAAATAAGTAAAGAGGCCCTACCGACCAGTTTTGACACCTGTGAGTTGGATAAACTATTTTACAGATGCAGGATTTCTTAGACCCTCTTAGTGAGCTAAACTTCTTCGTTCTTTATTTGCGCGTGGGCTTCATCAGTGAGCGTCTGACGGCGAGCTAGTTCTTCCGTGACAATACGAGCGACGTGGGGAGCCATTTTACCCATAATAGCGGCAGCTCTAGCCTCTTTCATCTGTCCGAGAACTTCGAGTAATACCCGCAGGTCCATTTTTGAAAACAGGTTGGCTGCCTCTTTAGGCTTCATGATCTCGTAAATCTTAATAAGACTCTTGAGCTTGGCTGTCTCTGCCTCATCGTGATTCTGAACGAGTTCCTCGATGTTTTTCTTGAGGCCCTGCAGCTCGATAACTTTAACATCAATGCGTTTTTCCAAAGAAAGGAGTACCTGTTGGCGCTCTTCCATATCCGCTTCTTTTTGGTCCATTTGCTGTTTGCGTGCGGCAAGGCTCTCTAGTACGCGAACTTCTTCAGCTGTAAGGTTCAAAGGGTCGAAAGTTTCTTTCCTCCCGTGGCCAGGTTCGGTCAAGCTGGTAGAGGGTATGATTTTTTCACGAGCCTGGGTCTGTTTTTTCGGAGTCTCTGTGTTGGGCTCAGCATTAAGTTCAGAAATGCCAAAGAGCTGCTCACTGCTTTCCAGCAGAACCTTAATATCATAAGCTCGTAAGGCTAACATAAGGGTGGCACAACCAATAACGATAGGTAAAAGACGAATACGAAGTGAAAGAGAGTTTAGAATCCGACGTCTTAGAAATGAACTTGCCTTTTGGCTACTGATCATCGGAGACCCTCTAGCATACGGGCTAGCCGGCTTTCATCAGAATCATATGAAGGGGTTGTCTGTGGTTGAGGTGCTGGTTTAGGCTCAACTCGAATGGATGAAGAAGAAGTCCGAGCAGGGGTGCGAGCCTTGCGGATCCCGTCCTCAAGTTGGTTAGCTAAGTTTTCGCCTCGTTCGATAAGAAATGCTAAATCATCTTTTAACGCCACAGTCTTTTTGATTTGTGAGTCAAGGCCTTCACCTATGGAATTAGCGGCTTTTCGAAGCTCCATGATTCCATCTTCAGCCCGGTTAAGTGATTTGGAAAAATGATCCAGAAGGCCTTGCAGCTCTTCTCGGCTGTTATGAATCATAGAGAGTTTCCGGTTGAGAATAACCGCAAAAATGATTGTTGCAAGCAAAAGAAAAGCCACAACAATATCGAACAAAAGGGCAAAGGACATAGTCACTCCTATTTATTGAACAAGAATATTCTTAAACAAGATATCACGAACTTTATCTTTACCAACTTCACTATTAACACGGCGCAGCAGTTCTTCTTTGAGGCGGTACACGCCTTCTGATCCTTGGAGATCTTCGAATCGAAGTTCGCGCAAGTACATTTGGAACTGATCAATAATTCGGGGTTCCAGTTTTTCAATGAGGGCAACATCCTCCTCACTAGCTAGCTCAAAAACAACAGTCAGCTTAAGGAATTTTCCTTTTCGGCCGGGTTCATTTAAGTTGACCAAAATCTGGGGAAAGTCAAAGTAAATGATTTCTTCGGGAATTATTTCTTCTTCCTCTACTTCGGCTACAGTCGTTGAGTCTCCCCCGCCAAATAGTCCGGCAAAGTATGCTCCAGCCCCTCCTAGGATCAAAACCGCAGCAACTGCGCCAATGATGATGAATAGCTTGTATTTAGACTTCGGTTTAGATTTGTGATCACCCTCGCCTTCAGAGTCCTCGCCGACCTGTCCTTCAATTTCTTCGGCATCTGTGACGTTCTCGTCAGTTTCTTTAAGGCCGTCAACTTCAGCCATAGCTTCCTCCCAGGTAAATTCTTATTTATGTGGTTAAGATATCAAAAGGGATCCCATAAAGAAATCACTTTTTAAGAAGTTAAGATATTCTTTTCTCCCTCTAAGCGGCCAATGATCACAGCGCCACAGGAATCACTGAAAACATTTACTGCTGTGCGGGCCATATCTAATGGTCGATCAATGGCCAAAATAATTGCGACAGCTTCCATGGGCAGTCCTAAATAGGAAAGAATCACAATGATGGCAACGAGGCTTGCACTGGGTATTCCAGCGACACCGACAGATGTAAGAAGGGCTGCTATGGCAATTGTGAGCTGTTGAGTGAAGCTAAGATCCAATCCATAAACTTGGGCTAAAAACATAACCACACCACACTCATAGAGGGCTGTACCGTCCATGTTAATGGTTGCCCCTAAGGGGAGAACAAAACTGGAGACTTTATTGGATACACCTGCTCTCTCTTCGACACATTCGATTGTAATTGGAAGTGTCGCTGCAGATGAACTCGTAGAAAATGCCGTGAGAAGTGCTGGGAGCATAGCTTTGAAGTGTTTGAGAGGATTCACTCTGCCGATGGTAAACAAGAGCAAAGGAAGAAGAATGAAAATATGAATGCTTAACGCAACAACGATCACGAAGAAAAATGAGGCCAGAGGTCGCAATGCATCAAGCCCAGTTGTAGCCGCGACTTTAGCCATGAATGCAAATACACCAATGGGTGCAAAACGAATGATAATATTCGTAATGTACATTAATACCTCGAATGAGGCCTCCCAGAACTTTAGAAACGCTTTTCGAAGGCTCGGTTTGAGATGGCGCGTGCCATAACCAAAAAGCAATGAAAAAACAATCAGCCCTAGCAGCTGCCCTTCATTGGCGGCATGCACAATATTTGGTGGGAGGAGACGATATAAAAAATGAGAAAACCCGGCTTGACTCGTGGCTTCAACGCCTGCAAGTAAGGTCTCATCCAATTGGGTGAGTCCAAGGAGGTGTTGGGCGGGTTCACCATTAATAATTCCCGGCTTTGCCAGATTGAGAACGAAAAGGCCAATAAAGACAGCAATGGCTCCAGTGATTGCATAATAAGTGAATGTCATTCCACCCAGTCGGCCCAGATCTTTTTCTTGCGCTATGCGAGCTGTTCCCAAAATAATTGTCGAGATGATAAGAGGAACCACCATCATTTTGAGGGCATTTAGAAATAAGTTTCCAATCAGGTTAACGGTATCAAACAAGTTAATATTTAAGAAGGTTGTACCCAAGGTTATCTGAGTACCAAACATGACACCCAGAATGAGGCCAATCAAAATCTGCCAATGCAACTTGGGAAGTTTAAAATCCATAAATAAACGCCCCCCAGCGTTCGAATTTATTTGTAGACGACCGCGATAATTTCATAAGATCTGGGACCTTTTGGTGTCGTTACTTCACATGAATCACCGACGCTTTTTCCAATAAGAGCCCGAGATAAAGGGGCTGAGATGGATAAATGTCCAGTTTCTATGTTAGCCTCATCTTCACCGACAATTTGGTAGGTAATTTCTTCGTCTGTATCTTCGTCAGCCAATGTGACCGTAGCGCCAAATTTGACATCCTCTCCACTTAGGGATTTGATATCAATGACCTCAGCTCGTGAAATACGATCCTCGAGTTCCTTGATGCGTCCTTCAATAAAGCCTTGTTTATCTTTGGCCGCATGATATTCCGCATTCTCTGACAAGTCGCCAAGCTCGCGTGCTTCTGAGATGGCCGCAATGACTTCTTGACGATCGACATGCTTGAGATGTTTAAGTTCATTTTCAAGCTTAGCCAAGCCTTCTGCAGTGATAGGGATTTTTTCCATTTATCAAAACCTTTCTGTCTCTATGGGGGCCTTTAGAGCCCTTCGAGAGTGACGTAAAGTCCTCAATTTTTAGCTAAATAACTTTTAAGTTCCATCGATTCTAGCGCTTCTGGCAAAAGACTGTCCAGCGTTATGTGACCTTCCTCGAGAAAAATAAGACGTTCTCCCAAGTTCAGCGCATCTTCAGGCTGGTGTGTGGCCATAAGAAGAGTCAGATTTTTCTTCTGCTGCAAATCAAGCAGGAGCTGGACCATTTCTTGCCGCATACGTGGCCCCAGTGCGGCGAAAGGCTCATCCAAAATTAAAATTTCACTTTGTCTTAGAAATGAGCGGGCCAAAGCGACTCTTTGGATTTCACCCCCTGAAAGGTGGCTTGGATATTGCGCATTGAGATGCTGTATCTGAACTTCTTCAAGCGCATTCGTTACCTGCTCTTGTTCCCTAGCGTTAAGTTTTAGGGAAGGGCGTATGCCCAAGCACACATTTTGAAAGACGGTCAGGTGAGGAAATAGATTGTAGTTTTGGAACAACATTGTTAAGGGACGTTGCTGTGGCAGAAGTGAAGTAAGATCCTGCCCTTTCCATAAAATCTGTCCTCGAGATGGTTTTTCGAAACCTGCAAGTAGTGAGAGAAGGGAGGTCTTACCAGACCCACTTCGACCCATTAATATAACCCGACTCCCTGGCGAAATATTAAAACGTGCTTCACATTTAAAAGACGTTCTTTGGAGTTGAATATCTTTAAATTCGAGCATGCTTTGGACCCTTCATAATGATCTGGAAAAAACCAATAAGACTTGCGCATAATATGATGAGAAGACACGCTGTAGCCATAGCTTCACCTGCACGATATCCTCCCATTTGCTGATAGAGAAGTGAGGATAAACCAGGAGACTCATAATCCGAAAACATCAAGAGTGCAGTGAGGTCTCCGGCGGCAAGAGCCGCGCAAAAGCCGAGGGACTGGCCAATGGGTTTTATAAGTAACGGGATAAAGATAAGCCGGGCTCGTTGCGAGCTATCCATACTTAAACTTGCAGAGAGTTTACCATAACTAGATTTGACCTGAGCGACAGGAACCTTAAGGAAATGAATGGCAAAGGGTAAGGTGAGCAGTACATTAAGCAGTACAATAATTGAAAAGTTGGGTAGGTCCTCCCAATAATATTGAAGCCAGAAAGCCCCAAAGCCAAGGAGGGGTAGGGGGGCTATGAGAAAGGCAGATCCAGCGAATGATAGAAGTCTGTTAAGCTCAGAACAAAACATAAGGCCTGTAATGGCAATAAGTGTTGATGTGGGGCCCACACATAGGGCAATCAGAAAGCTTTTCTTCAATGCCAATAAATTCTCTTCATTAAGGATTCCTGTGATCTGGGGCAGTGATTCATAGAAAACGACAAGGAGAGGTAATAGAAGTATGATACTTAGTCCCAGACTTAGGCTTGTTGCCATAGGACATGTTACAACTTGGAAGCCAAGTTTGTGTGTGGGTTGTGGTGTATGTTTGGGTAGCAGGGTGATCACACTATAAGCCATAATACATAGAACACTTTGCATTCCTGCAAAGATCATAGTTTGATTGAAATCGAAGTCATTAAAGAGAGACTGGTACAGGGCTACCGGCAAAGTGGTTGAGCTTGGCCCTCCTCCAAGAACTAAAACAGTTGTAAAACTGGCGAGTGACATGCAAAAAACTAACCACCCAACAGTGTATAAATAGGGTTTTAAGATGGGGGCTTCACTAAAGCGATAACTTTGAAATCGCGTGAGGTTCAGCTGCTGAGATAAGAGCCGTTGTTCTGGTGGAATTTGCTGCCAGGCTTGCCAGAGAAATATTGTGACGAAAGGGGCATAGAAAAAAGTATGGGCCCCCACAATACCCCACAAACCGTAAAGTGGTAATAGGCCTCCCAGGAGCCCGTGATTGCTGAATAAGGTGACATACCCCAATAAACCCACAATTGAAGGGGCTAAAAGGGGAAGGGAGAGAAGGGGGCGGATGATTTTCGAAACGGAGGGTTGGCTCCAGGTGATGCACCACGCCAGCAAAAAACCAATTCCTAGGCTCATGGCTGTGGAAAGTAGGCTTTGCAAAAGAGTGAAAAATAAAATCTGCATAAAACTATCTTGTCAGGCTTTCTTTCCACTCGTTGGTCCAATTGACTCGATCAAATGAACTGAGATCATGCCGATGACTATTAGGTTCCTGGTAGGTTACCAAATTATTCCATTCCTTAGGTCTTCCCTCGAGAGGGTATTGCCACCCTTTTGTTGCAAGAATATTTTGCCCCTCTGGACTTCGAAGAAATCGAATAAATTCTTTACCTAGTTCTTTCTGTTGAGATAGCTTTAGTACCCCTCCCATCTCATAAAGCGTTAGGTTACCATCCTGAAAAACTGCAGCCTGATAGTTGGTTTTTCTCTCCTCAATCTCGTGGTAAAGTGGTGAACTCATATAGCTTAATACAAGGTCCCCTTCACCCCTTTGAAAAAGGGTATAAGCTTCGCTCCAGCTGCGGGTAAAAGTAAGGATATTGGGTTGAAGCTTTTTCCATATTTCAGGAGCTTGATCACCATAAAGCAAACGAATCCACGATACCAAAGCCGTTCCCGTCATACTGGTACGTGGGTCCTGTAGTATGAGTTTAAACGGGCTTGCGATCAGTTCATCAAAACTAGAGGGAGGGTTTTGAACACGGTTTTGATCATAAACAAATGCCAAGCTTATCCGACTGTAAGGAACCAGCTGAGATTGCCCGAAAGTAATGGGATGATGTAGGTCTTCAAAAAGATTCAAATCAAGGGCCTCTTGCGCAATCATACTTTCTAAACCCAGGACAACATCGGCCTTGCTTTTGCCACCTTCCCACTTCAACCGGTTAAGCAGCATGATGCCTGTATCAAAAGGGACCCATTGAAGATGGCAGTTGCATTGCTGTTCAAAGGTTTCTTTAAGATAGGAACCCGAGCCATATTTCGATGCCATAGCTGCGTATGTATATACTCGTAAGATTGGTTTACTTAAACATTCTTGATGAGTGAGCACTCCAGTGAACAAGAGTAGAATTTTCAGGATTTTCATCTCATTTCCTCCGCCGGCATGATCCGGATCAGGTTCACGGGTTTTAAGGAATTCCTTAATCTCAGCAGCACCACGCTGCACCCCGATGAGTTCTCTGAAAAATTACAGTTTAATGGTTAACGTGTCAAGTTAGAGACGGAACAAAAACTAGTGTCGAACAGATGAATCCCAAAGGAAACGTTTTGTTGTAAGTGCAATAATGAACATGTCAAAGAGGAGAGACTGGTTATGCAGGTATTCCTCGTCGAGTCGGACTTTATCCTTCGTCGTTACATTATCTCTCCCGTTAATTTGCGCCCAACCTGTGACCCCTGGCAATAGTGCGTTGATACCCTTTTCTCTGCGCATGCGAAGGAGGTGGCGTTCTGTACGAATCACGGGGCGAGGCCCCACTACGCTCATGTCACCGGTCAAGACTGAAAAAAACTGAGGCAATTCATCGATGCTGGTTTTGCGCAAGAAAGAACCTGTCCGGCCAGTTATGTATTGGCTCGGTGTATCGATTTCCGCGGTTGCAAGTTTTGGTGTTGTGGGACACATAGTACGGAACTTAGGCATGAAAAAGAGTTGCCCATCTTTTCCTATCCGCTCTGACCAATAAAGTACTGATCCCCTCGAGCTGATTTTTACAGCAATAGCAGTCATAATCATCAAAGGACTCAAGATGATAAGAGCAGTAAGGGAAAAAAGTATATCGAATAAACGTTTCATCAAGGATATAGTTGTTCAATAATCCAAGTATCTAAACTCTGCTTCATATATACACATCTTTCGTGGAGGCGAAAGGGTTTTTCAGTCCAAAACTCAATTGTTTGTGGATTTACAGAGAATCCTGACCAAAAAACGGGTCGTGGTACGTCCTTATTTTTAAACCCGTTCTCATAATATTTTATGCGGTCTTTCAATTCTTCTTCATCCTTCATAGGTTGAGACTGTTTTGAAGCCCAAGCCCCTATCTGACTTTCTCGAAGGCGCTGCGAAAAGTAATGATCTGCAATATCATCTGAGACTTGTACTGAATCACCTTGAATACGGACTTGCTTCTCGAGAGATTTCCAATGAAAGCATAGGGAAACCTTAGGGTTGTCCTGAATTTGCCGAGCTTTGCAACTGCCAAGGTTGGTATAGAAGACGAATTTTCCATCTGAAATATCCTTGAGCAATACGACTCGGGCTGTGACCAATCCACTGCGGTCACAGGTGGCTAATGTCATAGCATTAGGATCATTAAGCTCAGTTTTTTCAGCTTCTAAAAGCCAGTTTTTAAAAAGGAGAATAGGATCTTCTTGCATGTTAGGGCCTATATGATTAGAATTCACTTCACTCGGAGGAGCTATAACCCTCCTAAATAATACTAGATTAAAGGAATTATGTTATGAAGACAAAGGTAATCGCAGGTTCGCTCCTCGCTGCAATCGTTTTATCGGGTTGCGAAAACCCGAAGCAAGCTATCGGAACTCTTGGTGGTGGTGCTCTCGGTGGTTGGGCTGGCTCTGGAATCGGAAAAGGCCGCGGACGAGTCGTTGCCACAGCAGTCGGTGCAGTAGCCGGTGCGTTGCTTGGTGGTGAAATTGGACGTCATTTAGATAGCCAAGATAAGAAGATTTCTGATATGAACGCCCGCCGCAGCTTGGAAAATGCTAAGTCTGGAACAGTTTCTAATTGGACTAACCCAGACTCTGGTCACTCAGGCACTTTTAAACCCACTCGTACGTATGAGCGCCAAGGCCGTTACTGCCGTGAATTCGTTCAATCAGTTCGCATTGGTGGTAAGGTAGAAGAAGCTTACGGTACAGCATGCCGTCAGCCAGACGGATCATGGGAAATGGTTCGCTAAGAACGTTTCTCAATATTACTTTTCAGAAGGCAGTGACTTCTATCACTGCCTTCTTTTTATTGGAAAACATTGACAGTTGTAAGCTGTTTATCCTTATATGGCCTTGAAATGTTTATAGGAGATAAATATGAGCCTCAACATCCATACCTTTGTAAACCAAAAAGGGTGTTCCTTCTTTAAGGCATTGGGTCACCCTCAAGTTCGCACAAAATTGAATGACCTTGCGGACAGACTGAAGTCTCTAAACAATTGGGCTGTTTATGATCCCCAAGGCTTTGCAGAAGACTTCTTCGCTTTGTCTCAAATCCAGGCTCCTGAAATATTTTATGTGCAGTCCTATGAGGCCAAGCTCTCGACGCCATGTGGTAAAAACCCTCGCCTGATTACTGATATCAAGACTGATCAGCCAAAGGTATTATTTATCCCATCCTTTGAGGCGAATAAATATCTCAACCAAATGAGTCACATCCTTCCTCAAGGCTGTGAGATTATTACCCTCGATGATCTGAAACTACCCGAAGAAATGCTTTCCAACCCCCACAACTATCTAGAAGATACTAATTGGGCGACAAACTTCTGTTATTTTCGGGAAAAGGACGGTTGGCATACCCGCTTGGGTACAGCTAATTATTGGAATAAGTACGGCGCTGACAAAGTGCATATTGAATGCACACTCTTTGACGAGAGTGGTGAGGAGATTGCCCACTGGGTCGAAGAGTTGAAGCCCCTGCAACATAGTATTTTCATTGATAGCCAAGATATCAAGAAGCGCTTCAACCTCCCTGATTTTATGGGGCAAATATTCCTTCATGTCGTTGGAGCTAAGGGCCATAGTGTTGTTAAGTATGCCTTAGACACCTATCATGATAATGGGCAAATTTCTGCAACACACGATGCCAATGCCTGGCCGCCAGAGTATTTTGCAGGCTTGCCTGCGCCTCGTGACAATGAACAAGTCATACTATGGCTGCAGAATAGTCATCCAGTGCACATTCACCAAGGTGATGTCGCTTTGAACATCATGGGTTCAGATGAATCCATGCCGCTTCCGATGGGTATAGCACCCTTTGCTACGATTGCTATTGATGTGGGTGAGCATTTCCCCAACGTAAAGTGGCCACAGCAGTTGGAACTTCAGGCGGGCCAATACTTTGTTCGTCCTCGCTATGAGGTTATTAATGATAAGGGTTATCAGTGTATTGCTCATGTCAATGTAGAGCGTATGGATCTGAAGCCTGACCCAACACCTGCAAAGATCCAGGATCAAATTGGTAAGGGTTATATTCTGCCTGCACCTATCCTGCCTCAATCTCAATATAAAACCATTGCTCTCCCAACTCCGATGGTGCGTGGAATTGAATACACACCATTGAAAGCTTTGTTTTATACCAAGGGTGGTCAGCTTCAAGGTGAGCATAAATTTGGTAATTTGCCTCGTCATCACCAGGCAGAACTCATTCTTGACCAATCAGTCGACTTTGATGGCGATTATGGTCATGTGGAGCTGGTGTATGACTTTGATGCCGGTGACCTTGTAGATACTTGGCTCCATGGTTTATTCCGCTATGAGGATAAAGAAAACGGCCACCAAGCCGAGACCAGTTTTGGAAGCCATATCTTTAACAATTTGACCACTTACAAAAATGAGCCACAGTCTTATCGCGGGGCGCCCCCCGGTTTAAGTACAGGATTATTCTTGCGAGTCAGCCCCGAGCATGAAACTTTCTGTCAGCTTATGTATCCTGTCTCCAAGGAATGGCACGCCACGTCAACAACCAATCTTTACTTGATGGATGCCAATGGCCAACAAGTGGCTGAAACCCAACTGAAGATTCCTGCTAATGGATCTCGTCTCTGGTGGGTACACGAGGAATTCAATGCTGATGATATTGCTAAGGCCAAAGGTGGTTATGTATATATCAACGATCGCACCTGTCGTCTATTTGGGTACCATGGTGTTCGTAACCCAGGGAAGGGTTTTGCCATGGATCACATGTTTGGATTTTAGAGGCTGAGAATTTTCCTCTCTGGATCAACTTAATAATATCTTTACTTCTGTGCTCTAGAATCCTCCAAGATAAGTAAAATGACAGCCGATCTTGGAGGCCAGATGTCTAGATTTTTCAAACGAGTACAGATAAGAAGTTTTCTTCTGTGTTTGCTCATTGCGCTCGGTTCATGGACAATGGTATCTGCTGAAGAAGGTTGCCCCATAGGGAAGTCTTGGAAGGGTTCGTCCTGTGTTTGTGACACGGGATTTGCTTGTGGAGATAAGTTGTGCTGCAAGAGCAATCAACACTGCTCCAAAGTTGGCAGGTCTTATACTTGTAATGCCAACCTGACTTGCCCCCCTGGTAAGGTTGCGAAGGGCGATGTCTGTGCGTGTAAGACCGGCTATAGCTGTGGATCCGATCTCTGTTGCCCTCATAATGAATATTGTTACCCTGCAGGTAATACGAGCAAATGTGTTCCAGGATGTGGCGGAAAAGCGCCCTGTAAGCCCCCTTCATTCTGTGTATCTATATCGGGACATCATTGCAGTTATCCATCCAAATTTGCTGCATGGATCTATTTTCCCAAGCTTAAGAATCCTGGGGACGTCCTCTACTGTGAGATTGTTGATGTGGCAAACGTAAAGTTTGGTGGTGGTAGTTCATGCGTGAGGACTGCTGGGTGGGTTTGTCCACCGCCACACAGTACAAACTCAAACTGTAAAAATCAGTCTTGGCCGGGCGATGGGTTTTCTTTAGCCAGCCCTTGCTGGATACAAAAACCGCGCGAGGTTGTTGTGAAATGCCAAGTCAATAATATCGATAATAAGCCAGTTGGTCCTGAGTTGTGTGCCCAATCTTCAAAGAGTATGCCTTGGACGGATAACATCAAACTTTACTACCCGAAAGACTTTAGCACGCTTTGTCCCTTAAGGTCTTCTGGTCGGTAGGCAGGTAGCTCTATAACCTAGATGAACAGGTAGTTATTGAGGTATTTTCAAATTCTCGAACTTACGTGATGGATTTGATTTTCCGAGGTTCGGGTATAAAACTTCTTGCCTTTGGGTGGAACTGATTAAATAGAAATTTTTTACATAAATTGTTTAATATTTATTTTATTCTACAAATATTTTACAATTTCGTTATGAGCAATGCTTATTAAAATTAAATATTCATTGGTGCCTTCCAACTTGCCTCTCATACAATATTGATTTGATTGATTAAATCATATATATTTCCCATTAGACAAACTTGGGGAAGCTATGAATCTGAATTATATAAAAGCATTTTACCATGTGGCGAAATTAGGGAGCATCTCTAAAGCCTCGCGCTATTTAAGTGTCTCTCAGCCAACGGTCACTAAGAAGCTTCGAATGCTGGAAGAAACGGTTGGTTTTCCCCTCATATCTCGTGGTGCTCGTGGAGTTAAACTCACAGCGGATGGCCGCAGGATCTATAATCATGCCAAGAAGCTGATTGACGAACTCGATTGCATTGAGAAAATTGTTCACGGACCTCGGGCAGAGTTGGTTCGCATTGCGACTACGAACAGTATTGGAAGCTATCTATTACCTAAAGTCCTCTCAACCATGAACCTAACGGATGATTCTCCTGTAGAAATATCCGGTTCGGTTCCTCACCAACAACCCGATCATATAGACGCAGACGTGTATATCGGTCCATATCTGGAAGGCATTGAGAAGGATTTTCAGGTCACCCACTTCTTCGATTTTGATTTTAACTTTTATGCTTCTGAGACTTACTTGAAAAATAGAACACTTCCAAGAATGCTTAATGATTTAAAAGGTCATGATATGATCGGCTTTTCAAATTAAAAAAGAGCAGTCTTTGAAGAAACAAAGCTATCTTATATTTTGACTGATCCAGCATTTCAGCAGCCGCTTATAAAGGTCAGCTCAGCGTTTGCAGAAGTTGACTTAGTTAACCGAGGTGTCGGGGTTGCTCTTTTAAGTGATGTGGCTGTGAAACACTTTAAACCGAAGATCAGAAAGTTAGAGTTGTCTGACTTCGATGGAGTCCAAACCCCTGCCTATTTCTTTATACGTAAAGAGACAGGCAGGGATAAAGCATTATTCATAAAGAAGCTATACAACCTCTTTTTGAATGACCTTAAACAAATTACTTTGCAAGACGCACCAGCTTGATTTGGTAAAATGCTTTTGTTTCAAGAGTAATGCTTGTCATTACGTTCTCCTTTATTTTTGGATTTTATGTGGGAAGGATTTCCCACATAAATGTTAGGAAATATTTGGGGTTAGGGTCAATAAAAACTTATTCTTATAAACCAATGCGTTGGCGAATTTCGTTAGCTGCGTGTTGGGTATCATTAACCGGTGTGTAGCTCCAGCTCTCAATTTTTCCCTCATAGGGGCGAGCGATCCCTTCAGCGATGAGCTCAGCCCCAAATTTAGCAGGTGTTGTGTCTTTATGCCCTTCTGGCGTGAGGAGGTAGAGGGGCTTGCCTGTTAGATTCGCCTCACACATCATATTTACCGAATCATCAGTGACATATATATAGTAGGCAAGGCCGAGCATGCCCAAATAAGGGTTCTCTTTAGAAGGATTTGCTAGATAAACTCTTGTAAGCTTCCCCAATTGGCTCCGTAACATATCAAGGTAGGGAGTGCGAAAAGACGGCGTGACCAGGACACTGCCATCGGTCTGCCCTGCAATATTTTTAATTTGATCGATGAGGCCTTGCATGGCCGGTTCGATCATACTGTAACGATTAGTGGAGCCACCGAGAAGGACCACATGATAAGGCTTGGGAAAATCTGCAAAACGGGTTTGCCATTTCTTGGCTTCTGCCTGAAGTTTCTCGATTGTTATTTTATGAATAGCCCCTTTCGTGGAAATCACGTTTTCTCCTGATATTCCATCATGTTCTGGCGCAATGATTAAGTCTAGATAATGAAAGGGGATACGAGGGTTCTGGATGTGGGCACAGAAAGTTTTCCCCTGAGAATGCTTTTTCATCCACAGGGCGTAAGGCAGTTGCCGGCGGCCACAGGTAATGAGGAGGTCGGGCCATGGTGGATCAAGCCGGTCGCTATCTTGGGTTAACTGGTTCAAGGGGTTCAGCCCTGGAAAGATTGCTGGCAGCCAAACCCAAGGGGCGCGGCGCTTACACGTTTTAAAGGTTGTTGGTAATCCCACAGCTTCGGCGAGGCCTTGGACTTGGCTCATCATGCCAGCGTGACCATCAGTTATAGCCCAGCATGTCTTCGATTGAATCATTAGGCTGCTTTATCCATAAAAATACTGTCCCATACACTGCGCAGAGCAAAGACTAAGTCGTCAATCATTTCTTCTGTATGGAAGGGGGAGGGTGTAATACGCAGACGTTCCTTACCTCGAGGTACGGTAGGATAATTGATGGGCTGAGCATAGATGCCAAACTGGTCTAGAAGCCTGTCAGAAGCCTGCTTGCAGGCACTTGCTGACCCAAAGATGATGGGGATGATATGTGTTTCGGTCGGTAGAAACGGTATGCCCGCTGCAGTTAATTTCCGCTTCACCATAGCAACGGTCTCAAGATGTTGCTCGCGCTCTGTATTGGAATGGCGCAGGTGTTGGACGCTGGCCAGAGCTGCAGCAGCAACGGGTGGCGGCATCGACGTTGTGAAAATAAACCCTGAGGCAAAGCTGCGGACAAAATCAATTAGAGCTGAAGAGCTGGTGATATAGCCACCCACCACACCAAAGGCCTTTCCGAGAGTTCCTTCGATGATATCCACGCGGTGGTTAAGACCTAGTTTAGAGCACATTCCAGAACCTTGCTCGCCATACATTCCGACAGCATGAACTTCATCAATAAATGTGAGGGCATTAAATTCATCGGCTAAGTCACAGAATTCCGCAATAGGTGCGATGTCACCATCCATGGAATAGACCGATTCAAACACGATTATCTTGGCTTGCTCTTTGGGGTATTGGGAGAGAAGTTCTCGTAGGTGGGCGACATCATTATGGCGAAAGACATGCTTTTCTGCCCGACTGTTCCGTATACCGTGGATGATAGAGGCATGATTACACTTGTCAGAAAATACAACGCAGTTGGGAAGGTTTTGAGCGAGGGCGCTCAGAGTTGCCTCGTTTGAAACATATCCAGAGGTGAAGATAAGACCCGCTTCTTTCTGATGCAGTTCAGCCAGCTCAGTTTCAAGAAGCACATGATAGTGATTGGTACCTGAAATATTTCGAGTCCCACCGGCTCCTGCACCGTCTCTATTAGCAACATCCGTCATCGCCTTAATGACTTTAGGATGCTGTCCCATTCCTAAATAGTCGTTCGCACACCAAACAACAACCTTCTTTTCTTCGTCATCCTTGCGGCAAATGGCATGGGGAAATGCGGATGCACAACGTTCTAGGTTTGCAAAAAACCTGTACCTGCCTTCGTCTTTAAGCTCTTGAAGGCAATCTTGAAAGAAACGTTGGTAGTTCATGGATCCATCCTGTTAGAGATTCACTATGGGTACATCAGCTATGGGCCTTGTGCAAGGAAAGAATAAACCGAATTCCTTCAATTAAAAATAGTTAATTCAGGCTATTGAGTATGCTCCCAGGAAATCCATGAGCTCTGCCCATGGATTATCCGGGGCCCATGATTCCACAAAGGCAATGACTTTATTGAATCAAGATGGGCCCCGCATCAAGTTCGGGGAGCGTATTATAGAGGTGAATGAATAAATCCAATCCCCTATCGATTTAATTTTTTGAAAAATCCTGCAGAGGCCTCACTTGTCTTCAAAGAAAATAACAGGTAGACCTGTATTAAACTCACGATTATGGAGAGCCTATGTACGACCTGCATCACAACACTCCCGAATTCACTGTCAGTGAAATTTCGCAGACGCTCAAGAAAACCGTGGAGAGTAGCTTCTCTCACGTACGTATTCGTGGTGAGGTTTCCAGCTTCAAGGTCCATACCTCGGGTCATGCCTATTTTACTTTGAAGGATGAGGGGGCGGTGCTCGATGCTGTTTGCTGGCGTGGAAGTGTCTCTCGGCTGCAGGTCCGTCCTGAAGAAGGAATGGAAGTCATTGCCACAGGAAAGCTGACCACCTATCCCGGCCGTTCCAAATATCAAATTGTGGTTGAGTCCATGGAGATTGCCGGTGAGGGAGCTCTTCTTAAGATGCTGGAAGCGCGTAAGAAGAAATTAGCCGCTGAGGGTTTGTTTGATGAGGAAAGAAAAAAGTCCCTTCCTTTCATCCCCAAGTCCATTGGTGTGGTGACGTCTCCCACGGGAGCAGTGATCAGGGATATCCTCCACCGTATTGAGGACCGTTTCCCAAATCATGTACTGGTTTGGCCTGTGCTGGTTCAAGGCGACGGTGCAGCTGAGCAAATTGCTGCAGCTATTCATGGATTTAATAACCTCCCATCACCTCCCGAGCTGTTAATCGTTGCGCGTGGAGGAGGCAGCCTGGAGGATCTATGGTGCTTCAATGAAGAAGTAGTGGTGCGAGCCGTGGCCGATTCTACAATCCCTATTATTTCAGCCGTAGGCCATGAAACAGATATTACCCTATGTGATTTTGCCGCTGATCAGCGAGCTCCCACACCCACTGCTGCCGCTGAATTCGCAGTGCCAGTCAGGCGAGATCTTGCGAAACATCTCCAGCATCACCATAGCCGGCTCCAGGACCAACTGGATCAAAAGCTATCTCTTCTGGAGTCAAGAGTTGATTCTTTGAAGCGAGGAATTCCTGACCTGGACAGCCTCATGGGTGATTGGACCCAACGTCTTGATGACTGGTCAGAGCGTCTGAATATGAGCTGGAACACGTCTCTTAAAACCCATCATAACCAAGTGTCTATGATCAGTTCTCGCTTGTCCCATCCAAGACAAACCCTTGAGAAGTGGGAATCCGCTTTGCAGGGCGTCTGCAAGCGACTCGAGCCCATGGGTATGCGCTCCATTAATGACAACCAGAGCCAGCTGCAACGCTGGGGACCTCTTTTAGAGAGTTATTCATATGAGCGGACACTGGAGCGCGGATTCACGCTTACTCTAGATGCCCAAGGGAATGTGGTCACCTCCGCAAATGCTATTAATGCTGGAGACACTCTCAACATTCGCTTTAAGGATGGTGAGAGGAAAGTCGAGGCGAAAGAGAAGGTGGCTTGAGGTGTATGGGTTTGAGGCTCTTCTACAAAAAGCTTTTCCCTTCACCCTACCCTCACCAAGAATTCCCTTGCCTCTCGTAGGGCTAATGATATAGAAATCAAGCTGAGAGATTGGTTGTGGACGCATTTCTCGCGAACTCGGTCAGATTCGGAAGAAAGCAGCCGTAGCGAGTCCTTATGCGGGTCACGTTTGGCCAGTCTCTCACTAACAAAGGAATGACTGTGGACGCTGCACTGAAACTTGTTGAAGAGACTCCTCAAGCAGGAAATACTACCCAGGCCTAT
The DNA here is from genome assembly GCA_905479605.1 of uncultured Alphaproteobacteria bacterium. Classification (GTDB taxonomy): domain Bacteria; phylum Pseudomonadota; class Alphaproteobacteria; order UBA9655; family UBA9655; genus CAJQNC01. The sequence continues at coordinate 2,994 of CAJQNC010000075.1, read as the reverse complement.
CGGGTGCTGGCGCGCAAGTATCGTCCCTCCAAATTGTCCGAGCTGGTGGGTCAGGAAACTCTCACCACCATCCTCAAGCATGGTATTGAAAGCGGCCGCTTAGGACATGCTTTTATTCTCACCGGTATTCGTGGCACAGGTAAGACCACCACCGCTCGCATCATCGCTCGCTCCCTCAATTGCACCGGACCTGATGACAACGGTCAGCCCACCATTGACCCTTGCGGAGTTTGTGCATCCTGTACAGCTTTGTCTCAAGATCGACACATGGACGTCATTGAAATTGACGCCGCTAGCCGCACCAGCGTGGATGATGTGCGTGAAATTATCGAAGCTGCTCGTTATAAGCCGGTTTCAGCACGTTATAAGATCTATATCATTGACGAGGTGCACATGCTCTCGAAGAGTGCGTTTAACGCGCTCTTGAAGACTCTTGAAGAGCCACCTGCCTATGTGAAATTCATCTTCGCCACTACGGAAATTCAGAAAGTTCCACAGACCATCCTGTCCCGTTGTGTGCGTTTTGATTTAGCTCGTATCGCAGCTGATGTTCTTTGTGAGTATTTCAAGGAAATCTGCACCCGCGAACAAGCCACTTTCGAAGATGATGCCATCGCCATCATCGCTAAAGCCGCGGATGGATCAGTCCGTGATGGCCTGTCGATTCTCGATCAAGCAATGACTCAGGGCCTGCAAGAAAAGGGTGTCTGCAGTATTAAGACCGAGGCTGTACGCCGCATGCTTGGTCATTCGGATCAAGCCAAGATATATGCCTTGTTTCAGAGTCTTTCCGAAGGTAATTTGCCTCAGACCCTTACCCTCTTCCGCGAGCTTTACCAAGAAGGGGGCGAGGTGCGTCATATCTTCGAGGGCCTGTTGGATACATGCTGTTTACTGACTCGCCTGCAAGCCGCCCCTGAACTTGCACAGGACCCCACCATGCCTGAAACAGATCGTACACAAGGCCTGGATATTTCCTCACGCTTATCGGTCTCTCAACTGAGTCGAGTCTGGCAGATGTTACTAAAGGGATATGGTGAGTTGTCTATCGCGCCTTCCCCAGAGCAAGCCGGTGAGATGGTACTGATTCGGACTACTCATACAGCCAATCTGCCCTCCATCTACGAAATCATCAAACAGACACCTGAAGACGGCTCAAAAAAAAAGCCTTAACTCCGGCTAATCCTGAGCCTCTTTCTGCACCCATCCAGGTCGAGAAAGTCGCTGAGCTGCCTACCGAGACCATCGCCTCTTTTGATGATCTCATGGCTCGTCTAGATAAATGGCGTGAGCCAGTGCTGCATAGCCAGCTCTTCAACCATGCCCGCCTTGTATCATTTAAGGAAGAACATGCGGTGTTCAACCTCTTGGAAACAGCTCAGTCTGACCTCATTGAGAAACTGATCCGGGTGCTGAAGGAAAAAACAGGAAAGCCCTGGACAGTCCAGGCGACATCAATAGAAGACGGGCAGCCAACCTTGGCCCAAGTGGCTGCTGATAAAGAAGCCCAGCTAAAAAAAGAGGTTTCTGAGGGCCCTCTGGTAAAATGTGTGTTAGAGTCTTTCCCAGGCTCAAAAATTGAACAAATAGACGAAAGGTAAAACTATGTTTGGAAACATGGGCGACTTGATGAAAAAAGCGCAAGAGATGCAAAAAAAGATGGACGAAGCTCAAAAGAAGCTCGCCGAGATCGAAGTAGAAGGCCAGGCTGCTGGTGGCATGATCAAAACGACCCTTAACGGCAAAGGCGAGCTGAAGGGTGTAAAGATCGACAAGTCACTGGTTGACCCAGAAGATGTTGAGGTCCTGGAAGACTTGATCCTCGCTGCTGTCAATGATGGTAAAGCCAAGGCCGAAGAGAAGGCTGCAGAGGAAATGGGTAAAGTCACCGGTGGCATGGGCCTTCCCGGTGGTATGAAGCTCCCATTCTAAGAGGATACTGTGGTCAGCCAAGAGCTGCAAAATCTAATTCAGATCCTATCCAAATTGCCGAGCCTGGGCCCTCGCTCAGGCCGCAGGATGGCTTTGCATTTGCTGAAAAACCAAGAGACAACCCTCCGTCAGCTCATCCATGCATTGGGAGAGGTTGAGGCCAAGGTCAAGACTTGCAGTCAATGCGGTAACCTGGATACGCTAGACCCCTGCCAGATCTGTCAGGATCCGAAGCGGGACCCCTCTATAATTTGTGTGGTGGAAGATGTGGCAGACCTATGGGCCATTGATAAAACCGCATCTTTCAGAGGCTATTACCACGTGCTGGGTGGAACTCTCTCAGCACTGGATGGTGTAGGCCCCGAGGATCTGCGTATCGCAGGCCTGCTCAACCGCTGCCGTACCGGCGACGTCCAAGAAATCATCCTGGCCCTGAATGCTACAGTCGATGGGCAAACCACTGCCCACTATCTACATGAGCAGCTGCAAGCTTTGGAGATTTCCACCATCACCAGCCTCGCTCGTGGTGTACCAGTAGGCGGTGAATTGGACTATCTCGATGATGGGACACTGACAACTGCCCTTGCATCGCGAAGGGTCGTATAGCCAGCGTTACTTACAATATACGACGCAGCTCTCAGGATTGGCCTTAGAACAAGATAGATTGCCAGGTTTATTTATATAGCATTGCTTGTTTTTAGGAAGCGTGAGGTGCATCCAAATTTGTGAATAGATGCATCTGAGAATACTGGGAGTACCGGATTCAATTTCTGCTCGTAGAAAGTGTTTTGATAATCCTGGGGCAACATCTACTGTCCACTGCTTCCCGTGGCTGGATACTGTGGATTTTAATGACGGGCAGGCCGTATACCTCGAAGCAATAGCATCTGCAGAGGGTATTGCCATTGAAAATATCAAAAATATCAACCACTCACCGGCTAAAGCCGTTGGTTTGATTAATGCTTGGAAAGTAGATTAAAAGGGTAAACCCTAGAATTCTGAAATCCTAAAGTCATCTTTTTTGTGATGTTCTTCCTGTTCCTCGATATAACGCTGCACATC
>CAJQNC010000074.1 GCA_905479605.1 uncultured Alphaproteobacteria bacterium | reverse complement strand
CGTGTGCTCTTCCGATCTGCTCTTCCGATCTTTCCAGAATCCAGGAAAGACATCGCCCGAGCTCTTAGCTCAATGGAGTATCCGTAGGTCATGCCTACTTTTATAGCATATATTCTGTAATTAGTATACTAAAATGATATAATAGATCCAGTTGATGAGTAGAGCTGCAGAAAAATGCTAATGAAGAAGTTAGCGACGTAGACCAGACTGGTATTCCACAACGTGTTTTGATAGTAGCCTTGTATAAAAAACAGCGGAACGTGCCAGAGCGCCCATAATAAACCAAAGAGCAAGCTTGTTTTGAACAGATTCAATCGACTCCTGAGGCTATCTACACCATACCCCCTCCAACCCAATTCCTCCATAAGAGGAGCTAAAACCATAATGCCCAGACTGAGCATATTTTGGCCTTGGAGAATCATAAACTGGTTAGCCAACTGAAATTGATCCAAAGGCTGTCCAAATAGCAAAGAAACTGTCGTGGCAAGAAACAGCACACAAGAGACCGATGCGTAAATCGTTATTGAGATTCCAAATAAGAACGGAGAGCCGTAAATTCGTAAAACCATCCCTATTTTAACCTTGGACAGGGCTCCACTCCCTCTTTTGAGGGGTATTTTTCGATTGTTTCCTTGTTTTGGACGCACCTCTCCTATCTAGGTCGGTTGAAGATTGAGATCTTTTCTGATGTTTGTGGCTCTCACAAGGTTATAAACCACCGCTACCAGGCGGACATGAAACTCATTCTTAAGAACACCAAGATAACGTGCCTGACGCATCCCATATGACCGCTTCATTGTTCCAAAGAACTTCTCAACAGCCCCGCGAATCTTGCCCATCGCTTTGTTTAAGTTGGCTTTGCGAGTTTTTCTTGTTGGGGAATCCGACTTGTATGTGCGACGCATCAAGCGAGGCTTAATCTGATGCTGACGCAAAACCTTGCGATCCGATTCATTATCATAGGCCTTGTCAGCAAAGACTGACTCGTCATCACCATCAAGACATTCAAAGAGAACCTTCCCATCATGAACATCCGCTGATACGATTTCTTATCCTTTCCTGAATCCGTGATCAAAAACATCTTAGGAAATATCTAAAGACAATTCACTAGATTATTCCTGGACTCAATATACGGGGGGCAGGACACTTCTAAAAAACAGGCAAAGCCTGCTCAGGCAAAAAAGAGTTCGACTGCGACAAATCCACAGTTTAATTTATAATAATTTTAATAATATATTAATATAAATGGTTTATTGTATTAGATATAGTTAAATAATTATTGAGGAAACAACCATGTTTAAACCAGTTGCAGCCACTCTAACCCTTCTTATGATGAGCTCTCAGTTCACATATGCACACACAGTAACACCTCAGCAGCAATGCAAGGCAGAGCTTAAATGTATTATTGCAAAATCAGAGGGTATTCTCGATAACCTCCATGAAACAGAACAGAGGTTGAGTAGCGCCAACAGAAAACTAGTTCATGCCCTTGCTAAACAGTGCACATCAACAACCCAACAAATTCAAAAAATGCTCAATTTACTCACACAAGAGGCCGGGCTTGCCCCACATGCTCAAAGTGTAAAGCAGTTCTTACTCACCCGACTTGATAAGGATGTTGAAAATAAGACAGTCTATGCAGGTTCCACATCTCTTCAAAATGAGGATTTTAAAACAAAGCTCTATGTAATTGAATATACGTCTCCACCTGCTGCAAAAGATCTTGATGTACATTCTATAGGCAGTGGTCGCCTTACCCCAGTACTCGAATCAGAGTGGTCAACGGTTGCAGGCAAAGGAAAGGTCGAACCATGGTGGTTTAACGATGATAGAATTTACTATGCCTTTAATTTCAGCGCTCCCCCATCTAAGCTTCAAGGTCTCTTTATCTTAGATAGAGAGCTTGACTACCATACAATCACGGAAGATTGCTCTGATTCTCAAGATACTGAAAAAGATACAACAAAGTCTTAGTGTTTTTTTTAAGGATTCTAAGAGACCCCATTGATTTGTATTGGTTTTTATAAAGGAGGGGCGTGGACTTCTTATGTTATTCTTCAAAAGTAGTAAGGGCAAACTTACGACTCTCGCAAATCTTTTGAAAGTAATGAAAATATTGAAGGGTGTAGTAGCATCTCACCTGAATACTCTCCTCTCAATAAAAGGGTATATTCCTAACAACACATATCAAATTCATCCTCTCTACTGGAGTGGATTTGTTAAAGGGAAGGCGAATAGTATCTGCTAATGATGTTTGCGGCTGTCGGGCCTTGTAATACAATTGAAAGTTCTAGGTTTTCATAAGAAGTGCCGTGTTTGTATGTGGCTGAAAGCCAATTAAATGAGCCGATGCAGATTATCTCACTTCCAATAACCAATATTTTCTGATGTGAATCAGCTGTATCAACCTGAGAATGTTGTTTCAAACCTGGAACTAGGCCTAAAAGTCTTTTAAGCCCAGATTCATACCTTGGTAAAACTTTCAAGATAACAGGGGTTTCTGCAGGGACATACTGTTCAAGCTGTTTAAGGCGGTGGAGTGTATTGTCACGCGTGCTAAATGGGGAATAGAGGGTAACAGCTCCATTGTTTGGAATGGCTTGTTCAAAAAAATCATTATGATCTTTAAGGGTCTTAAGTAAATGAATTCGTGTCCCATTGCGAAGCGTTCTATCGAGCTGCGGTCTCTTACCATATTTATAGCTACTTATAGCTGCAATCCCTCCAAAAGCGTCACTTGCTTTCTCATCTAGATCATTATAAGTATCACGTATACGCATATAGTAAGGCCAAGTCTGGTTTATAGTTCCGCGAATAAGGAGGGAAGAATCTTCAGTGTTTTCATCGGCGTCACCAGAAAGAGCATTGAAGGATCCTAAAAGAAGTTGCTTCTTATCAACTACAATAAACTTGGCATGTGAACGTGTTAAATAAACACTAAATTGAGGGTTTCCTTCCTCACTACTCAAATCGTCATCACTATCATAAAAATAATCTAAAGTTTCTGGCCTAACTATCTCGTTGACTATAAAAGATATATATACCCCATTTCTTTTTGCTTTCATAAGACTTCGAAACAGTGCTGGAGGAATAAAATTAAGTTTCCAACTGGCGATAACAATATCATTCTCAGCCTTCTCGATGAGTTGAGTATACATGTCTAAATGCTGATCTGTTCCCTTAATGAATTTAACTGTTTCAGTAATGGGCTTTGTTGAACTGGAATGGCTCTTTTTATGAAGTGAAGATGTACGTTTTTTTGAGGTTTTTATTTGGACTTTCGAATCTGGAGTCTTTCTTTTCGTCTGTTGAGTATCTGTTAAAGTAGATATGTGATTAGGTGCAGGGTTCATTATTGGTTGAAGGGAAGGTTCGATAACATTTGGTTTAGGCCTTGAGGTTACTTTTACAAACTGAGTTATGAGTGTTTGTTGTGGACCTTTACCCGCAAAAGTTGGGGTAGCAGTCATCAAAACAAGTGGCCCAAAAAGTATAAAGAGTGAAAGAGTTTTAAAAACTTTTACATATGAAAACATTACTACATTCCAATTCTTTTATGTATCAATTTACCATGAGCTACTCTTATATAGCATAATTATAAGTTAAATCAATTACTTATTTCATTTAACGATTTACGCATTGGTCTCCACAAGGCATTACGAGAAGTATGAATGGTAAAAATTTAAGCTGCAATTTAAAAACGCTCAGTCGAATCCAGAAGTCTTTGACAAGTTCACTGCTCCTTGAGCCATAAATCATAACCATCGCTGAAATAAATGGTCCAATCATGCCCAGAAGAATGAGGCCAAGCTGGAAAAGCTCAGTTCCTTTCTGATAACTCAGATAAGCGCCTGTAAAACCCGAACCCCAGGTGATCAAGAAAGTCATAAAAAAGAATGGAAATGGTTTATAGGTATAGGACGAAGGCATATGATAGCTCCACTGTTTTTGTCATTCCTTTTCAAAATGGAAAAGATGCTAATTTTTTCGCAGTATAGCATTTAGGCATAAAAATATAACAGCAAGTTCTCGAGGCTTTTTTGAACATAGCGGTATGCTTGAGATCAAGAGCAAAATCCATGTTACTGTTGCTCAAGTCGCCGGAAAAGCTATAGCTTTCTCAAGCTTTAGTTTAGCCATGTCTACTGCCCGAGATTTCTAATATTTTGTCATGGTCACTACTATCCTTCTCTGCTATTTACTACCAGTATTTCTTAGAGATTTATATCTGTGGGCCGGACCGGCATAAGTTATTTCTCGTAATCAATGATTCAAGCTCCCTCACTTGCCTCCTTATGAGAGCTCTGCCATCATTGAAGGCGAGGATATCATTAAAATCCACCTTATTTCTCTCACTTAGACGTCCCGGAAAGAGAACATCAAGACTATACCCAGCGTCTCTGAGGGTGTTTACAGTTTTCATCATCCCAGCATCTTTCTCCCACTCCTGGCCATCGTTATCCGCCACAAGGATGATCCTCTTATGGACATCTACAGTCAGCCCAACATTGAGTAAATTACTTTTGCCCAAGGTTGCACGGATTTCGCCTTTCACACCTGCTTCTCGAAGGCTAAGAGCCGTCTCAACTCCTTCAGCGAGGAATACCGTATTTGTACTTTCAGAATCATTTTGAATGAGGACTGAAGAACCATACACACATCCACGTGAGATCTTGGCAACTCCGTCTTGAATTTTGTAGGATGTATGTGGATTCAATCTTGTCCTTTGAATTGCAGCTATCTCCCCATCCGAACTACGAGCAAGAGCTACCAAACTTGGGCCATATTTATTGGACTCTTGATACATAAGGTCCTGCGGCAAAGGCTTATGAATACCTCTGATAGTCAAGTATTTTTCAGCAAGAGTTCCACTGGCATGGTTTAAGGATTTAGCATCCTTCTGAACCTTAAGAATATCATCTTTCTTTTCACGCTGCCGCCTCATAATTTCTTCTCTGACCTGCTCTTTCAGTGGTTTGACCTGGATATGTGGGGTGCGTTTTTGAGAAAGATCTTTGACCTCCCCAAGTCCAAATTTTTCTCCCAACTCTATACACATCTCTCCATATGATTTATTCACGTAGTGTCCCAAGAAACCAATTAAGTCAGCTCCAAACCCATCCTTAAAATTATGGCACACAGGTCCATTTGGCTTGAGAGTTATCTGCACACTGGTTCCTTGTCCCGATTTACTGAATACAAGTGTCTGACCACGACTGGCCTTATGGTTCTGATGGAAGGGAGTATAGAGCTCTACTAACGCAGGAATATCAGTTGCCCTGATTCGATTAAGAATGTCCTTTCTGTCATAGAAGGTGCTTCTCCTAGCTGTCTTTTTGTTTGTTTTCTGAGTTGATCGGTTGATAAAGTTAAAAGCTCGTTCTTTGCTAATATGGGGAAGCAGTGTTTTAAGGTCCTTAAACTTACTTTGATTCACATAAATCTGGCAGTCTTCTCTATGACGGGTGAGGGCCACATAAGAATCAGCAGCCTCCATGGAATTATTCATAAGAACATAGCTCTTGTCGACAGTCTTTCCCTGAGCCTTACTGACAGTCATGGCGTATCCGTGACTGATATGGGGATAAGCCTTAGGATTGAAGCTGACTGTACGGTTGTCCTCCAGTTTTACCCTGATTTCATCGGACGCTATAGCTGTTATCCTTCCAATTGTTCCATTGGTCACACCCTGACTCTTTCCTTTGAATACCCTAACAAATTTTCCTTGATAGTCGTTCTGGAGGAAAAGAAGCCGATCCTGTGCCGTAAATTCGACAGTAGGAGATCCAAAAGAAGTTTGCGTTTTGACCAAAAGGCTTTTTTTACCCAATTGCCCTGAATCCTTCAGCCGCGTGTGAATAGAAACATTCAGTTGGAATACATCCTCATTCCGTTGTGCCAATGCAATTTGACTTGATTCAGGTTTATAAGAACTTAAATAGTCCTTCACAAGAGCCTGATGCACAGAACGTTTGTCATGCCAGTGAATGCATTGATTTGATTCGTACGCCTTCAGTCCCTTAGAAATGTCATGTTGGCTCAGGCTGGATGAAGCTTCCTGCATCCAGGATTCCTTTTGTCTCTTAATTCTCTCTAACTTGCTATGGGGATAGATCTCACAAAGGGCTCTGAACGCTTCACCAGGGCCAATAGGCGATGTTTGGGATGAATCTCCCACGGCAATGACTTTAGCCCCTACAGCATGAGCTCTAGCTAATAGTTTGCTCATGTGCTCCACGTTAACTGTTCCAGCTTCATCCAGTATGAATAGGCTCTTATGATTCAGCTGCTGTTTATAACCATCCAGAAAGAAACCGCTACGGAAGAATCCTCCAGCAGAGTGAGGGTTATACGCCTTGTCCTCGAAACTCTCCCATTTTTTTAACCACGAGAGAAGTGTATGAGAGGGGACCCCAATTGTTTGAGATAAGCCCTCAGCTGCAGCCCCAGACCATGCTCCACCAAACACACGATAGCCTTTGGCTTGATAGCACTGTGCTACAGCTTTCATCAATGTAGATTTACCACTGCCTGCCTTCCCAACCACAAGGCTCAAGGCTTCTCCTTGGATAACAGACTTCACAGCCTTTCTTTGCTCTGGGGAAAGGTAGTCGAACGATTTTGAAATAGCCTTAGACACCACGGCTTCTTTGAGTCCATGGCGGTTGGATAAGCTGAGATTCCGAGCTGAATCCAACAGGGCTTCTTCAGATTTGAGGTAGGTTTGAGTGGTATATATAGTTTTACCGCTTAGGGTCTGGTTGATTTTGATTACTTCATCTGCCTTTAAAAGGGATGCTGTCAGTGATTGAATTAAGGAAGACTTATCTGAAAATATCCTTTGGAACTCTCTGGTGATGTCTGCTTCTGTAAAGGTGACTCGCTTCGACATTAGAAGAGGAAGCATCCTCTCTGGCTCATTCTTGAGCAACTCTTGGTTTTTCAGTCGAAGCTGCTCGTTCCGAGTTTTGTTTGTTTCCACCCCAATTTCTGAAAACTTTGTATATCGCGCATCTCCTTCATGAATGGTAGGTAGCAGTTGAACTCCCAGATCTTTAAAGCTCTTATCAGTAATCCGGTTCTCTAACCCCAAAACCTTAAAGTACTCATTGTTGACCTCAGCCCATGCCTCTCGACAAGCCTTTAATCCGGTACGCGTCATCAACTCTCTCTCCTTGACTGAGCTGAATCCATCCCTTCCAACGGATCGGAGGCTTATAAATAGATGAGCGTGAGGATTACCTTCATCAAAGTGAATTGCAGAAGAAACCATGAGGCCTCGTGGCATATACACTTTCTCAATATATTGATCCACAATCTTACGGGTCTGATCTAGTGAGAGCTCTTTCTGTAAAGCCACCACCTCCATAAACCCGGTTTGCATCCGATTTTTATAGCTCTCTCGAGCATCTTCACTTTTACAACGCTTATCGACAATATCATTCTCAGCCTTCTCGATGAGCTTCGCAAACGTCGCAACCCCACCGGCTCCCAACCCACACTCTTCAAAAACCTTCTTAACCTCCCATGAAGCTCCCTCAGGAATATAGATTTTGCTCTCGACGATCTCACCAACTTTGGTATTGAAGTGATAGGTCTTCCCTATGAACTCATCCTGAATTTTTGTTCGGTGTATATATGACAAGGCACCACAAACACTTTGTCCAGCGCTTCGTTTGATGACGGTTCGATTGAGGTGGTATAATGACACCTCTCAACATACTACACAGATAGCAGCATTAATACAATTCATTGTATGAATGCATAAGTGCGCGTATTCCCTTTATACCCTCCTCTTCCAACTCCATAACCACAACATGAGGATTCTAGAATTGGGCCTGAGAAAAGTGAGCTTCACTAAAAGAGGTGGATATCAAAAAATAGTCCTAACAAGAACTTTACTCTCCATGGAGTATGATCTGCACGTGCCTCATAGAGATGAAAACGCAAAAAAACCGCCTACTCTCAAAAACGTAAAGTTTCCATTCTCTGGAATTCTCATACTTTTTTTCGGATTTATTGCAGGGCACAGTTTTTTTCAATTCATGCTTTTGGAAGAACCAAATTCCCTCTCCACGAACGAGGATTCTCTAAAGGTTTGCTTTTCCTCTCAAGGAGATTGTGAAAACTTGGTCATTGATACCATCGCCTCTGCTGAGAAATCTATAAAAGTACAGGCTTACTCCCTCACCTCCCTACCCATAATAACAGCTTTGATTAGAGCCCATAGAAGAGGAGTTACTGTACAATTCATATGTGATAAGTCTCAAATCAAAGCACGTCACTCCAAGATTAGGCAGCTTCAACAAGCGAAGATAACCGTCTACATTGATAAGGTATCGGGCCTTTCCCACAACAAAGTTATGATCATTGATGACCAATCAGTGATCACAGGAAGCTCCAACTGGAGTCATGCTGCAAATGTTCGAAATGCTGAGAATTTACTTCTTATCCACTTCCCTACCCTGGCCAAAAAGTATAATGAAAACTGGAGATTCAGATTACAAGGAGCGCGTGTATACATGGACTATGTTAGCCCATAGCTTTGATGAGTTTCATGTTTGGTGTTAAACTGATTTATCGTGTCCCGTTCTATCCTACACCCAGGGAAACGCTGGACTCTTCTTTATGAAGAAACGAGTTGTAACCGTATGTTTGAAATTTCACCAACTGCTTCCGATATGCTTCCGGAATGAAAAATACACTTTTAAGGAGATTCAAAAAACCCAGGTAGAGAGTGGTGCGCCCGACAGGATTCGAACCTGTGACCTCAAGATTAGGAATCTTGCGCTCTATCCTACTGAGCTACGGGCGCCCTCTTCTTATATACCGGGCTGACTTATAAGTGGCAAGTGACAAGTGTATTTGAAGAGGGTATTGTTGCTTTGTTAATTAAACACATTACTTTTGATGGAGACTATGACACACATTATTTCCCATGCAGATTCGTCCACTATCTACGAAACACAATTGGCAGAAATTAAGCATCGCATTAGTCAGGTTGATAACTCTGAAAAGCGAGATCAACTCACTACGACCCTCATGAAGTTAGAAGAGTCGTACCTAGGGCGCTTTCTTATTTCCAACAAAGGACTGGATGGTCAAATTACCCAGTATGTGGTGCTGTACCCTCAGTATAAAGACAAGCACCCTGGCTATTTCCCTGATGGCAGCAGAATGGAAACCTTTGATGAGTATTTCCTGAACTGTTTTCCCATTATTCAAGCGACACAGCAGCGATTCAATATCTTTCAAGAACAGCTAACACAACACATCAAGTCTGAATCAGTAGTGGCATCCCTGCCCTGCGGATTGATGGATGATCTTCTAACTCTTGACCTACCTGATGATTTCTCAGGAAAACTGGTAGGTATTGATGCAGACCCTCTTTCAATACAGAAGGCAAGTCAAAATGCTCTCGAAAAGCACCGAAATTATATTTGCGATTTTTATGTGAAGGATGCTTGGAACTTAGGACAAAGTTCCGCCTATGATATTATTACCAGTAATGGATTAAATATCTATGTAGATACAGATCTGAAGGTAATTTCGCTCTATAAGAGCTTTTTTGACGCATTAAAACCCGAGGGAATATTGATAACCAGTTTTGTCACCCCACCGCCAACTATTTCAGAAGCGTCAGAATGGGATATGTCTCAGATTGATATGTCCGCAATTGTTTCGCAAAAAGAGGCACTGACGGAACTTATTGGAGTAAACTGGACACATTTCTATACGTCAACGCAAACTCACTCTCATTTAGAGCAAGCAGGATTTAAAAACATTGAATTCCATTGGGACCAACAAAAAATGTTCCCCACGGTTACGGCTGTGAAGCCTGAGTGAACCTTAAAGGGTACTAGATATTAACTAATTCTTCATGGATTCCGTGTATTTAAGTTATACAGCAATAATATCCTGCTTAAGGGAAACGTAAAATAGGAGTTCAACCACGTTAAAACCAGTTAGCACACTAGCTATAGCTGTAACTTTTAGTGTTTATACGATGAGTACTCAGTCTGCTGAAGCTCAAAGCACTAAGCACTGCCCCTGTAAAGAACTTCAAGGTGCTGAGGGACAGGGTGGTCCTTACTATCTGCTAGAAAAAGTTCATACCTGGGGGTGTAGTAATTCTAATGAAATCTACCAAACTAAAAAAGCTTGTTCAGATGCTGCACAAAACACCGTCTGCCAATAGAGTATTATTTGGTTAGAATGAAGAGGATATATTCCTATTTCTCCACTCGACTCCATACCTGGCGCATTACCAGATACATCAGCAAAGAGAATACAGCCAAATAGATGAGGGCTTCTATCCCTGATTGTTTCCGGGTTTCCATCTCTGGCTCAGCAGCCCAGGCTAGAAAAGTCGTCACGGCTTTAGCCATTTCAGCTATGGATGGTGAACTGCCATCACTATATGTCACGATGCCCTCTTGTAGGGGGGGGACCATGGCGATCTGGTGACCTGGGAACCAAGGGTTGTAATACAAACCTTCAGAAACTTCTTGTCCAGCAGGAACTTCTCCGCCATACCCCGTCAGCAGCGAATAAAGATAGTCCGCGCCCCCTACCCTGGCTTTTGAAATTAAGGATAAGTCAGGAGGCAATGCCCCGTTATTGGCTGCCCGGGCGGCTTTATCATTGGCGTATGGTGGAGGAAAAGCATCTGATGGGCGAGCTGCCCGGTCATACATTTCACCCATATCATCTGGGCCAACCTTCACTTCGTAGCCTGCTGCAATAGCCTTGATTTCATCCTCATTATAGCCCAGAGAACTTAGTTCCCGAAAACGAATCCGTTTAATCCCATGGCATGCGGCACAGACTTCTTTGTAGACCTGAAATCCGTGCTGGAGGTCTTCACGATCAAAGGTACCTGTCATGCCTTCAAAGGCCCAATCCTGACGTACCAATGTTTCGGTATCATCTCCTCCTGCAATTGCATGAGAAACATAAAATATGGCTAGAACTATAGCTGTTGTGAGAAGCTTTTTCATGCAGCCGCCTCCTGTCGGGACTTTTTTCGTCGGTCTCCTCCTCGGTTAACCGGTTCACTGATGCTGGCTGGCAGAGGTGTAGTTTTTTCAAACATGCCTAAAAGTGGCACAGCGATAATGAAAAAGGCAAAGTAAAGTATAGTTGTAATCTGGCCCAATTCTTGGTTGCTCATTCCACCGAGATAATAAAATACCTCATCGGGTGAATGTGCGCCAACAAATCCCAAGACAAAACAATTAACAACGAATAACCAAAATAGCTTTTTATATATAGGGCGGAATTTAGCGCTTCGGACTTTGCAAGTATCCAACCAAGGCAGGAAGAATAATACAAAAATAGCCCCTACCATCGCCAGAACACCCGCCACCTTATGCGGAATAGAGCGCAAGATTGCATAGAATGGGAGGAAGTACCATTCGGGCACAATGTGGGGTGGTGTGACAAGAGGGTCGGCTTCGATATAGTTGTCCGGTTCACCAAAGAAGTTGGGTGCAAAGAATATGAAAAATGCCCAGATAAAAGCAAATATTCCAAGTCCAAAGAGATCTTTCACCGTGTAATAAGGATGGAAGGGTATGCTATCACGAGGTTCCTTGCGATCTATACCCAATGGATTGTTTGATCCATGTTGATGGAGGGCAATCAGGTGAAGGAAGACAACTCCAACGATTAAAAATGGGAAGAGGTAGTGCAATGCGAAGAAACGGTTGAGGGTTGGGTTATCTACAGAATATCCGCCCCAAAGCCATTCAACGATGGAGTCGCCAAATGGGAATGCTGAGAAGAGGTTGGTGATTACCGTCGCTCCCCAAAAACTCATTTGCCCCCAAGGCAGTACATACCCCATAAATGCAGTTGCCATCATGAGTAGCAAAATGACCACACCGAGGATCCACAGCAACTCTCGGGGATACTTATATGATCCATAGTACATTCCACGGAAAATATGAATGTAGACCACTATGAAAAACATAGAAGCCCCATTCATGTGTAAGTATCGCAAGAACCAGCCACCGTTTACATCGCGCATGATGTGTTCAACACTATCAAAAGCATTCTTGGTATTCGGATCGTAATGCATAGCAAGGAAAATACCTGATATAATCATCACCATAAGAACAATCCCAGCTAGAGAGCCAAAATTCCACCAATAGTTCAGGTTCTTTGGTGTTGGATATTCATTCAGCTCATGCTTCATCATTGAGATGATTGGTAGGCGGTAGTCAATCCAGTTCGATATGCGAGTGACCTTGCTAGACATTAGTTGTCTCCTCTTCAACGCCAATGCGGATGTTACTACCATCCGTAAATACATAAGGTGGAACCACCAAGTTTGTCGGTGCTGGGCCGCGACGAACACGGCCCGATGTATCATAAAGTGACCCGTGGCATGGGCAATACCAACCATCATACTTACCGCGGTTACTGTTCGGGGCTTGGCCGGTAGGAATACAGCCGAGATGGGTGCAAATACCAATCAAGACTAACCACTGATCCTTACCTTTCTTCACACGATCGGAGTCTGGTTGTGGATCTAACAAATCAGCCATAGGTGTTCTTTCAGCCTCGGCAATTTCTTGTTTTGTGCGGTGGCGAATGAATATAGGTTTTCCTCGCCAAATGACAGTAATCCCCTGCCCTTCTGCAATTGGTGACAAATCTACATCCGTAGTCGATTGAGCCAGAACATCGGCAGATGGATTCATACTGTTGATGAATGGCCAAATTAATTTAGCCGTACCAATAGCACCCACAGCCCCGGCCGTGAGTGTTAAGAAATTACGACGGGTGATGGTTTTCCCCGGTGCAGTGGCTTTAGTCATTTGCTCCCTTTTCTCTTACGAAGAGCTTTGCTATACATCTATTAAATTTTCTCGCTTTGTGGAAGACCCAAATGATTCAAATTGCTCTTTTTCAACCCGAAATCGCTCAGAATGTGGGAACTTTGTTACGGTTTGGCGCTTGTATGGGGACTCCAATTCATATTATTGAACCTTGTGGTTTCTTGATGACAGACCAAAAACTACGACGCGCGGGGATGGATTATACCGATTTAGCATCTATGCACCGGTATACTTCTTGGGAAGACTTCCTCCACAGTAAACCGGAAGGTCGCCTTATTGCCACATCCCCTGTGGCATCAAAGTCATATGTAGATTTTGATTTTATTCCCAACGATATACTTCTCATGGGCCAAGAAAGTATGGGATTGCCACAAGAAGCTCTATCCACATCTGAGCATGCCATATCTATTCCTATGGTAGATGGAAGGCGGTCCTTGAATCTTGCGTTGAGTGCTGGCATTATGGCGTCAGAAGCCCTCAGACAAATCAACATGTTACCATAGCAAGGAGCTCTAAATGCTTGACCTAGAAGATCAGAAACAACACGCATCCAAGTGGTTTTCAGATCTACAACAGCAGATCATTGATGCCCTGGAGTCTATCGAGGCTGATGCAGAGAATGATCAGTACCCCAGCACTCCTGGTAAGTTTCAGAAGAGCACCTGGGAGCGCCCCGGTGGTGGTGGGGGTACCATGGCTATTCTGGAAGGCCGAGTATTTGAGAAAGCGGGTGTGAACGTATCAACCGTATGGGGCGAGTTTTCCGAACAGTTCCGTTCCCAAATCCCTGGAGCAGAAGAAGACCCAAACTTCTGGGCCTCGGGTATTTCATTGGTTTTCCATCCACGTAACCCGCATGTACCCATTGTTCATATGAATACACGGTTTATTGTGACCTCCAAATCTTGGTTTGGTGGAGGTGCTGATCTGACGCCAGTCTTTCCCAACGGTGAGGACACAAAAATGTTCCATGGAACATTTCAAAAGGCATGTGACAAGCATGATTCCGACTACCATGCTAAATTTAAGAAGTGGTGCGACGAGTATTTTTACCTCCCTCACCGGAAAGAGATGCGGGGTGTAGGCGGTATTTTTTATGACTATGTGAATACAGAGAATTGGGAAAATGACTTTGCATTCACCCAAGATGTAGGTCGAGCATTTCTTGAAGTATATCCGCTTATTGCTCGAAGGCATATGGATGAGTCCTGGACTGAATCAGATCGTAGAGCACAATTGAAAAAACGAGGTCGCTATGTCGAATTCAATTTATTGTATGACCGAGGAACTCTCTTCGGCTTAAAGACTGACGGCAATATTGAAGCCATTCTTATGTCTCTCCCACCGGTGGCGGAATGGCCAGCACCTGAAGTGGCTTAGGCTTTTGAATCATCAAATTGCTAGCGCTAGCTCTTGTATATTGCCTTCGCTTGCTCCAAGCACTCAGCACGGTTTGGTTTGAAGCGCCTTAAGACCCACCATTTTTCTGTTTGTTTGAGAATATCTCCAAGGAGCTTACCTCTGGGAATTCCTAGATCCATCAAATCTTCACCTTTGAGGGGAAATGAAGGACGTTCCCAACCCTCAATAACCGCAACGCAATCAACATATTCATCCTCTGTGATTGTCTGGTTACCAACGTTTACTAGCAATATGGCTTCTGTGATTTCACGGCCATAATAGTAAAGCCATCTCCAAACATCATCTACTATTTCCTCACGCAGGTCCATGAGTAGCTTAAGCTTTTTATTCTGCTCGTTAGAAAGGCGAAGGAGTTTAATACTATCACTATCCTTTGCTATCAATGCTAAGTGAAGTAAATGGGCGCAAGGGAAATCGTAGCCGGAATGAAATCTTTCCACTTCGGAAAGTATTTTGAAGTCAGATTCATAAAAGGCAGAAAAAATTTCTTCGAGTTCAGGTTTCATTTCTTTTAAGAGCTTGTGACTATTGTTAGAGCCCAAAATCTTGAAAAATTCCTCAGTTATTCGTTCTTTGGATAATGTAGGTAATTTATCTGCATACTTATGACAAGCTGCGAGTCCCTCTTTATCAAAGTGACCATCTCCAGACCACTCAATAAATAAGCCAGTAAATCGGAAGAATCGCAAAATACGCAGATAGTCTTCTTTAATGCGCTCTTTAGGGGCACCAATAAACTGAACTCTTTTAGCCTCTAAGTCTTCCAAACCACCACAGGGGTCATAAATCTTACCGTCTGCGTCTGTATAAATAGCATTGATAGTAAAGTCGCGGCGCTTTGCGTCTTCAATCCAATCTTCAGTAAACTCCACATCTGCCTTGCGACCAAAAGTTTTTACATCTTTGCGGAGTGTCGTGATTTGATAAGGGGTTTTTTCGATTACAGCCGTTATCGTGCCGTACTCAATGCCTGTGGGTATAGCAGTGATATCAGCGGCCTCCAAGAGAGAGATAGTTTCTGCTGGGGCCACATTGATGGCAAGGTCTATGTCTTTAACTTCTATCTTTCGTAAGGCATCTCTCACCGCACCGCCGACTACACGAGCTGTTGCGCCTCTTGCAGTGAGTACTGCAAACAGTCGTTGCAAGTTTGGGCTATCCAGCCAGGGGGCTTGAAGGTATGTCGTATTTTCATTCTGGGCTATCCAGCCAGGGGGCTTGAAGGTATGTCGTATTTTCATTCATCGTTAAATGTTACAGCTTCTATCCGCCAACCATCAGGGTCAGTAATAAAAGCTCCATAATAACGTAAGTCATATTCAGGGCGTGGGCCAGGAGCTCCGTTGTCCGTGCCACCTAAAGCGAGGCACTCTTCATACCATGCTTGGACACATCTTCGTGAAGGAGCCGAAAAGGCCACATGCATGCCCCGGGCATTGCCGATTTCTTCTTCAGGGTTGCCTTGCCGACTAATCCAGAAGAAAGGTTGACCGTTCTGTCCATACCCTGCAACGGCATTGTCAAAAGTCATGACACGCTCAACACCCAGCTTAATTAGGGTTCGATCATAGAACTCTAAACTTCTGGCATAGTTTGAAACAGAATAGGATACGTGGTGGATCATGAATCCCTCCCCTTATCTTTTTAGAAACCCTGCCAAAGGGACATAAAGAAGGCAACAGCCAACAAACTGTCCAATCGGTCGAGAATGCCACCATGTCCTGGAATGAGCGTACTTGAATCTTTTACACCTGTAATACGCTTAACTTTTGACTCGATAAGGTCACCCAATTGGCCGACAAGGACTAAGATAGGAATGAGCCATAAAGGAAAGAGAATTACATTAAAAGCAAGGTAGCATAGTCCCCCCAAAAGAGTTCCAACTATCATGCCAGCAGTAAATCCTGACCAGGTCTTGTTTGGGCTGATAGAAGGTGCAAGCTTTGCACCGCCAATATACTTCCCTGCAAAAAATGCAGCTGCATCTGTGGACCATATCATGATTAATAGAGTGAATGCAGTGCGCCATGCTTCAAAGCCTGCCAGAAGATCAATAATCCAAAAGCCGCCTAGGCCGATGTAGATGAATCCAAAAATAAGAAGGCCCAGTGTAAAGTGGGGTTTTTCATCGAAGGGAACTACAGTAAGACGAATCCACTCTATGAGAAGCCCAATAATCACGATGATACCTAGAAGTACTGAGAGAGGGGCTCCAATAAAGATCACTCCCAAGGTGACGGGAATCAGTATTGCGGCAGCAATAATCCGATTTCGAAGTTCTGACTTGAACTCATCGTTCTTTTCTTTAGGCTGCTGTTCCAAACCGACGCTCTCGTTCTTGATATTCCAGTAGGGTTTGCACAAATTCTTCGGGTGTAAAATCTGGCCAGTATGTATCAACAAAAACAAGCTCCGTATAGGCAAGTTGCCATAGCAAATAGTTGCTTATGCGCTGCTCACCGCTTGTACGTATTAAAACATCCGGGTCAGGAATGTCATGGGTGTATAAGTGCTGGCTGATAGTTTCTTCACTGATCTCTTCAAGAGTTAGACGGTGGTCTCGTACCTTTTGAGCAATTTCTCTTGTAGCATGTGTAATTTCAGCACGACTTCCATAGCTAAGAGCCATAAGAAGTGTGATCCCAGTGTTATCCTTGGTCATCAACTCAACAGCTTCAACAAGACGCAGAATATTATTGGGAAGCATCTGCCTCTCACCTATTATTCGGAGACGAACATTGTCATTATTGAGAGACTCAGCCTCAGTCTCCAGATAATGCTGCAACAGTTCCATCAGGCCTGACACCTCATTAGGCGAACGTCGCCAGTTCTCAGAGGAGAAAGCATATAATGTCAGGTATTCAATGCCCAATTCATTACACTTGCTAACAATCTGACGAGCAACTTCACTCCCTTTTTTATGACCATCAATGCGAGACAAGTTTTGCTCACGGGCCCAACGACCATTACCATCCATGATTACGGCCACATGTCGGGGAATCTTTGTTAGTTTCATTGAAGATGTGTCAGTCATAGGCTAGCTTGCATGTTACCTTGGTGTTTGAAAATTGTCATGGCTATACTTTCAAGATGTCCTGTTCTTTACTGGATAGCGCGTCATCAACCTTTTTGATGAACTGATCGGTCAACTTTTGTACTTCTTCGTGCAATCGATGAGCTTCATCTTTAGAGATCTCACTATCTTTCTCCATGGATTTTATCTGCTCCATTCCATCGCGGCGGACGTTACGGATAGCAATCCGGCCTTGTTCTGCGTACTTGCTGGCAACTTTTGCCAACTCATGACGCCGCTCTTCACTGAGCTCAGGGATCGGGACACGAATAAGATTTCCTGCGGTGGCGGGATTCAAACCTAGACCTGACTCACGAATTGCTTTCTCAACTGCTGGAGCCATAGATTCATCCCAAACCTGAACGGTCAACAACTGTGATTCAGGTACGTTTATGTTACCTACCTGGTTAATAGGAACTCTGTTGCCATAAGATTCAACAACAATAGATTCCAGTAGTGAGGATGAGGCTCTCCCAGTTCGAAGGCCTGAGAAATCCTTATGGACAACATCGAAGGCTGAAGACATTCTTCGTTCAAGTTCTGATATCATTGTGTCACTCACTTTTACCTTCTCCCAAAATTATATTTTTATGATTATACCCTGCCCCAGAGATGAATCAAGTGTCATGAATTAAAGTAAATCGCCCTTTTCCCAAGACGGCTTCGCGCATATTCCCTGGCTCGTTCAATGAAAACACCATAATGGGAATGTTACTTTCCTTAGCCAAGGATACTGCTGCTAAATCCATGATGCGTAAATTATCTGTAAGCACTTGCATATAAGTTAATTGAGGATAGAATTTCGCTTCGGGATCCTTCTCAGGGTCAGCACTATAAATGCCATCCACACGCGTGGCCTTCATTAGAACATCACAGTTCAGTTCAGAAGCACGCAGAGCAGCAGCCGAATCTGTGGTGAAGTAAGGGTTTCCAGTACCACCGACACAGATAACAATACGACCCTTTTTCATATGGTGCATAGCACGCCTGCGAATATAGGGCTCACAGACAGATTGCATGGGTATTGCAGACATGACACGAACTTCGAGACCAAGTCGTTCAAGCATGCTCTGTAGGGCAAGGCCATTGATCACAGTCGCCAGCATCCCCATGTGATCAGAACTAGTTCGTTCAATACCTTCTGCGGCTCCTTTGAGGCCACGGAAGATATTTCCGCCCCCAATGACAAGTGCTACTTGAACACCAAGATCATAAACGTTTTTTACGTCCTCACAAACCCGTTGCAAAACAGGCAGTTCAATCCCTGCCTCTTGCTGTCCCATAAGAGACTCTCCTGAAATTTTCAAGAGAACCCGTTGATACTTTATTGGGGCAGTTTGCTTTTCCATTGGGGCCGTGTCCATTCGGTGTCCTCAGAGGTTATTTATTGAGTTGCGCAGCAACCTCGGCAGCAAAATCCGTTTCATCTTTCTCGATACCTTCGCCCAATGTGAACTTTAGGTAACCTGTGAGTTTAATGTCTCCGCCAGCATCCTTTGAGGCCGCTTGTACGACTTCTTTGATCTTGGTCTTCCCATCGATAACAAAGACTTGCTCTTCAAGGACGATCTCTTCGTAAAACTTACGAATACGACCTTCTACCATTTTGTCCACAAACTCAGCAGGTTTCCCTTCGGAAAGAGCTTTTTCCTTTTGCACTGTGCGCTCACGTTCGAGTTCACTAGGATCCACAGAATCAATGTTTAAGGCAGAAGGTGATGCCGCAGCTACATGCATAGCAATCTGCTTTGCAAGTTGGGTAAGTTTATCTTCAGATGCATCAGACTCAAGAGCTACCAACACGCCAATTTTACCTAAGCCTGGAGCAGCTGCATTGTGGATATAGGAAGCAACAACTCCTTTATTCACTGACAGAACCCCAACTCGGCGCAGTGTCATATTCTCGCCGATGGTTGCAATCATGTGAGTCAGCTCGTCACTTACGTTACGACCTGTTCCTGGATAATCAAGAGTACTTAGCTTCTGCAGATCGCCTTCGGATTTAATACCTAACTTTGAAACTTCAGTCACAAAGTTTTGGAAATCACCGTTACGTGCAACAAAGTCTGTTTCAGCATTCACTTCAACCAAAGCGCCAACTGTTCCACTGCATGAAACACCAACTAGGCCTTCAGCTGCGACACGCCCAGACTTTTTAGCTGCTTTTGACAATCCTTTTAGACGGAGCCAGTCCACTGCGGCTTCTATGTTACCATCGACTTCAGTGAGGGCTTTCTTGCAATCCATCATTCCTGCGCCGGACATTTCACGCAGCTCTTTCACCATTTCACTTGTAATATTAGCCATGAGTATCTCCTTAAATTATCTTATGCTTTTGCAGCCTTTGGGGCTTCATCTTTCTTCTTGGAAGCAGCTGTTTTCTTAGTCGCTTCTTTTTTTGGCGCAGGTTTCTTAGCAGGAGCTTTCTTAGCGGTAGGTTTCTTTTCTTCCTTCGCTACTTCGTCCTTCTTCGCTGCTGCTTTTTGAGCAGGCGCTTTCTTAGCGGGTTCCTTTTTAGCAGCAGGCTTTTTCTCTTCCTTTACAGGCTCTTCTGTAGCTTTGGCAGCTGCTTTCTTTGGCTTTTCCTCGGAAACGGCTTCGGCCTTCTTTTCTGAAGTTTTCTTAGCAAGAGTAGCTTTCAGCTTAGCGCCTTTGCCTTCTGCTGCAGTAATTTCTTCTTCTGTAATCTCTACAACAACTTCTTCAGCTGCACCAGTATCAACGCCTGAATGCTGTAATTGTTCTTGGAGACCGTCTAGAACTGATGCGGAAATCAGGTTGCAGTAGAGTTCAATAGCGCGTGTTGCATCATCATTTCCAGGAATAATGTAGTCAACACCATCTGGGTTAGAGTTGCTGTCG
This sequence comes from uncultured Alphaproteobacteria bacterium, assembly GCA_905479605.1. Taxonomy (GTDB): domain Bacteria; phylum Pseudomonadota; class Alphaproteobacteria; order UBA9655; family UBA9655; genus CAJQNC01. The sequence goes on along the minus strand of CAJQNC010000074.1, from coordinate 5,330 downwards.
ACGACGGCGACTACAGGTATACCCAAGCGATTGGCTTCTTTGATTGCAATCTCTTCTTTGTTGGTATCGATAACAAACAAAATGCTAGGTGTTCCGTGCATTTCGCGAATACCACCGAGGGTCAATTCAAGCTTATCGCGCTCCCGTGTTAGTTTTAGGAGTTCCTTCTTCGTAAATCCTGCTGTTTCTTCAGCAAGTTGACCATCGAGTTCATTTAAACGTGTGATTGATTTAGAAATAGTTTTCCAGTTAGTGAGCATACCACCCAACCAACGGTGATTCACAAAATACTGCCCACAGAGCTCTGCAGCATTACGCACTTTCTCAGAAGCCTGACGTTTCGTACCTACGAATAAAACCTTACCACCTTGTGCTACAACATCACGAGTCGCATTAAGCGCTGCATGAAGCATCGGTACTGTTTGTTGGAGGTCAATGATATGAATTCCTCCGCGGCTACCATAAAGGTACTGATCAACCTTGGGGTTCCAGCGACGAGTCTTGTGACCAAAGTGAATTCCAGCTTCAAGCAGCTGACGCATTGTAAATGTTGGCATTGCCATAGTAATGTTCCTTTTTCCGGTTGTAACCTCCGCAGATTTGGTACCTAAGCACCGGAGGGCGGTAACCCTTATCTGCGTGTGAATTTAAGCCAAATGACTTATGGTGTGAATTTATATACGGATATAGCTGTGAGAGCAAGTGGAAAGATCCAGGATGTGTAGGTTCATGGCATCTTGACTCAAATAGCCCCTAAATGGGACTATTGAATATAGTCATTTGGGAAATTTCATTTCTGAAGTGATAATTTCGATTTAGAGAAGACCTTTCGTAAAAAAAGACGATCATTCACTTGAGTTGAAGCAGAGCTTGAATAGATGAGTCCCTATAAATACCATCTGCTTGACAGACCTTCATAGAATGTTCATACATAAAATCATACTAAATGAAAGGTTTTACCCATGAATAAATTATTTACAGTTTTCACAGCATCTCTGTTGTTTGCAACTTCATATCAAGCTGTTGCAGCTGATGATTCGAAAGTGAAATGCACGTCAGATACTGTAGTTTGGATTAATAATGTCAATTATCAGCTTCCCTGTGGATACATCCAAGGGTCTCTTCCCACGATCATAAATCCTGATTTGCAAAAAGAGTTTATGAACAAATTAAATACTGTAATGACAAAGCAAGGATTATTCCCTGCTTTTGGTAAAGAGAGCTTATGTGATGCTGATACTTCTGATTTATGTAGTAAAGTGGATTTAGCCAAAAATCAAAAGCTTACGATAGATTTAGACACAAGCGTTCTGCAAGCATCGAGCAACTTTATATCCATTCGAGTCGATGTGCCATTCTTCTTTATGCCCTCAGCGCATCCATCAACAGCAGGTTTGTTCTTCAACTTCAATCCAAAGACAGGTAAAACTGTAGACGGGCTCGATGGGTTGAGCACGAAACAGCAAGATAACCTCATCGATCAGGTCGTTAAGGTCTTAGAGAGTCGAGGAATTGATGGAACCGCAGCCACAGCAAAGGGAAAGACTCTTAAGGATAAAGTGAAGGACTTATTACCGGGGCATGTAGGATTTACTTCCACTGAAGCTATCTTCGTATTTTGGCGCTATGAAATAGCACCAGGTTCTGCTGGTAACCAGGTTGTCCACATCCCTTTTAATCGTTTTGTAAATACCAATGGTTGAGCCAAGTGAGACTCCTGTAACTTTACAATTCACCAAGATGCAAGGTCTGGGCAACGACTTTGTGATCATTGATGAACGAGATCAGATTATACCGATTCTGACCCCTCACCTGATTCAAGCGTTGGCCGATCGTAGAAAAGGCGTGGGCTGTGACCAGGTGATTATGCTCAGCCCCTCCTCCAATGCCGATGTGTATATGACCATCTACAATGCAGATGGTGGGCAAAGTCAAGCTTGTGGCAATGGCACACGCTGTGTGGCAGCTTATCTCAACCAGACTGATTGTCTTATCGAGACTCAGGCAGGTATCTTGCAGGCTTGGCTCCGCCCCGACAATAAGATCGTAGTGAACATGGGTGTACCTCAAGTGAACCCTGAGCCAGTGGAGCTACACTTAGAGCCCCTGCCCCCGATTATTGAAGTAAACATGGGGAATAATCACGCTGTCGCCTTTGTTGATGATGTTGATAAGATCGATCTGGAAACCTTGGGTCCCCAAGTTCAGAACCACTCTCATTTTGCCGAAGTCCCCAATGTTGAGTTCGCGAGTCCTTTGAAGAATCGTAAGGTGCGTATGCGTGTGTGGGAGAGAGGAGTCGGTATAACTCCTGCTTGTGGTACGGGAGCATGTGCGGTCGCAGTCGCAGCAATGGCTCATGGCTTTACCCCTAAAGGTAGTCCTATCGAAGTGGTGTTAGATGGAGGAAGTTTACTGGTGTCCTGGGATTCTGATGGCTCAGTGATCCAAACAGGACCTGCTATGAAAAGTTTCCGTGGTGAGTTTCCCCTAGAGTTGTAAATTATTATGTCCAATGAAGTCATCACATTTGGTTGTCGTCTGAACGCTTACGAATCAGAAGTGATTAAGCGTAATGCCGACCAGGCTGGTCTTGAGAACACGATTATTGTGAATACCTGTGCTGTGACGTCAGAGGCTGAGCGTCAGGCTCGGCAGACAATTAGAAAATTATCTCGTAAAAACCCGAATGCAAAGATTATCGTAACAGGATGTTCTGCTCAGATTAATCCTAAAATGTATGGTGATATGGATGAAGTCTCTCAGGTATTAGGTAACTCTGAGAAAATGGATCCTAAGTTTTTTTCAGTAGAGTCTTCTGAGAAAGTTCAGGTGAATGATATCATGTCCGTCAATGAAACAGCGTCCCATATGGTGGCGAGTTTCGATGGTAAATCACGTGCCTTTATCCAAGTACAGAATGGATGTAACCATCGCTGCACATTTTGCACGATTCCCTATGGCCGTGGTAATAGCCGCAGCGTACCCCTAGGTGAGATTGTTGAGCAGGTGCGTATGCTGGTGGAAAATGCCTATAAAGAAGTGGTTATCACCGGTGTCGATATTACCTCTTATGGCGAGGATCTTCCTGGCACTCCTACTTTTGCCCAGATGTTGCGGCGGCTACTGGCTCAGGTGCCAGAACTGCAGCGTCTACGAATATCTTCCATTGATTCTGTTGAGTTGGACCCTGATTTCTTTGAGCTGCTCAAGAACGAGCCTCGTCTTATGCCCCACTTTCATCTCAGCTTGCAGGCGGGAGATGACATGATCTTAAAGCGCATGAAACGGCGGCACTTGCGTAATGATGTGATTCAATTCTGTAAGTCTGTACGCAAGATCTGCCCTGATGCTTTATTTGGTGCTGATATTATTGCAGGGTTCCCGACGGAAACAGAAGAAATGTTTCAGAATAGTCTCAAGATCGTCGATGATTGCGACCTGTCATTCCTACACGTGTTCCCCTACTCTGCCCGTCCTGGTACACCCGCAGCGCGGATGCCACAAGTATCAGGTGAAATTATAAAAGAGAGAGCCCAACGATTACGGGAAAAGGGACAGCAAAATCTTCGCAAAACTTTAGACCGCTTGGTAGGAATGGAAATTACTGTACTGATGGAAGACGAATCCTGTGGGCATTCCGAATCTTTCTGCCCTGTCGAGCTGGAATCCACCTCCATCCCTAATACGCTTGTCAAAGCACAGATCATCGGCCATGATGGCCAGCGACTCAGAGGAAAGGTACTCGATGGCTGAAGAGAAAAAAGGCTGGTTTAAACGCCTTAAGGAAGGACTATCAAAATCAACAACTAAAATTTCCACCGGAATTACAACACTGATCACTCATCGAAAGTTAGATCAGGCAACATTGGATGATTTAGAAGAGTTATTGATTAGTAGCGACCTCGGTGTTGAGACTTCTGCCCAGCTCATTCAGACTCTATCAAAGAAGAAGTTCGGCCAAGATGTGACAGATGAAGAAATCAAAACCATCTTTGCAGAACAAATTGCTGGGATTCTCGAACCCGCAGCCCAGGCCCTATCTATTAATCCAGAACACAACCCTTATATAATCCTGGTCGTTGGCGTCAATGGGTCTGGAAAAACTACTACTATAGGCAAATTTGCAAAAGCTTGGATGGATCAGGGTAAAAAAGTTAGCATTGTAGCTGGAGACACCTTCCGAGCAGCGGCTGTGGAGCAGCTTCAAATTTGGGGTGATCGCATTGGAGCACCCGTAATCACAACTAAGCAGGGTGGAGATGCTGCGGGTCTTGCCTTCTCGGCCATAGAGGAGGCTAAAGAACGTGGCGATGATGTTGTGATTATTGATACTGCTGGCCGACTACAGAATAAAGCGGCTCTGATGCAAGAACTAAAAAAGATTCAACGTGTTATTGCCAAAGTCGATCCATCAGCACCCCACTCTACTTTGCTCGTATTGGACGCAACGACTGGACAAAATGCCCTCAATCAAGTCGAGATTTTTCAAAGAGAAACACAGATTTCGGGCCTTATTATCACAAAGTTGGATGGAACGGCGAAGGGCGGAGTCGTAGTAGCTATTGCCCAAAAATATGCATTGCCTTTACATGCTATAGGTGTGGGCGAATCAGTTGAAGACCTGCATCAATTTAGTGCACAAGCTTTTGCTCGTAATCTTGTTGGCCTTGAGGTCAAAAGCTAGTTACACTTTAATTTGGCCCTATTCCTACCAAGTAGGATTATCCGCCAGAATCTCTGTCATCCGATCAGCTGGTAGAGGTCTTGCAAAGAGGTAACCTTGAGCATAGGTGCAATCTAGCTCCTTCAATTTGGCTAGTTCTTTTTCATCCTCAACCCCTTCAGCCACAACACTCATACCCAAAGATGAGGCCAGCATTGTAATCATACGTACGGTTTCAAAGAACTTTTCGTCTTCTAGAATTTTCTCAATGAAAGTACGATCGACCTTAAGTGTATCGAAGGGATAACGGTGAAGATAACTTAACGAGGAATAGCCTGTGCCAAAATCATCGATGGCTAAGCTCACACCTAGCCCTTTAATCTCCTTAAGCAGCATCTCGGCCTTGTCAGGGTCAGCCATAATGATACTTTCAGTGACTTCTAATTTCAGATAGGACGAATCAATGGCCGTCTGATTCAAGACAGGTAAAAGGTCTCCAATAAAGTCGCGATTCTCCAGTTGCTTACCTGAAACATTGACGCTCATCAACCACTCACCGGCTAAAGCCGTTGGTTTGATTAATGCTTGGAAAGTAGATTAAAAGGGTAAACCCTAGAATTCTGAAATCCTAAAGTCATCTTTTTTGTGATGTTCTTCCTGTTCC
>CAJQNC010000073.1 GCA_905479605.1 uncultured Alphaproteobacteria bacterium | reverse complement strand
TCCCTTAAAAACCAAGCAAAACGCATAAAAAATCCCCCAAATCGGGGGCTCGTACTTCATAAAACTCACAGTTAAAGACTGGGCAACTCTTCTGACCTGAAAAAACTACGCGAATGCGGACTTATTCAGATGATTCTGATAATAGAGCGTTTGACAATGGTAGTTATCTGCAAACCAGCTCACTTGATTAGTTTTGTGTTCAATAATGATCAAATTATAAAGGATTGGCAGTTCTGTAAGCTCATAGAGTTGCCCCTTCACGTAGGATTTGATGGCGCTCTTGAAAAGAAAATCTTTGTGATATGGGCCTTTATCTCCAACAATATATAAAGTTAGATTGTGTTCTGGGTCATGATGGACCAGAGGGCTTACGCCATTTGGTAAGGCTAGGGTTAATAATAACTCTTGATCCCCAAGTTTGTGGGTTGAGTGGTAAATCTCATTTTTTTCACCCTGAATAATAGTATTAAAATTACGAAGCCATTGGTTTTTTGCGTTTGGACTAGATTCATTAATTTTTTGAAGAAGGGAAGAAAAATAGTACAAACCGTCGCCTCATGTTTTTATTTTTTACAAGATATATAGTTTATTTCGTTAACGCAAGGTATGGGTTTTCAAGGTATTGTTCTCTAAAGGTCATGAGATTGCGAAGCAACAACTTTTGTATTATAGTGCATCTCAAGATGAAAAAAATAAACAAAATAATATTAGTCGATGCCCTTTAAAAAGTTTTTTAACTTAGCTGAAATCAAGGAAGTTATTTTCCGTATGGATGCAGCGGCTATTCTTGGTTGGTATGATATCAAACTTAGCTACCGTCGCACAAAACTTGGCCTCTTTTGGATGAGTCTTACACTCATCATTGAATCTCTAATTTTATGTTTCCTGTTTAGTCACCTTTTTAACGAAGATTTTTACTCTTTTTATAAATATATATTTGTAGGGAATATTATTTGGAGGCTGATCTCCACTATCATCAATGACTCTATGAATGCGCTCATTGCGTCTCGATCTTATATTCTTAATACCGACATACCTATCATTGTCTTAATCGCGCGGATTGTATTTAAATCTCTTATCATTTTTTTCCATAACATGGTATTTGCCCTGCTTCTTATTTCTTTTGGCGGCTTATCCTCAATCTCAATTTATTGGTTAACCATTCCGCTTGCTGCAGTTTTTATAGCACTCTCCATTATGCCCTACGCATTTATCCTTGCTGTGCTGGGTGCTCGTTTTCGTGATCTAATTTTCCTTAGACCTTACATGCTGCAAATCCTATTCTACATCACACCTATAGTATGGAAGACTGAGTACCTCAGCGGAAAGTATGCTTTTGTTTTCAAACTGAACCCCTTTATTGGGTTACTGGAATTTCTTCGATCCATATTTCTCTCCCAAAGTTTTGATGCCAGCATTTTGATACCCACTTTTATTTGTGGTATTGTTGGGTGGACTTTAGCCATTGTAACCTACAATATGTGTAAGGACAGGGTTTGTTATTGGATACTATGAATAAGAAATTTATCTCCGTAAAGAATGTGTCAGTTGATTATCCTCTGCTTGGGCGGTCAGGGTATATGTTGCGCAATGTTATTGTGAAAAGCGTTTTGGGTGGAAAGCTGCATAATGACAGCAGCTCACATGTAACAGCGCTCAACGGCGTAAGCCTTGATATAGGACCAGGTGATGCGATTGGTCTTGTCGGTACGAATGGATCTGGAAAGAGCACGTTGCTTCGAGTGTTAACGGGCGTGCTAAAACCTTGCTCCGGAGAAATTATTCGCAATGCGAGAATTACGTCTTTGCTCACTATAAACTTGGGTATGCTTGACGAGGCAACCGGCTTTGAAAATGCACGTATTATGGCCGTTATTAAAAAAGTTCCAAAACACAAACGTGAAAAGTTTATTTCTGATGTCGTTGAGGTGTCTGAATTGCAGTCCTACATGCATCTCCCATTACGCACTTATTCCTCAGGAATGCGCTTACGTTTGGCTTTTGCCGTCGCTATTCTTGTTGATGTTGATGTGATCATTATGGATGAAATCATTGGAGTGGCTGACAAAAACTTTAGACAACACATGATGAATTGCATCAAGAGTATCCTTGCAAAGGATAAAGCTTTGGTCCTTGCTTCCCATTCAGAACCTATTATTGCTGACTTGTGTAACCAAGTGATTGAAATGGAAGCTGGCAAAATTGTTGATCGGCGTATACCAACCCTCGAAGATAACCCTGTAGCACTAACTGCCTGAGGAAACAATGTTATCCATCGTCATGCCATATTATAAAAAATTTCAGGAATTTGTTTTCGCCATGAAAATGGGGAACCTTGAAACTTTTAATTCTGTAAAGGATTTAGAGTTAGTACTTGTGCTGGATGACCCAGGTGAGTCTGATGAATTACTCTCTTTTTTAGATGAATTAAAAGTAGCAGAGAAATTAAATTTCGCAATTAAGGTTCTACTCAATGAGGATAAGCACGAATGGCGCGCCCCTTCTGCAGCCATCAATGTTGGTATTAAGAATGCTTCTCATGAGCGAATCCTTGTTATTTCGCCCGAAACAATGCCCCTGCTTGACAGTATTCATACTTTAATGCAATCCGTTGGGGATAATAATTTTTCCCTCGGTATTATTAAGTTTTCATCTGCATCGAAGATAGAAAGTTTTGGGAGAGTTGAAGCATTTAATGTTAGCAACTCACCAATAATGCCTTATGGATCAATCTGCTTTATGAAAGCTCAGGCTCAGAAAGTGGGTGGATATGACGAGAGTTATATTAAGTGGGGTGGAGATGATGACGATTTTCGATCACGGCTTGTTTCAGCTGGATATTCTAAGAAACAGACACTTGCTAAATTTCTCCATGGCAAGTTTGAGGGACGCTCACTGAATCGTCCTAAGGATGTTGGTGAGGAGAAAACACAAGCAAAGGTTTTGGAAAAGATTACTGACATAAAAAAGAAGCAAAGCTTTGTGGCGAATAACGGTCAGTTCGGCGAATCATTTGATAAAGTTGTTTTTGAGTTTCAGTGTGCGTAACTGAATAGCCAGCCCACATCTCATCAGTTTCTCTACAAAAATACTATTCTTCATTCGCTTTAACACCATCTTCACCTTAGGGGATCGCAACAAGATTAATTTCTTTTTATTCCCCATAACCGTTCTTGTCTGAAAATGTGTGCTATCACCCCCCTGATTTACAATTTGATCGATGGTGTGTCGAGCCTCAAGGTAAGTAGACTCGAGTAGTGTGCATGCATCTTTTTGCTTGGAGAGCATGTGAAATATCCGGTCTACTCTTTGATGCCTCTCATCAAGAGAATCTACCAGCGAGTTAAATTCAGGTGAGGTTACGATGTTATAAAATTTCTTATACGAGCCAAAAGGTGTTTGAGAACTTAAGACGAAATCACATCCGGCGGTCAAAGACTTGATAATTTTCGATCGTAAATCTCCCGGTATGATCTGAGCCCCAACCATTTGCAGGCAGTCTGTAAAAACCAGACTGTCACATTTCAATCTCTTTCTTAGTATTGAATCTAGCCATTCTGAGGAGGTGCAAACAGGAGATTCATCGACTCTCCTGTAGATTCTGTGAGCGGCCATCAATCCATTTAGAACCCCTTTCTGGATCATTTCTTTGTATGGATGAAGGTCTTCATTGATAATGTCTTCGAGAGAAGAGTCAGAAACTGAGGCGGCAAAGTGTGTGTTTTGATGTGTGCCCCCAACTCCTGGGTAGTGTTTTGCAACAGCGAGCATCCCATGCTGAGACATCACTTGGAGATACTGTGCAGTGAGCGTGGTGATGGCCTCCACATTGTTGGCATAAAATCGTGAGTTGTTTTCTTGGGTATCTTCGTGATGAAGGTCTAGAACAGGGGCCAAACAAACATTCACCCCAATAGAGGATAATTCATATAAAGTTACTTGAGCGCAGGCTGTCGAAAGAGCTTTTCCAAGTTCGGGGTCTTGGTTGAAAATTTTACCAACTTTTGCAGCTGAGGGGAGGTGTGTGAATCCAGAGCCTTTGAGTCTTTGTACAGCACCGCCCTCATGGTCAATAAGAATCAAAGCGTCCCTGAGTCCTGCTTTGGCTCGTGTTTGTTGAATCACTTCAATAAGATTTTTTACTTGTTCTCTTGATTCAATATTATGACTAAATAAAATCACCCCCCCAACGTTTGGTAGTTGGAGTAACTTTCGATCAATCATATTTAATGATGTACCGCAAATCCCTGTTATGACTGGGGCATACATGTACTTTGGCCTATGAATGATTGAGCTGGGCATATATTACTCTCTTCCCATTCTCTTGATTTTCTGCATGGTCATATATAAAAAGTGCCTAGATAGATTGTAGATAAAAGTGTCTTTGAAGAACTCTCTACAATACCCTACACATGGTCTAGGCTATTACAAGTTTTCATGATTCCTTTTTGGGAGTAAACCTCATTCGAAAAAAAGAGTTTTTAAATATGTGGGCCATAATCTCATCTTTATTCTGAAAGCCAAAATAGGCTCTTAAGAATGTAATGGCCTGTACACAACTTCTCCAACCAAAGGGGGTTAGTGATCTAGAGAATAAACAGGAGTAAAAACCTAGCTGGCGTAGGATCTTTCTTGAGCTTTGCATAAGCTTATTTTGGCATTGCAGCAGTGTGGAGGTAGGCAGTGTTTTGGCAAAAGAGGAGGGGTTCACAGGCAAGAGTTCGGGATTAATGTCATAGATTACTTTCATAGCTTCAGTAAAGAACGGTTCAGTATGATATCTTTTGACCACTGCATAGAGCTCATCCCAATTGATCATATATTTCTTTGATTTAAGGAGGTAAAGCAAATCAATGATCCACCAAGCTTTTCTACAATTAGATATTTGTGTAACGCCATGCAAGCTTGTGTGCATAATCTGATATTCGGTGCCAAGGGTATATACAGGTGTTCCATCAAGTGAGTGCTTTTCCATGTTAAGGGAAAGGCTTTCGTAATGACTGTTTTTAAGAAGTGGAGAGCACTTCCAATGCAAGTCAATGTTATTGTTGCCTTTTTGGTATGTTATGGCGTGGTGATAACGCATGATATTTATATCACCTTCGATAACCCGTTTTTCAAAAGCAGGACCGCTATGCCTAAAGGTGGAGACAGGGCGGTAACCATGATGCTTTAGTAGCTTAACTGCACTTGTAAGTTTGTCATGGGGGATAAGGATATCGGTATCACTAATGCCTGGTCTCATGCCAAAGTTCTTATAGTAGAATAGAAGCATGGCTGTTCCCTTGAGAAAGCATGCGGGAATAGAGCTCTTATGAAAGTCCTCTATAAGAGGTTTTAGTTGATTAATTCGCTGGAGGTTATCTAACCATGTTTGTTGGTAATAGCGGGTGAATTTATCAAATATTTTTGGTTTCTCAGGAAAATATTGAACAAGAAGTGGGAGTATGAATCGGCTAGACCAATCTAAATCAATCAAGCTGTATCGTTGCATCCACTGATCGAAAGCACTTTTTGCAATGTGTTTTGGTCCAAACGCTGCCGTAAATAGAAGTTGGTGCTTTTCTTCAATGATCATATTTTATTAATTGTTTTTTTGATTATCCCCAATTCGTGAGAATACTTATAGCTGAAATTATATGAGATGGAAAGAACCTTGAGGATCAACTTATCCTGGTAGAGATTACTGAACTATATTGCAGTCTATACTTGAGAAACTGTACCTTTAAGAGTAAGTTTTGCGGTTGCATGCTGATGCGGGTGCTCAGATATTATTGGAGTTAGGCGGTATACACAAATTTTTGATGTGGTCTCAGGTGGATTTTTATATAATTAAATAATGTATAAATGTTAATAAATTAAATATTAATTAAATATTAATAACAAAATAACTATAAATATGTGATAATATATTAATAGTACGTTATTAAAAGGTGTTGAGTATGCGTAGGTGGCAAGCAAAATTGGATATTGACCACGATTTTCTATACTGGGGAAAGGTTCACAAGTTCCTCGAGTATGTCAAGCAAGCGATGCATGATTCCAAGTATGATCCTGCTGATTATCGGAGCATTGATGGCACTGGTAATAATGACTTTAATCCTGACCTAGGGAGCACAAATGAGCTGTTCCTTAGAAAAACAACCAGCTCCTATGAGAGTGATGAGTCGACTCCTGCGGGTGAAGATCGTCCCAGTGCTCGGGTGGTTAGTAATGCTCTCATGGCACAAGATGGCGATATCCCTAATCCCTTTGGTGCTAGTGATTTTCTCTGGGTGTGGGGGCAATTTCTTGATCATGATATTGACTTAACTCGGGGAGGAGGGGATCCGTTTGATATCACTGTGCCTCAAGGAGATCCTAATTTTGATCCATTTAATACAGGGGATCAAGTGATCCACTTTTCTCGCTCAGGATTTGCTGATGGAACCGGCCCAGGGACGGGTGTGCTAGGCGAACAAGTCAATGATATTACGGCTTTTATCGATGGTTCTCAGGTGTATGGCTCCGATACAGAAAGGGCTGAGTATTTAAGAGATCCCGATAATCCTGGCAAGCTGAGAGTGTCTGATGGGGATTATCTTCCCTATAATCTGCCTGGATATGAGAACGCTCCAGGTCCTATGACCAACTTTTATTTGGCAGGTGACGTGCGCGCTAACGAGAATATTGCGCTTACCTCAATGCAAACACTTTTTGTTCGTGAGCATAATCGTCTTGTCGATGAGCTAGCGGCCAAGCACCCTTTCTGGAATGGAGATAAGCTCTATCAGGAAGCGAAGCTACTCGTAGAAGCTGAGTTACAGTCCATTACCTATAATGAGTATTTGCCCACCCTGCTGGGAGAAGGCGCATTGGATGATTATTCAGGGTATAAATCTTCAGTAGATTCTTCTATTGCGAATATTTTTGCTACAGCCGCTTTTCGCTTTGGACACTCTCAATTATCCTCTCAATTGTTGCGGTTGGAAGAAGATGGCAGCACTATTGCTGAGGGTAATGTGCTCCTGCGAGATGCTTTCTTCAACCCTACTGAGTTCTTAAATTCAAGCGGGCCGGAATCCATTCTGCGGGGAGTTGCGGAACACACCAGCCAAGCAATAGATCTGGCTATGGTCGATGATGTGAGAAACTTCTTGTTTGGTCCGCCCGGATCCGGCGGATTTGATTTAGCGTCTCTCAATATCCAGCGTGGCCGTGACCATGGTTTGCCGGACTATAATACTGCTCGTGAGGATTATGGGTTAGAGCCAGTGAGTAGTTTTGCTGATATCACTAGCGATCCAGATGTTCAGGAAACTCTCGAAGACCTCTTTGTGACAGTCGACAACATCGATGTGTTTGTCGGTGGTTTGGCTGAGGATCTTTATGAAGGTTCTATGCTGGGTGAGTTATTTACCACCATCTTAGCCGATCAATTCACTCGTCTTCGCGATGGTGATAGTTTTTATTATGAGAACCGCCTTGGTCCTGATCAAATTGAGATGATCGAGGATATCAGCCTATCGGACATCATCATGATGAATACAGATATTGAATACATGCAGGATAACCCCTTCATGGCTTATGATCGGCAAGGCGGAACCTGGGGTCGAGATAAGCTCGTTGGTGATGATGATAACGACTTGCTCATGGGTGAGGGGGGACGTGACAAGCTCTATGGTCGTGATGGTGATGATCAACTGTATGGTGGTAACGGCCATGATATTGTCAAAGGTGGTGATGGTGAAGATGTCGTGATTGGTGGCAAAGGCAATGACTATCTTTGGGGTGGTGACGATGCTGATATCTTCCGATTCTCTATTCACGAAGAACATAATGGCAAATGGCAAATGGATGATGGCCCCGTAGACCGCATTTTCGACTTCTCGTTGGAAGAAGGGGACATCCTCCAGTTTGAAACTAATTTTGATTTCGAAAAGCCAGAGCTGGATGACATGGTTTCTTTGCGTGAGCATGGTGATGACCTCATCATCAAATTTGATGGTGGTGGCAAGATCGTCATGTATGACGTAGAAGGCGTATCGAGTATCGATGATATTGCTGTTGTTGATATGGTCAAATTGGTTTGAATGCCCAAGAAATATAATCACATTCGTTACAGAAGCCTCTCAAAAAAAGACACCTTTTACCTGTAGTGACATATGTCAAAACTTAAAGTAATTATCCTTGTAAGAGGCTAAGTTTTAATTAATAAATTGTAAGACGAGGTCTAGTTATTTATTCTTATGAAGAGTCTCTTTTTTGAGCAAAGAGCTAACAATTATGGCCCCATGATCTAGAATGATCTTGAAAATAATTGTGAGCGGCTGGATATTGCTGCTGGTATACTTCCTGTGTAGTTACTTTAGAAGGCTCAGTTGGGGCGACAGTTGCTATTTTAATATGGGGTTTTATGAATAGCTAGCTTCTTAAGTGATTGGCTAGTGAATCTTATGCTTTACAATTTTTTAGATTTAAGGCATACCCGATCTTATGACTTGCCCTATATGTAAAGCAGAGACTGAACCCAAGTATAAGCCCTTTTGTTCCAAGAGGTGTGCTGACGTGGACTTAGGAAAATGGTTTACTGAAAACTATCGTGTCGAGACGGACGAAGTTCCCTCAGGTGAGGGCGATCACCAGGATTTAGAAGATTAACCTTTAAGCGCTAATCTTTTGTGGTCCTTGAGAGTAATCTGCATCTTGTGCTTGCGCCAATCGGAGTAATTCCTCTGCACCAGAAACAACCTTATTGACAGTAAGCCCACCCATAAGGCAAACACCTTCGTCTTTGCGCTTCAGTAATTCATCTGTGCTTTCGGGTGTGCGAACGACCGCGGTGCAGCGTCCCCATGGACCATAATTGTTTTCACGGGTTGGGCCAAAGAGTCCTAGTGTGGGGCAACCGGAGGCCGCCGCCATATGCATCAATCCCGAGTCATTGCCGATAAATAGGTCGGAGCGTTTGAAAATGGCATACGCTGTCAGCAGATCGACATCCTTGTGTCCAACGAGATCTAAGCATTGTCCCGCAGGAATAGCGTCGATAGTTGATTGGATCATCCCCTTTTCATGGGGGGCAGCAAAGACAGCAACAGTTGCGCCTTCTAAGGCTCCACCTTTGCCGATAAGCTGGTTGGCCGCTTCGGCAAATTTATCTGCTTCCCATTGCTTGCCAATCCAGTTGGCGGCTGGGGCGAGTGCCAGAATTTTTTTACCCTTAGGCAATAGCTTGTCAGCTATGTTTTCTTGAGTGGAGCTCGTCCATAATTGTGTCGTTGTTGCTGTGGGATCACCAATAACAGCGGCAATATGTTCGGCGCGGTGATTACTACTGCGGTTCGATGTCCAGACATAGCGTTTCTTGGCAAACAAGAACCAACTGGTGGCTGATCCGCGCATATCTATAACTAAGTCCCACTTTGTACCTACAGTTTGTTTCCATAAATCGATCCAGCGTCCAATGCCGCTCTTTTTTCTGAATTCTATAAAGCGTTCCAAATTAGGGACGTGCTGAAACAGAGGGGCAGACACATCACCAGAAGCTACGGTAATGCGTGCTTGAGGATACTTCTCAATGAGTTTTGCTAATACACCTGTAGTTAAGACTGCGTCACCGATTCGACTTGATGTAATAAATAGAATGCGCATAATAGTCTCTGTTATTTAATTCTAATTGAGTCAGTACATGAATATGGTACTTTTTTCAAGTGAGGAAACTTCATGAAGTGCACCCAACTTAAGTCTCGAGCTCTGTTGCGGATTAGTGGGGACGACAAAGCCGATTTTTTGCAAGGCTTAATCAGCAATGATATACACTTGCTAGAAAGTCAAACTGCTATCTATGCGTGTTTGCTGACGCCTCAAGGGAAATACCTATATGACTTTTTTGTCATAAAAGCAGGTGATGATTTCCTCATTGATTGTGAGCATGAAAAGCAAGCTGAACTCTTACGTAAGTTCACTGTTCATAAACTCCGTTCCCAGGTGGTGATCACTGCAGAAGAAGGCAAAGTATATACATGTTGGGAGAATCCTTCAGGGCTTCCTGCTGGTGGTTTCACGGATCCTCGTCTTCATGACTTAGGATATCGATTCATTGCCAATGATGATGTGGGAGCCACTGCTTCTGAAAAAGATTTCATCGACTTTTGTCATGAGCGAGGTGTTCCCTACCATTCTCATGATTTGATACCGCAAAAGTCGATCCTTCTTGAAAGTAATATGGATGAGCTAAACGCCATCTCGTGGGACAAGGGGTGTTATATGGGGCAAGAGCTTACAGCACGGACCAAACATCGCGGGCTGGTGCGAAAGCGGTTATTTCCCGTCAAGATTTCAGAGGATGCAGTTCCTTTTGGCGCAGATGTTGTTCAAGACGGCAAAGCCGTAGGTGAGATGCGCTCAAGTTCCCATGGAATTGGCCTTGCGCTTGTTCGTTTGGAAGCTTTTGAAAGTTACGCAGCAGGTCAAGCCTCACTTACGGTGGGTGAGGCTTCTGTTAAACCCTATGCTCCAGACTGGATGGACGTGTGTGTTCCGTCGTCTTCTAAGGATACAAAATCAGTAAAGGCCCCAGGCAACAACTGAGAAATTGTTCTCTCTTCATAGCCTTTATCACCTTTGTAAATAACAACGGCGTTTGGACCAAATTCTTGAATGGTTTGTCGGCACATGCCACAAGGTGTGCAGGGAATATCCGCTTTGGTAGCAACAGCGATATATTTTATTTTCGCTTGTGGACCTTTTTCTGAAACCATTTTCACAGTGGCTGTTCGTTCCGCACAACACCCCACAGGATATGCGATGTTTTCAACGTTACATCCGGTAAATATATCACCGTCTTCTGTTAAAATAGCAGACCCCACGTGAAACTTTGAGTAAGGAACATAAGCATTCTCAAAAGCTTGCTGGGCGAGGGTGATCAATTTCTCCCGGACTTCAGGGGTCAGTTCTGGCATAAAATTTTCCTTTTCTCTCCGTAAAATTACTTTATTAATGGTCAAAGAGGGCAAAAAATTGCAAGCTATTTCTTGTGAGACTTCTTTGTACCTTCGATGACAGCTTGGAGTGGGGCACCACGATCGATACCCTTTGAATCCAATAATTTTGTGATTTCTTCGTCGTAGATTCGCTTTATTTTCCAGTGATCTTTTGGTTTGGTTTTAATACGCATTCGAAGAGTCACTGCTCCGGGTGTGACTTCAGTCACGCCATCAATGACTGCTGGTTCGACAGCTCTTGATTTAACTTCCTCATTTTTCTCCTGAAGCTTTGTATCCAATTGCTGAATCAGGTGGCAAACTTTTTCCACATCCTCACCTCGGCCGATAGTTACTAAAATGATAGATACTGAATAGGTGCGCGTGTAATTTGCAATGCTGTCGATACTTCCGTAAGGAATTGAGGAGAGCGAACCGTCCATGCTTCTGAGTCGGAGGACACGAACAGTAAGAGATTCTACGCTGCCGATTTTCCCATTAATATTGACAGAATCACCTACTGCGAAAGAATCTTCTACTAACATGAATAAACCTGTCACGAAGTCTTTGACTACCGATTGAATTCCAAAGGATAGGCCGACCCCAAGGACACCAACCGTGGCTACGGCAGGAAGGATATCGATGTCTAGTTCAGCGAGAACCAATAGAGCTGCAGGAAGCCATATAATAAGTTGAAATACATTGAGGCTGATACTGTGAAGAGTCTTCATGCGAGCTCGTTCAGAAGGGCTTATACCATGGATCTTACTTGGGTCTAGATATCTGTTGAGGATACCTTTTGCGAACCGCAATAGAAACAGAGATAAGCCAATAACCATGACAATGCTGAGTACTTTTTCTGAGATCTCTTGCCCGATCTTGGTTGTGAGTAGAAATAAGGGATCTCCTCCCCAAAACCAAATCGCAAATAGAACAAGAATTATTGTAAATAGAGAGGTGAGGACAAAACCAATTTGTGCTTTATAAAATTTGGCTTTTTTGTATGTGTCTGGTGCAAATTGGGACAAGTGCTGTTCGACCCAGTACTCTTGCAGCAAGCCTAAAATGTATTGTGTATAAGCCAAAATTGGCAAGAGGAGTGCAGTTCCTAGTATTTTCCAGCCACTTACTAATATAGGATCCAGGGGTAAGACCCAAGTGAGGTACACTAATGTTATTGTATAGACAGTGAGAAGAGGTAAGAAGTGCATCAGGGCTAAGAACCTCTTTTTCCATGGCAAAATACCCTTCTCTGTGCGCCTTAATTTGAGCCACTCACGGAAGTCATCATGTAGGTTCCACACAAGTATGCTAGCAAAAATGAGGATGACCAAGGTAGTGAACTGAATCACATGTTTATGGCCGGCCTGCGGGAGGCCAATAATATTTCCAATCTCTACAGTAAAATATCCAACAAGAGCTGTGAGTGCAATACGTCGAAGCGAGCTATGGGTTTTATGCAGCGTTTGAATTGTGAAAGGAATAAGACTATCTTGGGTATGCGGTCGTAAAACCAATATGGATGCTCGAATCAGAGCCCAGGCTCCTGTTACGCCATTTATGAAGATGGTGGCAATTTTCAGATAAACATCACCCACGGGATCCAATAGGCTAAAGCTCCCATAGAATGCGAGGCCAAATGCAAATATGGGGACAATGCAGAAAAAGACATTGCACCCATCTCGCCAGAAATGATGCCAGCGATCAATACTCCTAAATTTATTTCCTATAGGACGCATATACAGGGCGAGGAGCCGTTCTACAGCAAGAGCAATAAGAAGGGATGTTGTGAACTCGATGGAAAACTCAACTATTTGTGCGCGAATGGCTGGCTTAGAAAGGGAATGATAAAGCCATTCCGCTGTTTCAATAAAATCTCCTAAGGAAATGATTCCTTGATAGATAGAGCTATAAACCTCTCCCAGACACTCGTACAAGTATCTGAAGACACTCATATTTATCTCGCTAAGCTTTGGTGCGGTGATGCCGCTGACTTTCTCAGTCTGAGCAAAGGCACCAGGTATTGAGAGAGTTCCTATCATAAACCATACGAGAGTTTGAAAGTAGCGGCCCAACTGCATTATCCTTTTTTCTTTTCACTCTATCAAACTTTGTAAGTCTAAGCCAATGAATCAACTAAAAACATTGATTTAAAAGATAGAGTTAAGGCTGAGCTACGGTTCGTATATTTCTGCTATTTCCGCATCTCCAATGCCTTTTCTACCGCAGCTTTCGCGTTGATGCAGCCATGACCAAACTCATAGCTAAAGCCAGTTTCTCCGCCAATCTTTCGTGCGGTTTTTTCCAGGATATCTCTGACCTCCAAGGCAGTTAACTCAGGGTTGGCTGATAGCACAAGTCCTGCGATTCCAGCTACTAAGGGACATGCACTGGAAGTGCCTCCGAAATCGTAGGTATAATCCGTTGGTGAGTAGCCAGGTTTTCCTTCAACATCGGCGGTAAGAATACCCATTCCTCCCTTTCCGCTGGATGGGGCAGTGACGGAGATTTCCAATCCATAATTTGAGTAGTGGGACCTTTCATCCATGCTTGTTGACGCTGCGACTGCGATAACACGGGGGTGAGTGGCAAACCCATCGAGAGTCCCTTTGCTTGGGGCATTGATATTGTGGTTACTGTTACCGGCAGCGAATACGACGACGCAGCCTTTGCCATCACGGCCTTCCGTGGTACAGCGGTAAATAGCATCCCATTGTCGGGTCGAAAGAGGGAAGAAGTCTGCTGCGGCGCCCCAGCTATTGCTGATGATATCAGCACCGCTCTGCATCGCAAAATCAAACCAGGCTTCCACTTAACCATCAGAAAGACCATAGCCCCATCGGATGGGGATGAAACGGGACGTTGGTGCAGCACCCAAGATATCACCACCACCCAAGGCTCCGACGGCTACACCAGCGCAGGAAGTTCCATGCCAGTCTCCATCACCAGGACGGGGGTCATCTGAATCTCGTGTAAAATCCCGTGGGTGAGCGACTCGATCCGCGCCGATATCGGGGTGATCGAGATCAAAACCATCATCAATGATGGCTACGGTGACATCTGGTGAGCCATACCGTCCACCTTCACCAAATCTAGTTTCAAGAACGTCCCATGCTTCGATGACTCTTGCATCCGCACCGGCTTTCAGACCTTTAGTGGTTCCGCGGCATTCTCCTGTATTTTTAAGGTGCCATTGATCATTTACCAGACGATCAAAACCTAAACGTTGCAGGGGGACGGCGAAGTCAGGTTCTACCTTTTCAACTTCTGCTAAAGCCGCTAATAAAAACGCTGTTTCAAAGGGGTTGTGAGATGCAGGTGTGATTGTAACTACATATTCCTTGAAACCATGACGTTGCAATCCATGTTCAGAAAGGATTTCATCAGCGCGAGCCCCCGTGGTTTTAAAATGAAAACGAATATATAATTCACCCGTAGGCACCAAGGGAACATCCGTACCAGGAATCACATAGGTGTGAGTCCCCGCTTGGACTGAGTTCCGAGAACGCAAGGTGTTCAAGTGTGCATCGGCATCTTCTCCATCGTATGTAAATAATGTGAATCCACCGAGTGGTTGGTTGGTTGTAAACCGGGTGGCAAGTTCACTACCCATGAGTTCTTCTTGATCCGCGTCTTGGTGAGTTAATGTTGCGCGAAGACCCACCCTCTTAGGGTGTTTTTCTACGTCAAGCTGATGCAATCCACGAGCAATTTGATAGCTTTCACGTCCTGCATCTGCAGAAGAGAAAGACATAATGGCCAGCCCAGTGAGTAAGTAAGTGAATCGAGAGAAAGTGTGCATAGATATACCCTTTTATTATTTTGATTAAAGGATAGAAGAGGAGTGAAAGAGAGTAAATGCCTATATTTGAGGCCATAAATAACATTCTGTATGTAAATGAAAAAAAGCAAATATGGAGAGGTGTGTTTGATTTAATTTTAAGCTAATCCTGTAGTACAAGAAGTTTTGAGAATACACTTGCTCTCTTTCGCACCACGTCCTATAAATTAGACATTCCCATCAGTAATTCATAACAAGGAGAAAGCGATGACTGACGTTGGTGGAATTTCCTCAGGACAATTACGTTCCTTTATTGATCGCATTGAGCGATTAGAAGAAGAAAAATCTGCAATAGCTGAGCAAATCCGTGATGTATACGGTGAGGCGAAGGGCTATGGGTATGATGTAAAAGTCATCCGCAAGGTGATCGGACTGCGTAAAATGGAGCCCCATGATCGCCATGAACAGGAAGAGCTCCTGGATGTATATATGCATGCATTAGGTATGGCTCCAGCATCTGATTCAGAAGAAGAGAAAGCTGTGGCATAAACGACTTAGCAATATTGATATTGAGGGGGCTGAGTAACAGCCCCCTTTTTTATGCGACCATTGCAGGTGGAATTGCACCTTCTTGTGCCGCAGCAACTTCCACATGAAGGTGTTTGTTTGCAAGCCAAGCCCCAGCGCCGGTGACGAGGGCACACACAAGTCCTGCAAGATGTAAGGCAAACATAAATCCATGGTTGATGGATTCTTGAACCGTCCCTTTCAGTCCTTCTGGGAAAATCGCATACAGATCATTGGTCCAATGGGCGCTAGACATAATAACGCCCACTTGATGAGCCTGATCAGTAGGCAGGTTCCACATGGCCGGATCTGCGAAGGCATAGTATAACCCAATGGTTGTAATGGAACCGGTGGCAAGGACCACGGCCAAAGTATGTGAAATCAAAGCTCCCATAGAAAAGACACCTGCAGCCAGAGTGACCTCGGATGGCGGGACAGCCTGCATCATGGCTGTATTGTATGAAGATAAACACAAACCTAAGCCTATGCCGAGAATCATTAATACAAGTACAACGAAACTGAGAGAGCTATCGGCCGCCAGTAGTGTCATGGAAGCTGCTCCAATGCTAAGGATCAACAGTCCTAAAACACTTGGCACACGAAGACCTACTTTGTCGACCAAGCTTCCTCCGTAAATAGAAAGAACTCCAAACCCCAAGGTCATCGCCAAAAAGATGAGACCTGATTCGAAAGGTTGATACTTGAGCACATTCTGCAGGTAAAGCCCCATCATCACCAGAACTACCGAGAAGGTGAATTGGTGACTCATGAAAGGCAGCATGCATCCTTTAAAATATGGAGAGTTCTTAAACAGATCCAGTGGAATCAGTGGCGATTTGGCTTTAAGTAAGTGAGTAAAAAATCCTATAAACAGAATTGAACCAACTAGCATCATCATCAAGGGTTGTGGCGTCAGTCCTTTGTCGCCCAATTCATTAAGTGCGCAAATGCAGAGCGGTAAGGCAGCGCCTAAGAGGGCAGCTCCTGTTAAGTCAACTTTATCAGATAACAGACGTTTTGGTTCTTTTGGTGTGGCTAGGCTGATAATCGCCATGGTGATCAACGCCAGAGGAATATTGACTAGGAAAATCCATCGCCATGAGAGGTACTCAAGCAAAAAACCGCTGAAGGTAGGGCCGATAGCCAGCCCAATTCCTGCTGCGCCACCCACAAGCCCAATGGCAAATCCATGTTTTTCGGGAGGGAAAGAGGAAAATGTGAGAGCATACAAGGATGGGACAAATAATGCGCCACCAATGCCTTGAAGCACCCGGCCGCCAATGATCTCTTCAGTGCTTGTTCCCATACCAATCAATAGGGAAGATAGAGCAAACAACCCCACGCCATAAAGCAAAATTCGGCGCTTACCAAAGATATCGGCTAGCCTGCCCGCCAACACAACTGAGGCTGCCCAGGCCAGAACATAAGCGCTGAGTGCCCACTGAATGATATTCAGATCGCTGTCGACTTCTGCAGCCATGGATACCAAGGCCAAATTCACACTAGTGTAATCGAGGTTTATAGTAACAATGAGTATGCAGATTGCAAATAAAATCCAGCGAGCCTGAGGTAAGGGAACAGCCATATTCCTGGTCCTTTTATGGGTTTCAATGTTGTGTAGATATTTCGGATCGAAATATCTTCTGTGATGATTTCAAAAAAAATGATTAATTCAAAACCAAGTTAGCTCCCCATTAATTAGGGGAGCTTAATTTGTATTGGACCGCAGGGGTTATGCCCTAAGCGTTCTGGATATACGGGTTCAAAAACTCTATAGCCCGCGCTTCACGTCCACGCTCAGAAGAGGTAATTTTTGCTTTTACCTTCACGCCAGGTTCAACTGTCTCAAGTCCAAGAACTCTAAGAACAGATGCATGAAGGAAGATATCGCGTCCACCGTCTTCAGGGCAGATAAATCCGAAGCCCTTTAAAGGGTTGAACCACTTAATTTCACCTTCAATATCTTCTAAGCTTTCAGGGTCCACATATGGCATGCGTGATCCTGGAAACATGGGAGAAGAACGGCCGGGTTCTCTCGGTGTGATCTTGACTTCGAGTACACGGAGTACTTGCTTTCCTTGGCGACCTGGTCCGATATCACAAACGATTGTGTCACCTTCTTCAACGCGCCGAAACCCGGCGGCGTCTAGAACAGAAAAGTGCATAAAAATATCGTTTCCATCTTCAAGCGGCTCTAAAAAGCCATAACCTTTTTCGGGGTTATACCACTTCACTTTCGATTCAATTTTCTCTATTTCGGTCTCGTCTACTGAATCATCATTATTAATCAACTGCATTATCATTTCTCTCGCTATCCCTATTAATAATCCTCCAACAGGGGGCTTGTTATGGTTTCTTTGTTGTTTTAATTATAACCAAAGAGGTCTGAATTTAAATTCAAAAACTACTCCAAGTCCTGTTAAAGATCACCTATAACATCATTTCTTCATCTTCGTAAACGATAAAAATTTGATAAATCAACACTCCATGGTATTGTTTTGCAAAATAGATGCACTGGGAGGTCATAATGTCTAAGAAAGTTACACTCATTGAAGGCGATGGAATTGGTCCAGAAGTTGTAGGCTCAACTCGTCGGGTTATCGATGCCATAGGTGTAGGGATTGAATGGGAGACTTGTCTTGCGGGAGCAAAAGTATTCAAATCTGGTGATTCATCTGGCGTCCCCCAAGACACTATTGATTCTCTCAAACGAAATAAAGTTGCCCTGAAAGGGCCACTCGAAACACCAGTCGGTTATGGTGAAAAAAGTGCGAACGTGACTTTGCGTAAATTATTTGAAACTTATGCGAATACTCGCCCTGTTCGAGAAATTCCTGGAGTTGAAACACCATTCAGTGGCCGCAATATAGATTTTGTTGTTGTGCGAGAAAACGTTGAAGATCTTTATGCTGGCATCGAGTATATGCAAACGCCCTCTGTGGCCGAGTGTCTTAAACTTATTACTCATAAAGGTTGCGAAAAGATTACCCGCTTTGCTTTTGAATTGGCTCGGGCAGAAGGTCGTAAGACCGTCCACTGTGCCACCAAAGCTAACATTATGAAGCTCACTGAGGGGTTGCTCAAGAAAGTTTTTGAGAGTGTCGCCCCTGACTACCCTGATATTGAATCCAAGCATATTATAATCGATAATTGTGCTCATCAAATGGTGATACGCCCTGAGGAGTTTGACGTCATTGTTACCACTAATATGAACGGAGATATTATCTCTGATCTAGGCTCAGGCCTTGTTGGTGGTTTGGGGATTGCCCCTGGTGCTAACATTGGTAATGAGGTGGGCATTTTCGAAGCTGTACATGGCTCTGCCCCAGATATTGCCGGTAAGAACCTAGTGAACCCTACAGCCGTTTTGTTTTCAGGAGTTATGATGCTGCGCCATATGGGCGAATTTGAAGCGGCTCACACCATTGAGCAATCCCTCCTATATACACTTGGAGTCGAGAGGATTTACACTGGCGACTTGGTGGCTGGTGGAGCATCAGTGGGTACCAAAGAGTTCACCGATGCAGTCATTCACAATCTGGGCAAAGAGACTGACTTCTGGCCAGTTCGTAATTATAAGGACATTCGATTGCCACAGGTTAAAGACAATGGAATTCAGCCTAAATCTAGCCGTGTTGTGGGAGCAGATATTTATATACAATCTGATATTTCTGCTGATCAACTTGGTCAGCAGATGGAATCACTCTTTGCCAATGCCCCGATTAAGCTTAAATATATTTCCAGCCGAGGGGTTATTGTTTATCCGCAAGTCAAAGGCATGTCTCCTGACACCGTCGATCATTGGCGTTGTCGCTTCATCATGCGTGATGAACAGGTGAGTATGAAAGACCAGGATCTCTGCTGGCTTCTCGATAAGGTGCAACAAGAATACACTTGGATGCACATCGAGAAACTCAATGAATACGATGGCGCCCAAGCTTTCACCAAGGCGCAGGGGGAAAGTTAGGTCTTTTCATTCAACACTATGAAAGAATCTTTTAAGTTTAAAAATCACCTTTCCCTTTATGGGAAAGATGAAATGAGTGTTTCGTAAAAGCTAATTCCTCAGAGAGGTTGTACGAAGCTATGTACTATCTGCATTATATTAATGGTGTGGGTGGTAGTGGTGATGGTGAGGCGGTACCATGTGTAGGTTCAATACATATGAGACTCATGCAGCCTCTCGATAGGAATCATTAATATACTCACAAGGAGT
>CAJQNC010000072.1 GCA_905479605.1 uncultured Alphaproteobacteria bacterium | reverse complement strand
AACCCTCTAGCAATAATGAATAAAGCTTTAAACGATCCTCTGACTTCAGGTGGTGATACTTTCTCCGCGACATACTTTTCTCCTGTTATTTTTTTTCTAAATTTTAACAGAATGTCGCTCTTCAGTTTTGAATGTGCCAACAGACTCTGAAACCCGCCTATGGAATCAACTTAGGGACCGAAACCTTCACGATTACAAATTCCGACGGCAACATATTATTCAGGGGTATATTGTTGATTTTGTATGCCTTGAAGAGAAATTGATCATTGAACTCGATGGAGGCCAGCATGCTGAGAGGAAATCGTATGATAATAAACGGACACAAGTCTTAGAAAAAGAAGGATTTAGGGTGGTACGTTTTTGGAATAACGAAGTTCTAGAGAATATAGAAGGAGCGTTAGACATTATTTTGACCGAGCTCTCGCTGGAAAAAGAATGTTAAAACAACCACCTCCCCCCAGCGTGGGAGAGGTCAGCGCGCAGCGCTGGGTGAGGGGGATGATATCTCGTCCAAGCGGAGCTTGGGCTAAGTTTTTAAAATCACTTTCCCCCTGAAATGGATTGATTGTACGGCCTCATCTCGTGCAGCTCATTAAGTTGTCCAAGCTACGCTTGGTCAAAGTTGTTCTACCCCTCACCCGCCCCTTCGGGTCGACCTCTCCCACAAGGGGAGAGGTGGGTTTTGGTAGACACCAAGAGTTATAGCAGGAGGAAGTTTGTTAAAGTCTGCACCCTTTTCGCCCAATAGATCAATAATCCTTAAGCGGTGACCAAGCCATACACCAGAAACTTCGGTAGGGAATTGGGGATCCAAGGCCACATGAGCAGGGTAATAAGGCTGACGATAGCCCCAAGCCGTAAAGATGTCATCGTTCACATTCTCAACTACGGACAGAAATTTCTCAACTTTATCGGGTTTCCCAAAGAGGATAGCTAGAGCCAGAGGGTTCGATTTTTTGGAGTTGAACTGGTCCTTCCCTTCATCATCAGTATAAGTCCCCACACGAGGACCGAAGCCCTTTGCCAGTTTCACACGATCTAATTCCTCTAGAGAGTCAGCCTCACGCAAAACTTTCACATTCACAAGCTGGGATACAACTTCAAACTTAGCTGTGGGCGAAGTCGCTCTATCAAAGGATTCCTCTACAGAATTCAAATACTCTTCGATACAGTCTGCTTTTGATTGGGGTGCTAGACAGACCAATGCGGCCGTTAAAGCAAGGGTTTTCATTTTAAGAAAATTAAACTTCATGACTATTCCTTTCATAGAACATTAATAATATCTTACTTTAGAATAATCAGATGGAGCGAAGCTATTCAGAAAATAAGTTTGCGCCAACTGCTTATTCATATTTTATGTTTAACGGATAAGAGGTTGAGTTTCAGGAGATTTTACCTCGCCCCTTGTGGGAGAGGTCGGCCCGAAGGGGCGGGTGAGGGGTAAGATAACTTTGGCCAAGCGAAGCTTGGGCAACTTAAGGGTTTGCACGGTGGCATCACAAAAGCATACTTATTCAGGTAGAGAGTGGGTTTAAAAACTTAGTCCAAGCGTAGCTTGGACAAGATAATATCCCCCTCACCCGGCGCGTTGCGCCGACCTCTCCCACCAGGGGAGAGATGAGGAATTTAAGCCTCAGCAGCTTCAGTCTCGTCTTCTGACTCTTGCTCAGCAGTAGGACCCGCGTCGGTTTTCTTCGCTTCTTCATCACGGTCGATGAATTCGATGATCGCCATTGGGGCGTTGTCACCGTAACGGTTACCGGCTTTAATAATGCGGGTGTAACCACCTGCACGAGACTTGTAGCGCTCAGCCAGTGGGCCCATGATCTTTGCAGCTAGATCCTTGTCACCACCCAGCAGTGTCAATGCTTGGCGATGGTTGTGTAATCCGCCTTGCTTACCGAGGGTTACGATCTTCTCTACGATAGGGCGGATATCTTTCGCCTTCGGCAGAGTCGTTGTGATTTGCTCTTGCTTAATGAGGGACTTCGCAAGGCCACCAAAGAGCGCTTTACGCTGATTGGTGTTCCTGTTTAGCTTACGTCCTTTGATACCATGACGCATTTTATTTACTCCTTAATTCGGGCTTAGAAGGGTTCTTCTAAGCGTTTTACTAATTCATCGATGTTCTCTGGTGGCCACTCCGGCACGTCCATACCCAAATGCAGACCCATGGTAGTCAATACCTCTTTGATCTCGTTCAAAGACTTACGACCAAAGTTAGGGGTACGCAGCATTTCAGGCTCTGATTTCTGTACCAGGTCACCGATGTAAACTATGTTGTCGTTCTTTAAGCAGTTGGCGGAACGAACAGACAGCTCAAGCTCTTCAACCTTACGCAACAGAGCGCGTGGGAATGGTAGAGTCTCTTCGTCTTTCTCTTCTTCAACAATATCGGGCTCATCGAAGTTCACAAAGCGAACGAGCTGATCCTGCAGGATACGAGCAGCCAGTGCCACCGCATCTTCTGGGTTTACAGTTCCGTCAGTTTCAACGCGGAGGATCAACTTGTCATAGTTCGTTTGTTGACCAACACGAGTGTTCTCCACTTTGTAAGACACTTTTTGCACGGGGCTGTAAAGAGCATCAATTGGAATCAAGCCAATAGCTGAATCAGCTTTCTTATTCTGCTCTGCAGGGACATAACCCTTACCGGTATTCACTGTGAATTCCATGTTGAGTTTCGCACCGGCATCCAGTGTACAGAGAACATGATCAGGGTTGAGGATCTCAACATCCGAAGGAGTCTCGATCATGCCTGCTGTGATCTCACAGGGGCCTTCTGCCTTGACCTTTATCTTTACGGGACCATCTTTGTGCAGCTTGGTGATGATGCCTTTCACGTTCAATACAATGTCTGTCACATCTTCACGAACACCTGGAATGGTGGAGAACTCATGGAGCACGCCATCAATCTGAATGGAAGTGACTGCTGATCCTTGCAGTGATGATAAGAGCACACGACGCAAAGCAGAACCAATGGTCATTCCAAAACCGGTTTCTAGTGGATCGGCAACGATGTCTGCGACACGATCGGGGTCATCAATGTGAGACACATTCAATTTGTAGGGCTTAATAAGCGCTTGCCAGTTTTTCTGTATCACGAGTCTATCCTTTAAATCATACGCTGAGATCCATTCGTACGTATATGGACCTCAGTGTGGGGGTTAATAATTATACGCGACGACGCTTCTTTGGACGGCACCCATTATGTGGAACGGGCGTAACGTCGCGAATAGCTGTCACGGTAAAACCAATAGATTGCAAAGCACGAAGCGCAGACTCACGTCCAGATCCGGGGCCCTTCACTTGGACTTCCAGGGTCTTCATGCCATGATCTTGAGCTTTCTTACCTGCGTCTTCTGCTGCAAGCTGTGCTGCATATGGTGTTGACTTACGAGATCCTTTGAACCCACGGGAGCCAGAAGATGACCAAGCAATTGCATTGCCTTGTGCATCGGCAATGGTGATCACCGTGTTGTTAAAAGTGGAATTCACGTGAGCCACACCAGATACGATGTTCTTACGGTCCTTACGACGGATTTTCTGTACTGTTTGCTTTGCCATTAAACTCACCTAACTCTTATTTCTTCTTACCTGCGATGGCGACTGCCTTACCCTTACGAGTACGGGCATTGGTGCTCGTCCGTTGTCCACGAACTGGCAAGCCTTTACGGTGACGTAGTCCACGATAGCAGCCTAAGTCTAAAAGACGCTTGATGTTCATGGCATTCTGACGGCGAAGATCACCCTCGACTTTCACAGAATCATCAATCATTTCACGGATTCTTTTGACCTCGTCGTCAGTGAGTTCACTGATGCGACGGCTCTCGGGAATTTTCACCTTCTCGCAAATATCTTTCGCGATCTTGGGGCCAATACCATAAATATAACGCAGTCCAATCTC
Source organism: uncultured Alphaproteobacteria bacterium (assembly GCA_905479605.1). GTDB lineage: Bacteria > Pseudomonadota > Alphaproteobacteria > UBA9655 > UBA9655 > CAJQNC01. The sequence continues at coordinate 12,905 of CAJQNC010000072.1, read as the reverse complement.
GACGCGCTTATTGGTTGGAAGGTTTACGCCTGCAATACGGGCCACTCGTTTCTCCTTACTTTACACACAATATGCCAAAATACACCTGAGCGGAGTATAGGCATACAATTCAACTTGTCAACTCTCAGTTGGCCACAATGGCTAGAATCTGAGAACTTACTTCTTCCATCTGTTTCATGCCGTCTACTGACTTGAGCCGGCCTGACTCAGAATAAAAGTCTATCAATGGACGGGTCTGTTCATGATATACCTCCAACCGGTTCTGAATTGCTTCAGGCTGGTCGTCAGGTCTACGAAGGAACGTCTCCCCTCCACACTTGTCACATACCCCCTCCTTCGCAGGAAGTTTGTATGTGTCATTGTAGGGCTCACCACAATCTTGGCAGGTAAACCGGCCAGAAAGGCGAGCAATCAGCTTTTGGTCATCCACGGACAACTCAATGACTGCGTCTAACTTCTTGTCCAGCTTCTCGAATAGTCGATCGATATATTCAGCCTGGTACAAGGTCCGAGGAACACCATCTAGGATCACCCCGCTGTCGCAATCGGAATCCTTAAGGCGGTTTTCCAAAAGCTCCATAATCAGATCATCTTCGGGGAAGTTACCCGCCTCGATGATGTCTTTAATCTTCAACCCCACCGGAGTTCCCTCTGCTACTTCCTTGCGGAGGATGTCTCCCGTTGATATCTGAACCAATCCACATTTCTCCATCAGGCTTCGTGCCTGAGTTCCCTTACCAGAACCTGGAGGGCCGAGGAGGATTATGTTCATTTCCGTGGGTTCCTTCTTTTGCCCAGACGAGACTTTTTCATCAAGCCTTCATACTGGTGTTGCATCAGATGGGAATGGATTTGTGCCACTGTATCCATGGGCACGCTCACAGCAATCAAGAAGGTTGTGCCCCCAAGATAGAAAGACAAAGCATATTTGGCTTGCAACAGCTCTGGAACGGCACACACAAAGCATAGGAACAGAGCGCCGACCAAAGTCAAACGAGTCACAACATAATCGAGGTAGTCCGCCGTACTTTTACCGGGACGATAACCCGCAATAAACCCACCGGCTTTTTTCAAGTTTTCAGACACATCCACGGGGTTAAACACGATGGATGTGTAGAAGAATGCAAAGAATGCGATCAATGAGAGGTAAATGATGATGAATGTCGTTGTTCCATGCTGGAAAGACACAGCGATCCATTGTAACCACTCTGGGCCACCTTGGCCGGAGAAACCAGAAACAGTCAATGGTAGCATCATAATCGAGCTGGCAAAGATAGGTGGGATTACACCTGAAACATTGAGTTTCAGAGGCATGTGAGTCGACTGGGCTTCAGAAATCTTATTGCCCATTTGCCGCTTCGGGTACTGAATATGAATACGGCGCTGAGCTCTTTCAAAGAACACGATGAATGTAATCATGGCAATCGAGGCTACCACCAGAAGCAGCAAGACAATATAAGACAGAGCCCCTGTCCGGCCGAGTTCAAGAGCACCGATAACCGAACTCGGTAGGTTAGCGACGATACCTGCGAAGATAATCAAGGAGATACCGTTACCAATACCACGTGCGGTAATTTGCTCACCAAGCCACATCAAGAAGACAGTCGCACCCACAACCGTAACAACAGCTGTCAGACGGAAGAAAATACCGGGATCAATCACGGCTTGCCCCGCTGCGCCTGACATACTCTCAAGCCAAACAGCAACACCAAAACCTTGGACAGTGGCCAGAAGAACCGTACCGTAGCGTGTGTACTGGTTAATCTTGCGACGGCCGCTATCACCTTCTTTCCACATCGCTTCCATTTGCGGGACAACCGCACGCATCAGCTGAGTGATAATACTGGCAGAGATATACGGCATAATGTTCAAGGCCATAATAGACATACGGCTCAAGCCACCACCAGAGAACATATCCAGCATGCCGAGAAGGCCTCCTGAGTTCTGTTCAGTAAAGGCCTTCATGACAGCTGCATTCACGCCTGGCAGAGGAATATAAGTTCCCAGACGGTAAACGATAAGGACACCAATCGTGAACCAAATCCGCTTCTTTAGGTCTTCCGCCTTGGAAAAGGCGGAGAGATTTATATTGGCGGCAAGTTGTTCTGCTGCTGATGCCATGGTTCCTCTTTACTCTTTATCTTCTTTTTTTGCCGGCGCCTTCTTTGGGGCTGGCTTTTTCTCGGCGGGCTCTTTGGCTTCTACTTTTTTAGCAGGAGCTTTTTCCGCGGGAGCTTTCTTATCAGCGGCAGGCTTCTTCTCTTCTCCAGAGAGCCTCTTCTCCGCCTTAGGAGTTGTAGGTTTTACTTCAATAAAAGTAATTTTCCCGCCAGCTTTTTCGATCGCGGCAACGGCAGACTTTGATGCCCCTGAAACATGGAGTTCCAACTTCACCTTGATCTCGCCTTTGGCTAAAATGCGTGTACCATCCAAAAGACGGCGATTAATTCCAGCATCCACAAGAGCTTGCTCAGTTACAGGCTTCTTTGGATCCAGTTTCTTGGCATCCACTGCTTGCTGTAAACGACCCAGGTTAACCTCATTCAAGTCCTTGGCGAAGATGTTGACGAAGCCGCGCTTTGGAAGACGTTGGTAAAGAGGCATTTGACCGCCTTCAAAACCTTTAATCGCCACACCTGTACGAGACTTTTGCCCCTTCACACCACGACCACAGGTCTTACCTGTGCCTGAAGCGATACCACGGCCAACACGTTTACGATCTGTACGAGCGCCTGAGTTATCTGTAATCTGATTCAAATTCATTGTTCTATCCTATACTTAGGGGAGAAGGCTTACGCCTTCTCTTCAACTTTCACCAAGTGGCTTACTTTGTTGATCATGCCACGAATTGAAGGAGTATCTTCAAGTTCACGGGTACGACCAATCTTGTTCAAACCCAAGCCAACAAGAGTCGCCTGTTGGCTTTTCTCTCGGCGGATGGCACTGCGGGTCTGAGTGACCAATAGAGTATCTTTTGGTTTAGACATCGCGCGTTTCTCCTTGTGCTCTGCGACCAACAATATCGCCTACTTTCTTACCACGCTTCGCTGCGACATGACGAGGAGCGTTCATCTCCTTCAGACCAGCAAAAGTGGCGCGCACCATGTTGTGTGGGTTTGAAGTTCCGATGGACTTACTGACCACATCGTGAACACCCAGCGCTTCAAAGACAGCACGCATGGGACCACCCGCGATGATTCCTTTACCAGGAACCGCTGTACGCATGTGTACGAGACCCGCTCCGAAGCGGCCTGTCACATCATGATGTAATGTACGTCCTTCACGGAGAGGAACGCGAATCATATCACGACGGGCTTGCTCTGCTGCTTTTTTGATAGCCTCAGGAACTTCTTTGGCTTTACCGGTACCATGACCGACACGGCCCTTACCATCACCCACTACTACGAGGGCTGAGAAGCTAAAGCGCTTACCACCTTTAACAACTTTGGCCACGCGGTTGATGAAAACCAATTTCTCAACGATATCGGATTCTTCTTTATCGTGTCGTTGCCTTGTATTTCGATCGTTACTCATCTTTAACCTTCCTAGAATGTAAGTCCGGCTTCGCGTGCTGCGTCAGCCAAAGCTTTTACACGACCATGATAGAGATACCCACCACGATCGAAGACTATATTGTTTACACCGGCTTTTAAAGCCCGCTCTGCTACGAGTTTTCCGACAGCTTCTGCAGCAGCCCGATTCCCACCGTTCTTGAACTTCTTACGAAGATCCTTATCCAGTGTTGAGGCCGCGACTACTGTTCCAGATTTACTGTCATCAATGACCTGAGCATAAATATGTTTGCCAGACCGGAAGACAGACAGACGAGGACGACTTCCAGCCACTGAGGCTAGCTTTATCCGAATACGCGCTTTTCTGCGCTCTGCTAATGAAAATGACTTTGACATAGCTACTTCTTCTTACCTTCCTTACGAACAATATACTCACCTTTGTACTTTACGCCCTTGCCTTTGTAAGGTTCAGGTTTCCGAAAAGCACGAATCTCGGCAGCAACTTGACCCACTTTCTGAGCATCGTAACCGGAGATCACGACCTCTGTGGGGGTTGTACAGTTAACCTTGATACCCTCAGGAATTGGGAAGAGAATATCGTGGCTATAGCCCAGTTGCAGTTTAAGGCTTGATCCGGCCATGCTGGCACGGTAACCAACACCCTTAATCTCAAGCTCCTTGGTAAAGCCTTCGTGCACTCCAACAACCATATTCTCGATGCGCTTCTGCCAAGTCCCCCACAATTGACGGGCTTCCTTGGAATCGTTAAGCGGTTTTACGATAATTTGCTCACCTTCGTGCGTAACTTCAACTTCACGGGAAATAACAGCAGCAAGTTCGCCATTTTTTCCCTTAACCGTGATATCTCGACCTTGTATCTGGCATGTAACTCCAGAAGGAATATTCACGGGATTTTTTCCAATACGTGACATTTTGTTTCTCTCCTAGAATACGTTACACAAGACTTCGCCACCCACATTCAACTCACGGGCCTGTCCATCGGACAGAACACCCTTGGGTGTGGATAGCACGGAGATACCGAGACCGTTTGCTACTGGCATCAAATCGTTAATACCGCGATAAACACGGCGACCAGGCTTCGATACCCGCTCGATTCGGCTTATAACAGGCTCGTTCTCGTGGTATTTGAGTTCGATAACGATCTCACTAATACCTTTACGAACTTCACGCTTCTGATAAGCACGGATATAACCCTCTTGCTTCAATACCTCGAGTACATTCATACGCAAGTTAGAAGCAGGCGTCACAACGCTTGATTTCCGAGCCTTATGACCGTTACGAACACGTGTTAACATATCGCCTATTGGATCTGTAAATGACATATTGCTATCCTCCTACCAGCTCGACTTGGTCACACCAGGCACGAAGCCTGAGGACGCTAGCTCTCGTAAAGCAATACGAGACATTTTGAACTTACGGTAATATGCGCGGGGACGTCCAGTAATCTCGCAACGATTACGAACCCGAATTGCGGCACCATTCCGTGGGAGTTCAGCCAATTTCAAATTTGCCTTAAACCGGTCTTCCGGTGAGGCGCTACGATCGTTTGCTACAGCCTTGAGACGCTCTCTACGGCCGGCAAACTTCTTTACCATTCTTTCACGGCGAAGATTTTTTTGAATGGAACTTACTTTAGCCATTGTCTATCTCTTCCCTTACTTTTTCTCTTGGAAAGGCATATCAAAACCCTTCAGCAATGATTTCGCTTCCTCATTGGTATTGGCGGATGTCACAAAAATGATATCCATACCACGTACCTCATCGACCTTATCATAGTCGATTTCAGGGAATACAATCTGTTCTTTAATACCCATGGCGTAGTTACCACGACCGTCGAAGCTCTTCGGGGAAATCCCGCGGAAGTCACGAATACGTGGCATAGCTATGTTCACAAGCCTATCCAAGAATTCATACATGCGGGCACGACGTAGCGTTACTTTCGCACCGATGTTCATCTCTTCGCGTAGCTTAAATCCAGCAATGGAATTCTTAGCTTTGGTTACTACTGGCCTTTGACCCGCAATAAGGATCAGTTCGTCAACAGCTTTTTCGATCTTCTTGCTATCGCGAGTCGCCTCACCAAGCCCCATGTTAATAACGATTTTCTCAAGTTGCGGTACCTGATGAGGGTTTTTGTAACCAAATTCCTTCATCAATTCTGGCTTCACAACTGTTTCGTAATGTTTCTTTAAACGTGTCATAAACTCACCTAATCCAATTCTGCACCAGAACGACGTGCCACTCGGACTTTCGTTCCGTCTTTAAGAAATTTTGCACCTACGCGTGTAGGCTTTTTAGACTCGGGGTCGACGTGCGCTACGTTTGAAATGTGGATACTGGCCTCTTTTTCAATGATGCCACCTTGCTGTCCACCCTGAGGTTTCTGGTGACGCTTGACCATATTTGCACCTTGAACTACTACGCGCTCACGATCACGGAAAACATTGATGATGTCACCACTCTTACCTTTATCTTTACCGGTAATAATGGTCACCAAGTCACCTCTTTTAATACGGAACCTGCGTGCCATTATAACACCTCCGGAGCTAGTGAAATGATTTTCATGAAGTCTTTGGAACGCAATTCACGGGTCACAGGTCCAAAAATACGAGTACCAACAGGCTCTTTATTGTTGCTAATGAGAACCGCAGCGTTATCGTCAAAGCGGATTGCAGTTCCATCAGGGCGCCTGATTTCTTTGGCTGTACGCACAATCACTGCACGACGGACTTCACCTTTTTTAACGCGACCGCGAGGAATAGCATCCTTCACGGAAACGACGATGATGTCACCAACAGAGGCGGTCTTTCGCTTAGAACCACCCAGGACCTTGATGCACTGCACCCGACGGGCACCGGAATTATCGGCTACCTTCAGGTTGGTTTGCATCTGAATCATGTTTCGTTTCCTTTCTTAACGAACACACACCATGTGTATCCGATCATGGTTACTCAGTGATGAGTTCCCATGTCTTACTTTTAGAAATAGGGCGACACTCGCGAATTTTCACGGTCTCTCCCTCTTTACATACATTCTGCTCGTCATGAGCGGAATACTTTTTTGAGCGCTTGATAAACTTGCGGTACAACGGGTGCATCACACGGCGCTCAACTTCAACTGTAATTGTCTTGTCACGCTTTGTTGATGTGACTTTACCTTGTAAAATTCTACGTGGCATGAACTTACTCCTTTATGCCGCTTTTTTCCGCTGATTCAACAACGTGTTCAGGCGAGCGATGTTACGGCGAGCCACTTTAAAGGGGTGCGCCTTTTCCAACTGACCTGACACTTTTTGAAAGCGAAGGTTCATCAATTCTTTTTTCAATTCAACGATTTTTGCCTTAACGGCTCCATCGTCTAACTGTTTCATATCTTCCCACTTCATCGTTACACTCCTCGTGTTTCACGTGAGATGAACTTGGTATCCACAGCCAACTTAGCAGACGCCAGCTCGAAAGCACGGCGGGCGAGTTCTTCGGGAACACCATCAAGTTCAAACATAATCCGGCCGGGCTTTACGCGGGACACCCAAAACTCGGGACTACCCTTACCTTTACCCATACGAACTTCGGCAGGCTTACTGGATACAGGTACATCAGGAAAGATGCGAATCCAAACACGGCCAGCACGCTTGATGTGACGCGTAATCGTACGACGCGCCGCCTCGATTTGCCTTGCGGTAACGCGACCGGGCGTCATAGCCTTCAAACCAAAGGATCCGAAATTCAAAGCGACACCACCTTTGGCGTTGCCATGGATTCTACCCTTGTGGGCCTTGCGATATTTTGTCCTCTTGGGAGCTAACATTTTCTACAACTCCTTTACACTAATTGCTTCTGTTCACAGTAGTCTGTGCACGCCTACGATCTAAGGCCATGGGATCATGCTCCATGATATCACCCTTATAGATCCAAACCTTCACACCGATCGCACCGTAAGTGGTAAACGCTGTAGATGTACCATAGTCGATGTCTGCACGGAATGTGTGCAGCGGAACACGACCTTCACGGTACCATTCCATACGTGCAATCTCTGCTCCACCTAAACGGCCGCTCACATTGACACGGATACCCTTCGCACCCAACTTGAGAGCTGACTGCATCGCACGCTTCATGGCACGACGGAAAGAAATACGGCGCTCCAACTGCTGAGCAATCCCATCGGCTGCCAGCTTAGCATCTAGTTCAGGCTTACGAATTTCCAGAATATTGAGGCTCACTTCTGTTTTCAGGAACTTACCAATATCAGCCCGCAGCTTTTCAATGTCTGCACCCTTCTTACCGATAACGATACCCGGACGCGCAGTGTGAATAGTCACAATCGCTTTCTTAGCGGGACGCTCAACAATCACTCGAGACACCCCAGCTTGAGCCAAGCGCTTTGTAATATAGGCACGCATCTCGATATCTTGATGAAGTTGCTTACCATATCCTTTATCAGCATACCAACGGGAATCCCAAGTACGGTTGATCCCTAAACGCATACCAATTGGATTGACTTTTTGACCCATTAGCTTGCTCCTACTTGACTAACAACAATACGCATATTGCTGAATGGCTTTTTGATGACTCCACGGCGACTACGACCTTTGATATCAATACGCTTCATAATCATTTCGCGACCGACAGTCGCTTCGGATATGATGAGGCTATCAATGTCCAAGCCATGGTTGTTTTCAGCGTTCGCAATAGCTGAGTCCAACAACTTGCGAACATCATGAGCGATCCGCTTCTCACAAAACTTCAGAGCACTAATTGCATCTAACACGTTCTTGTTGCGAATCATTTGAGCCACTAGATTAAGCTTACGAGGACTCGTCTTCAACTTGCTGAGCCGAGCAATCGCCGAATTTTCATCAACACGCCTTGGGTTTTTCTTGTGTGCCATCACTAACCTCTCTTCGCCTTCTTGTCTGCTGCATGCCCATAATATGTGCGGGTCGGAGCAAACTCACCTAGCTTGTGCCCAATCATATCTTCAGTCACCAGGACCGGAACAAACTTCTTACCGTTGTAGACACCAAAAGTGACACCTACGAACTGAGGAAGAATGGTCGACCGACGTGACCACGTTTTAACAACTTCTTTACGTCCTGAATCCATAACAGCTACAGCTTTCTTTAGCAAATAACCGTCAACAAAAGGACCTTTCCATACTGATCTAGCCACAATCTACTCCTTACTTCTTTCGACGTCGCATAATCAGCTTCGAAGAAGCTTTCTTGCGATCACGTGTCTTTGCACCCTTCGTAGGCTTACCCCATGGTGTCACAGGGTGACGACCACCGGATGTACGACCTTCACCACCACCATGAGGGTGATCGATTGGGTTCATAGCAACACCACGAACAGTGGGGCGTACGCCGAGCCAACGCTTGCGGCCCGCCTTACCCAGGTTAATATTCTTTTGGTCAGGGTTAGACACAGCACCAATCGTTGCCATGCACTCACCACGCACCTTGCGTATTTCACCGGATGTGAGCTTCAAGATCACATAGGGACCATCACGACCCACCAACTGGGCATAAGCACCAGCGGAACGAGCCATCTGCCCACCTTTACCAGGCTTCATCTCGATGTTGTGAATAATAGTACCCACAGGAATTCTCTTCATCACCAGGGTGTTTCCTGGCTTGATATCAGCTGTATCGCTTGAGATCACCGTATCACCGATAGCCAGACGTTGCGGCGCCAAGATATAAGAGAGCGTATCGTCTTCATACTTGATCAGCGCAATGAATGCTGTACGGTTTGGATCGTACTCAATCCGCTCAACGGTGGCTGCCATATCACGTTTCGTGCGTTTGAAGTCTACCAAACGATAGCTACGCTTGTGACCACCACCGACGTGGCGGCAAGTAATACGGCCATACATGTTGCGACCACCTGTCTTCTTCAGACCTTGAGTCAATGACTTGACAGGTGCACCTTTCCACAAATCAGAACGATCAACTTGGATCAAACCTCTTTGTCCTGGTGTAGTTGGTTTGTAACGTTTTAAACTCATCTTTACAGTCCCGCTGCTACATCAATGTTTTGGCCTTGCTCCAGAGTCACAATTGCCTTCTTTACATCATTACGCTTACCGGGCTGACCCTTAAAGCGGCGTGTTGTTTGCTTACCTTTAGAGAGGATGGTATTTACCTTCCGCACCTTTACCTTGAAGATTTCTTCAACAGCTTGCTTGATTTCAGGCTTTGCAGCATCAAGCGGCACTTTAAAGGTGTACTGGTTGCTCTGGCTAATGAGCGTGGACTTTTCAGTGACCACTGGCTCACTCAGGATATCAAAGATCCGAGCCTTACCAACCTTCTGGGGGTTCTTTGCTAATTTTTGACCAATATGCCTCATGCTAAGCGACCCTCCAATGTCTCTAGTGCTGATTTAGTGATGACCAGGTGCTCACGACGCAGAATGTCATACACATTAATTCCCTGCTGTGGCAATACATCCAAACCAGGTACGTTCTGTGCTGCACGAGCAAAGTTCTCATCCACCTTCTCACCGCCTATAATAAGGGCGGTCTTCAAACCTAGAGACTTAATGCTATCGATCAACTCTTTGGTCTTTGGTGACTTCATCGCAATGTCATCAATAATCAATAAAGAGCCATCCGCGACCTTACTCGAGAGCGCCGTCTTCAAAGCCAAGGTACGCACCTTCTTAGGAAGCTTGTGAGCATGGTCACGAGTTTGCGGACCAAAAATTGTCGCTCCACCACGCATTTGTGGCGCGCGCAAACTACCTGCACGAGCATTACCTGTTCCCTTCTGACGGAAGGGCTTCTTGGTCGTACCGCTAACCATACTGATGGTCTTGGTTTGGTGATTACCGGAGCGGCGCTTTGCCAATTGCCAGTTAACCATACGAACGAGGATATCGGAACGTACGGGCAGTCCAAAGATGGCAGGGTTAAGATCTACCTCACCATCTTTCTTGTTCTCTAATGTGCGAACTTCGTACTTCATGGTCATTCCTCACCATCTTTCTTTTCCGTCGCTTCAGGAGCAGCTGTCTCAGCAACTGGCTGAGTATCCACTTTTACTTCGGCTGGCGGAGGTGTGGTTTCCTTCTCAGGGGCTGGCGCAGGCGTGTCAGCAGCGGTTGCAGAGGCATCCACTTTTTCCGCCGCAGCTTTGCCTGCATTTAGCAACCCTGCTGGATAAGGAGCACCGTCTGGACGTGCTTTCTTCTCAGAATCTCTAATGAGAACAAAACTGCCCTTGGCACCAGGCACAGACCCCTTAATAGCGATCAGGCCTTTTTCCACATCTGTTAAAACAATCTTCAAACTCTGTTGTGTCACGCGAGCATCACCCATGTGTCCTGCCATCTTCTTACCCTTGAAAACTTTTCCTGGGTCTTGGCACTGACCGGTTGAACCGTGACTTCTGTGGGATACAGATACACCATGGCTAGCCCGGAGACCACCAAAGTTGTGACGCTTCATCGCACCGGCAAAACCTTTACCGATGGACTTGCCTACCACATCCACATACTGCCCTTCAACGAAGTGCTCTACAGAAAGAGTGTCACCAACGCTCAAAAGAGCATCTTGGTTTACGCGGAACTCAGCTAATTTACGCTTTGGCTCAACCTTAGCTTTTGCAAAGTGACCGCGCATTGGCTTAGTTACATTCTTTGTCTTTCGCTTGCCTACACCTAACTGCACAGAGTTATAACCATGCTTGTCTTCAGTGCAAGTCGCAACGACCTGGCAATCTTCAACTCTCAGAAGGGTCACAGGAATATGCTCACCTGCATCCGTTAGGACACGGGACATTCCCACCTTCTCTGCTATTAATCCTGTTCTCATGACTTCAGCTCCTACAACTTGATCTGAACATCAACGCCAGCCGCTAGGTCGAGCTTCATCAAAGCGTCAACAGTTTGCGGCGACCAATCAACAATGTCGATCAAGCGCTTATGGGTACGAATCTCAAATTGCTCACGTGACTTTTTGTCAATGTGAGGAGAGCGGTTCACAGTAAACTTTTCAATGCGCGTAGGAAGAGGAATAGGACCTGACACGTTTGCACCTGTCCTTTTGGCCGTATTTACAATCTCACTTGCGGATTGATCGAGTACTCTGAAATCAAATGCCCGAAGGCGAATACGAATATTTTGCTGTTGCATCAAACATTTCTCCACAGAGGGCCATGCATGGTTTATTCCACGGGGGCCTTATGTTAATCCAATACTTCTCAGGGAAGTGTGACCTTTCATAGCCCCCTTCTCCCTCGATGTCAACTGAAAAAATGCCAGAACTACCCTCATAAAGAATAGGGGCATTTCCCTGGCGACAATCCAGATATGGGTTGTCTAACCCGAGGTAGGATGACCTTAGCCCCGTGGAACATGTGACGCGCAATTGACTCAAGGATATGTGACGCGCATATGTATATACGTTCCCCGGAAGCTAGATGAGTCTGTGAACGCAGTGAACAGATAGCGAATCTTGCTATCCGGGGCCCAGCGTGAACCACAACGGATATGCGTAATGAGGCACTCTGGACCCCGGGTGCTAAGTTTCGCTACACTCGCTGCGCTCGTGCTCACCTAAGCCCCGGGGAGCGTGTGACGGACATTGGGCCCGGGACAGTGTGCCGCGTATTGGCCCCAGAGAGGAAGTGTGACGTATTGAGCCCAGGGACAAAGTGTGATGCTCATTAGAGCCAACGAATTGAGATGCGTACACGCACATACGCTCCCCGGAAGTTAGATGAGCCTGTGAACGCAGTGAACAGATAGCGAATCTTGCTATCCGGGGCCCAGCGTGAACCACAACGGATATGCGTAATGAGGCACCATGGACCCCGGGTGCTAAGTTTCGCTACACTCGCTGCGCTCGTGCTCACCTAAGCCCCGGGGAACGTATAAAGTAAATATAGGCTCACCGGAAGCTAGATGGGCTTGTGAACGAAGTGAACAGCGAGCGATTGTTATCCGGGATCCAGCTTGAGTGACTAGAGAGTAGATGCCTTATAATAATTTAGGACATTGATTCAATAGCGCAAGACCTTACGCACCTAAAATATCTTTGAGAAATAACCCTATGTGGGGTTCGTCGACCCCTTAAAGCAACTGTTACGCGGCACTGCTGCCGGGTCAGTTTATGCTTCAAGGGGCTAAGAAAACCACTCCATCGATTTTCAAATCCCACCCCGGATCTGTCAGTTAAACCTGTAGAGAAGGGTTGCATATAAGTCAACCCTGAAGTGCGTAAAATTTATAGGCAATTTCAAGGGTGAAGTGCGAATTCCGATTTGGCAATTTCAAGGGTGAAGTGCGAATTCCGATTTAGAGGCTACCCCTTTTTAGTGCCTCTTTCAAGAAGGCTTCTTTGGGTGTCATAAACTCTAACACCTTCATA